>NZ_FOMM01000009.1:0-247284 GCF_900112625.1 Methylobacterium sp. 13MFTsu3.1M2
CGGGCCGCCTCGATCGTGGCGTTGAGCGCGAGCAGATTGGTCTGGGCCGCGATGCCCTGGATCATGGTCACGACGTCGCCGATCTGCGCCGCCTGCCCGCTCAGGCCCTCGACGATCGTGCTGGTGTGCCGGGCCTGCTCGACGGCCTCGCCGGCCATCCGCGCCGCGTGGCTGACCTGCTGGCTGATCTCGCCCACCGAGGCCGACAGCTCCTCGGCGCCCGAGGCCACGCTCTGGATGTCGCCGGACACCCGCCCGGCGAGGTCGACGGCCTCCGCGGTCCGGCGGCTGGCGCCCTCGACGGCGGTGCCGATCGCGTCGAGGTCGACGCCGATCGCCCGCTGCGCCGCGACGCGCCGGTGGCGCTCCTGGACCTGCGCGGAGATGTCGGCGGCGAACTTGACGACCTTGAGGACGCAGCCGCTGGCATCGAGGATCGGATTGTAGGTCGCCTGGATCCAGACGTCACGGCCGCCCTTGGCGATGCGGCGGAACTCGCCGCCCGCGAACTCACCCCGGCCAAGGCCCTCCCAGAACGCGCGGTAGCCGGCACTCGACCGCTCGGCCGGGTCGACGAACACGCCGTGGTGCTGGCCCCGGATCTCCTCCAGGCGATACCCCATCGTCTCGAGGAAGTTGCCGTTGGCCTCCAGGATCGTGCCGGCCGGATCGAAGGCGATCACCGCCTGGGACCGGTGCAGCGCCGCGATCTGACCGGCGTAGTCGAGCATCAGCAGCTTCTGCGCCGTGATGTCCGAGGCGACCTTGACCACCTTCACGACGCGGCCCGCGCGGTCGAGCACCGGATTGTAGCTCGCCTGCACCCAGACGTGGCGGCCGCCCTGGGCGATCCGCTTGAACTCGGCCACTTGGCAGGTGCCCTGCCGCAGGGCGTCCCAGAAGGCGTGATACGCCGGGCTGTCCCGGTGCGCCGCCTCCACGAACAGGGCGTGGCGCTGGCCCCGGATGTCGGGCAGGGCGTAGCCCATCATCGTCAGGAAGTTGGCGTTGGCCGTGATGATGGTGCCGTCCGGCTCGAACTCGATGACCGCCTGAGACCGGTCGAGGGCGTCGAATTTCGCCGCCAGACCTTCACGACCGCGCAGGGCGCCGAGCATGATCCCATCCCTTCATGTCATTGCCGGGATCCCGAGTGCGAACACGCGGTTCTTCTTGGGATCTGCCGCTGATTTACTGTCACGGCATGACGGCCTCGCATAATGATTGCGCACAATCGTGAACGATGACTTAAATCTGAACGGCACAATAGTTCAAGATTGAGAGGGTTTGGGATAGTGCAAAACTACCAGAGCAGTAAATTTTTACGCAATCTTCGATATCAGTGCCCGTAAACTATACAATCGAGGGTACGGATTTCGACGCCGAGATCCGGCGCCGTCATGCTCTCAGGTTGCACGGAAGTTCTTATGCTAACGTAGAATAGGATTTCTGGTCTTCGCTGCCGGATCGGCGCGCCGCGACGCGATGCGGCTGGATGCCACGCGCCGGCACGATTCGACCGACCTGACGCCCGCGGTCGAAGGGACGCGGCCGGCTCCGTCAGATGTAGGTCGAGGCCAGCGCCGGCGAGCCGTCCAGGGCGTGGGCCAGCCTCTCCAGCCCGTGGGCGATCTGCTGCCGGGTCGAAGGGCCGCCGAGGCAGAGGCGGACGGCCTCGGGCGGCGTCCCCGCGACGCAGAAGGGGTCGCTGCCGACCACCCCGAGACCGGCCGCGCGGCCCTGGCTGGCGAAGGCCGAGCGCGTCCATCCCGCCGGCAGGGTGATCCAGACATGGAAGGCGTGCGGGTCCGCGACGTAGGCCTCGGCGGGCAGCAGCGCGGCCGCGAGGCTCTGGCGCGCGGCCGACTCGGCGCGGACGAAATCCACGATGGCGTCCGCCGTCCCGTCCGTGATCCAGCGCGTCGTCAGCGCGGTCGAGATCGGCGACGCCATCACGGTGGCAGCGCGCAGGGCGTCGCCGAGGGGCAGGGCGGCCCGCGCGTTCGGGGCGATCAGGAAGGCGAGGCGAAGGCCGGCGCCCAGGCACTTCGCGACGCCCGCCACGTAGTAGGTGATCTCGGGCGCAAGTTCGGCGAAGCTCGGCGGCGGTGCCGGGCAGATGCGCGCGTAGGCGTCGTCCTCGATGATGGTGACCGCGTAGCGGCGGGCCGTCGCGATGACGGCTTCGCGCCGGGCACGGGACAGGGTCGCGGTGGTCGGGTTCTGCAGCAGGGGATTGAGGTAGAGGGCCTTCGGCGCTCCCCGCGTGCAGGCGGCCGCGAAGGCGTCGGGGTCGAGCCCGTGGCGGTCCATCGGGAGGCCGACGAGGCGCAGGCCCCGGTGCGCCGCGAGGGTCCGGATACCCGGATAGGTGATTCGCTCGGCGCAGATCGTGTCGCCCGCCTGCGCGACCTGTCCCAGGATGCTGGACAGGGCGCTGTGCGCGCCGGGGCAGATCAGCAGGCGCTCGCGCGCCGCCGCGATCCCGCGACCCGCGAGCCAGCGCAGCGCGGCCTCCTTGTCCGCCTCCGTCCCGCCGAAGCCCTGGTAGCGCAGGAGGTCGGCGAGATCGCCCGAGAGCTCCGCGAAGGACGACCGCATGCGGGCCCGCAGGCCGGGCAGGTCGGGTTCCGGGGGCAGGTTCATGGTGAAGTCGACCGGTCCCGGCCGCCGGGGAAGGGCTGGCCCAGCGGTGCGGGCGGCGTCCGCCGGGTCGACCACGAAGGTGCCCCGACCGACCCGGCCCTCGATCAGGCCGCGCCTGTGGGCCTCGACGTAGCCGCGGGACACGGTCGTGAAATTGAGGTCGAGCGTGGCGGCGAGCGCGCGCTGGGTCGGCAGGCGCGTGCCCGGAAGCAGGTGGCCGGTCCGGATGTCGTCCGCCAGCGCGTCCGCGATGGCTAGGTAATGGGGCTTGCCCCAGCGCCTGAGGTCCGGCGTCCAGATACCGGCCGCGTCGCCCCGGTCGACCGACCGTCCTCCCCGCCCGCCAGCCTTCATCCGTCCAGCACCCGCGACCTGAAAACCGATCAATGATCGATTGTATGGCTTGCAAGCGCCGTACCGGGCGCGTGACGGCCTATCACGGCGCGATCGATGCGTGCAATGCGTACAATACTCGTCGCCGAAGCGCGCGTCATCTGGCGACGACGTGCGCAAATCCTGATGATGAATTGTGCGTCGTCGAGTAGAACCGAGCGGATCGACTTCGCTCAATTGATCGTATCATTGTATGCATCGCAGGGCGCGTTATTGAATGCATTCCTGACGGCTCCGATCTGGCACATGGCTTGCCATCCGACTGTCTGAACGTGCGCAGCACCCCCTGCCGCGGGTCAGACCATCGAGGAGCGTGAGCAATGCCTGCCGTGAACCGCGAGCCGCACAAGAAGGGCGACGTCCTGGTCGACTACGAGGAGAAGGTCTTCGAGGACGTGAAGGCCGAACCCGGCCAGAAGGCCCTCGTCACCTTCCACACCGTCGCGTTCGAGGGCTCGATCGGCCTCGTCAACCTGCTCCAGGCCACCCGCCTGCAGCGCAAGGGCTTCGAGACCTCGATCCTGCTCTACGGCCCGGGCATCACCCTCGGGATCCAGCGCGGGTTCCCCCGGCTCGGCGACGAGGCGTTCCCGGGCCATCTCAATTTCAACAACCAGCTCGAGAAGTTCATGACCGAGGGCGGCAAGGTCTACGCCTGCCGCTTCTCGACACAGGCCCTGTACGGGCACAGCGAGGCGGCCTTCATCGAGGGTATTCGCATGATCAACCCCCTGGACGTGCTCGACTGCATCCTCCTGCACAAGCGCGACAACGCGGTGATCATCGACACCTGGACCGTCTGACGACCGCGCCAACGCCCCCGGCGGCCGCGCGCGACGCGCGCAGCCGCTGGCTCAGCCGGAGGACCACCCATGTCAGAGACCCGGATCGTGCGGGCTGCCGCGATCCAGATCGCGCCGGACCTCGACCGCCCGGACGGCACCCTGGAGCGCGTGCTCAACGCCGTCGACGAGGCCGCCGCCAAGGGCGCGCGCTTCATGGTCTTCCCCGAGACCTTCGTGCCCTACTATCCCTACTTCTCGTTCGTTCTCCCGCCCGCGCTCCAGGGGCCCGAGCACCTGCGCCTCTACGAGCGCGCGGTCGCCGTGCCGGGTCCGGTGACGCAGGCGGTCTCCGCGGCCGCGCGGCGCCACGGGGCCGTGATCGTGGTCGGGGTCAACGAGCGCGACCACGGATCGCTCTACAACGCGCAGCTGATCTTCGACGCGGACGGCGCCCTGAAGCTCAAGCGCCGGAAGATCACGCCGACCTACCACGAGCGCATGATCTGGGGGCAGGGCGACGGCGCCGGCCTCGCCGTGGTGGAGACGGCGGTCGGCCGCGTGGGGGCGCTCGCCTGCTGGGAGCACTACAACCCGCTCGCCCGCTACGCCCTGATGGTGGGCCACGAGGAGATCCACGCCGCGCAGTTCCCGGGCTCCCTCGTCGGCCAGATCTTCGCCGATCAGATGGAGGTGACGATCCGCCACCACGCCCTGGAAGCGGCCTGCTTCGTGGTCAACGCCACCGGCTGGCTCACCGACGCGCAGGTCGCGCAGGTCTGCCCGGACGAGCGCCTGCGCGGCGCCTGCCGCGGCGGGAACTGCACCGCCATCGTGTCGCCCGAGGGCAAGCACCTCGCCGATCCCCTGGGACCGGGCGAGGGCATCCTGATCGCCGACATGGATCTCGCGCTGGTGACCAAGCGCAAGCGGATGATGGACTCGGTCGGCCACTACGCGCGGCCGGAGCTCCTCAGCCTGCTGCACGACGACCGCCCGGCCGCCTTCGTGCAGCGGCCGGCCCGTTCGCAGACCGCCCCCCGGAGCCCCGACCATGACCAGCAGCCCGCTTCCGACGCGCCGTCCCATATCCCCGACGGCCCCGACGGGCCTGATCGGGATGCCGACGGAGCGCCTGATCAACGCGTTGCAATCCTGCGGCGTTAGGCTCGCCGACAGCCGCGCCGGCGCGCCGAGCCGCCGCGGCGGCGCCGGCCCCTCGGACCACAAGGCGATGACCATCGCGGGCCGCACCGTGATGGTGCCGGTCCACACCGAGGCCGCCTTCGACTCGCCCTTCCTGGTGCGCCCGCCGGACGCGGACGGAATCGCGGTGATCGAGCACGCGGGCGTCGTGGTCGGCCACGTCACCTTCCCGGGCCGCCCGCGCTTCTACGCCCTCTCCACCTTCGACGGTGTGCCCTACGCGAAGATCGCCGTCCTGCACGGGCGCGACGTGCTGGCCACCACGGTGCTGCAGACCTGCATCCGCTACCAGAGCCGCGCGAAGACCTGCCAGTTCTGCTCGATCGGCCAGTCGCTGGCGGCCGGCCGCACGGTGGCCCGCAAGACACCCGAGCAGCTCGCCGAGGTCGCCCGCGCCGCCGTGCTGCTCGACGGCGTGAAGCACATGGTCATGACCACCGGCACGCCGAACGCCACTGACCGCGGCGCCGCGATCCTGTGTGAGAGCGCCTTCGCGGTGAAGGCGGCCGTCGACCTGCCGATCCAGGCCCAGTGCGAGCCGCCCGACGACGACCGCTGGTTCGAGCGGATGAAGGCCTCGGGCATCGACGCGCTGGGCATGCATCTCGAAGCCGTCACGCCCGAGGTGCGGGCGCGGATCATGCCCGGCAAGGCGGGCGTGCCGCTGGAGCGGTACTACGATGCCTTCGCGGCCGCTGTCCCGGTCTTCGGGCGCGGCCAGGTCTCCACCTACATCCTCGCCGGCCTCGGCGACGCGCCGGAGGCGATCCTCGCGATGGCCGACCGGCTGATCGGGATGGGCGTCTACCCGTTCGTGGTGCCCTTCGTGCCGATCTCCGGCACGCCGCTGGAGAGCCATCCGGCCCCCGGGCCCAACTTCATGCACGCCGTCCTGAAGCCGCTCGCGGAGATGCTGGGGCGGGCGAACCTGCGCTCCACCGACATCAAGGCCGGCTGCGGCCGGTGCGGTGCCTGCTCGGCGCTCTCCACCTACGAGCGCGCGGGGGAGGCGGCCTGATGTTCGACCCCGTTCCGCCGTACCGGCCCAGCCACTTCCGGGTGAAATTCGCGGTCGCGCCCTGGGAGCGGCGCGCCTGCGCCGCCCTGCGGCGGCAGGTCTTCTGCGCGGAGCAGGGGATCTTCGCCGAGGACGACCGCGACGCGATCGACGCGCACGCCGTCCCGGTCTGCGCCCTCTCGACGCTCGGCGGCGACGCGGACGCCGTCGTCGGCACCGTGCGGATCCACGAAGACGGCGCGCGCCCGGGAACGTGGTGGGGCTCGCGCCTCGCCGTCGCCAAGCCTTTCCGCAGCGCCGCCGCCCTCGGCACCGGCCTCATCCGGGTCGCGGTGTCCTCGGCCCACGCGCGGGGCTGCACCCGCTTCCTCGCACACGTCCAGGAGGGCAACGTCGCGCTGTTCGAGGCCCTGCACTGGGAGAGCCTCGACGCGCTGGACCTGCACGGGCGGCCCCACCGCCTGATGGAGGCGGACCTCGCGGCCTACCCGCCGATGCACGATCCCGAGCACGGCCTCCTCACCTTCCGCAGGGCCGCGTGACCGCCGGGATCGACGTCCGGGCGCTGGCCCGCCAGATCCGCGAGGCCCGCGGGGTCGGCCACAAGCGCGACATCGACGCGGTGGTGCGGCGGCTCGGGCTCGGGAGCCGGCACGCGGCCGTGCCGGTCGGCGACGATTGCGCGGCGATCCCCGACGGCGACGGGCACCTGCTGCTGGCCATCGAGGGCTTCCTCGACAGCTTCGTGGCCGACGATCCGTACTTCGCGGGCTATTGCGGGATCATGGTCAACCTGAGCGACGTCGCCGCCATGGGCGGGCGTCCGCTCGCCGTCGTCGACGCCCTCTGGGCCCGGGAGGCCGGGGCCGCCGACCCGATCCTGGCCGGCCTGTCCGACGCCGCCGCGCTCTACGGCGTCCCGGTGGTCGGCGGCCACACCAACACCCGCGCGGCCGCCGGCAACCTCGCGGTCGCGGTGCTCGGCCGGGCGGGACCGCGCCTGCTGACGAGCTTCGACGCCGCGCCCGGCGACGACCTCGTCGCCGCCATCGACCTGCGCGGGCGCTTCCGCGATCCGCACCCCTACTGGGACGCCTCCACCGGCGCGCCGGGCGCGCGGCTGCGGGGCGACCTCGCCCTGCTGCCGGGCCTCGCTGAGGACGGCCTGGCCGGCGCCGCCAAGGACATCAGCATGGCGGGGGTCGTCGGTACGGCCCTGATGCTGCTCGAATGCTCCGCCGTCGGCGGCGTCATCGACCTCGACGCGATCCCGCGGCCCGACCACGTCCCGCTCACGCGCTGGCTGACGGCGTTCCCGAGCTTCGGCTACCTCGTCAGCGTCCGCCCCGACCGCACGGCGGCCGTCACCGCGCGCTTCGCCGAGCGCGGCATCGCGGCGGCCCGGATCGGGGGCCTCGACGCCGGCCGGGCCGTCCGGCTGCGGGACGCCTCGGGCGCCGAGGCCGTCGTCTGGGACTTCGCCACCGGCCCGCTGATCGGCTGCGGCAGGGACGGCCCGGGGGCGACGCCGTGAAGCCGCTGCGCGTCGCCCTCCTGACCCACTCCACCAACCCGCGCGGCGGGGTCGCCCACTGCCTCGCCCTCGCCGAGGCCCTGTGCGAACTCGGTCACGCGGCGGTGGTCCACGCGCCCGACCCGTCCGGCCGCGGGTTCTTCCGGGACGCGTCCTGCCCCACCGTGGCGGTCGCCGCCGAGCCGGTCGCGGGCGGGACGGTCGACCTCGTACGAACCCGCATCCACGACTACCTGCGCCACTTCGCGAGCCCGGCGGCCCGCGACTTCGACGTGTTCCACGCCCATGACGGCATCGGCGGCAACGCCCTCGCGACCCTGAAGCACCGGCGCCTGATCCCGGGCTTCGTCCGGACCGTCCACCACGTCGACAGCTTCGCCGACCCCGTCCTCGCGGGCTGGCAGGACCGCGCGATCCGCGAGGCCGGCCGGCTGCTCTGCGTCAGCCGCCTGTGGGCCGACTGGATCCGGGACGCGATCGGCGCCGAGGCCGGGATCGTCGGCAACGGGGTCGACCTGTCGGTCTATCGCCCCGCGGCCGCGGAGGGCGACGCGGCTCTGCGGGCGCGCTGGGGGCTCGGCGCGGGGCCGATCGTCCTCAGCGTCGGCGGCCTCGAGGAGCGCAAGAACAGCCTCGGCATCATCGCGGGGTTCGCGCGCCTGCGGACGCGCCACCCGCATGCCCAGCTCGTCGTCGCGGGCGGCGCCTCGCTCCTCGATCACGCCGGCTACCGCGAACGCTGCCGCGCCACCCTCGTCGCCGCGGGTCTGGACGTGGGCCGCGGCGCGGCCGTCATCGAGACGGGGCCCGTCGCGCAGGCCGACATGCCGGCGCTCTACCGGGCCGCGGACCTGCTGGCCTTCCCGTCCTGGACCGAGGGGTTCGGCCTCTGCGTTCTGGAGGCCATGGCCTGCGGAACGCCGGCGATCGTCTCCGACCGACCGCCCTTCACCGAGTACCTGACGCCGGCCGACGCGCTGTTCGTCGATCCCGCCGACCCCGACGGCATCGCCGCCGCCATGGCGGCGGCGCTGGAACCGCGGACCCGCGCCCGCCTGCGGGCGGCGGGGCTGGAGCGCGCGGCCGCCCATTCCTGGCGCGCCTGCGCGACGCGTCACCGCGACGCCTACGCCGCCTGCGCCCGCGGCGCGGCAGCCTTCACGGAGTTGCAGCCATGACGACAACGACCCGTCACGTTCCCGTCGCTGTCGTCGGCGGCGGCCAGGCTGGCCTCTCGGTCAGCTACCACCTGAAGCAGCGCGGAATCGCGCACCTCGTCTTCGAGAAGCACACGGCCGCGCACACCTGGGCGACGCAGCGCTGGGACACGTTCTGCCTCGTCACCCCGAACTGGCAGTGCGACCTGCCGGGCCACCCCTACGACGGGCCGGACCCGGACGGGTTCATGAGGAAGGACGAGATCGTCGCCTACCTGAAGGCCTTCGTCGCCAAGGTGAGGCCGCCGCTCCGCGAGGGCGTGGCGGTCACGCGCGTGGCGCGGCGCGACGACGGCGTGTTCGCGGTCCGGACCTCGGAGGGCGACTACACCGCGGACGAGATCGTGGTGGCCTCTGGCGGCTACCACACGCCGATCATCCCGCGCATGGCCGAGAAGCTGCCGCCCGCGATCACCCAGATCCACTCGAATCAGTATCGGAACCCGGCGCAGCTGCCCGACGGCGCGGTCCTGGTCGTCGGCTCGGGGCAGTCCGGCGCGCAGATCGCCGAGGACCTGCATCTCGCCGGACGGCAGGTACATCTCGCCGTGGGCGACGCACCCCGCTGCGCCCGCTTCTACCGCGGCCGCGACGTCGTCGCGTGGCTCGCCGACATGGGCTACTACGAGAAGACCGTCGACGATCACCCGCTGCGCGACGGCGTCCGGGACAACACCAACCACTACGTGACCGGTCGCGACGGCGGCCGGGACATCGACCTGCGCCGCTTCGCCCTGGAGGGCATGGCGCTCTACGGCGTCCTCGAGGACTACGCGGCGGGCGCCCTCCGCTTCCGGGACAACCTCCGGCCCGCGCTCGACCAGGCCGACCGGACCTACAACGGCATCAACGCGGCCATCGACGCCCATATCGACGCGGCCGGCATCGCGGCGCCGGTCCAGGCGCCCTACGCGCCGGTCTGGGAGCCGGGCGAGCCTGTCACCGCGCTCCCCCTCGAAGGGTCCGGCATCGCCAGCGTGGTCTGGTGCATCGGCTTCGCGCCGGATTTCCGGTGGCTCGACGCGTCCGTGTTCAACGGCGCCGGCCAGCCGAAGCACAGGCGCGGCGTCACGGCCGAGGCGGGCATCTCCTTCATCGGCCTGCCCTGGCTGAACACGTGGGGCTCGGGCCGCTTCGGCGCGGTCGGCCGCGACGCCGAGTACATCGTGCAGGTGATCGAGGCGCGTCTCGGCGCCGGTGCGGTCGGCCTGAAGCGGGCAGTGTGAGCCGGATCATCATCCGGTCGAACCCGGGCGAAACCTCCCCTCAGTCATCCCGACATTCGGACCGCTCAAGCCGGGTATCCGCGGCCGGAGTGCCGATCCCTTCCAGTGTTCCGGAGCGAACGCTGGTCCAGGATCGACTTGTTCGCCTGTATCGCATCGGTTAGCCACGCCCCGTTGCGGCGCCTGAGTCGCGTCAGATCCAGGGATCATCCATGCGAGCACGTACCGTCGGTATCGGGATTGCGGCGATTCTGTCCGTGATGACCAGTGTGGCCTCCGCCGAGACGTTGCCGGCACGCAAGGCCGGCCTGTGGGAGAGCAAGACCACGTCGCCCGACGGCAACACGACCGCGCGTCAATGCATCGACGAGAAGACCGATCAGATCGCGCAGGCCGCGTTCGGGGGCGGCCAGAACTGCGCGAAGCGCACCATCGTCAAGACGAGCACCGGCTACAAGGGCGAGACCGAGTGCAAGCTCGGCCCGATCTCGGCCGCGGGCACGACCGAGATCAGCGGCGACTTCAACAGCAAGATCCACATGGAGGTGGATACGACGCTGACCGGCATGCCGAACGCCAAGGAGCCCGTGCGACGCCAGATGGTGATCGACGCCACCTACATCGGTCCCTGCGCGGCCGGACAGAGCCCGGGTGACATCATCCTGCCCGACGGCAAGATCGTGAAGATGCCCCAACCGGCAGCCCGATAGGCACACCGGCAGGCGCCTCGGGCGCGGGCGAGCCCGTCGGGTGCCGCCCCGCGTCCGCCCGGGCGCCGCCGCGGAGATCCATGCCGCGAAACCGGCATCCCTTCGTGAGAAGGCGAGCGACAGCCCGCGAGTCAGGCGAAGGTCTGATTAGCGGATATTAAATACATTTCGCTAATCGTGCGCCGTGCAGCCCCGGAATTGTTCTATTCGGCTGCGTCGAGGCCGCCGTGTCGCTACAAAGTGTCTCCATTCGTACAAAGCTGGTCGTGGCCTTCTCGGTCCTGACCGTTTTCGTGATCGGGCTCGGCGTGCTCGGGCTCGTGAGTACGCGCAAATTGCGTGAGCAGGCGGTCGAGATCGATACGAACTGGCTGCCGAGCATCCGGGCGCTGGGCGAGATCGACACGCTGACCGCCCGCAGCAGCGGCCTTCTCCTGCGGCACACGCAGGCGACCGATCCGGCGCTGCTCGCCAGCATCGAGAAGGATATGGACAGCTTCGACAGAAAGCTGGCCGACCGGGTCGCGGTCTACAAGGGCCTGCTCAGCTCGCCCGAAGAGCGGTCGCTTTTCGACGCGTTCAACCAGGAATCGCAGACCTTCACGGCGGTGCGCAACGACGTCGTCGACCTGTCGCGCGCCGGGAAGAAGACCGAGGCCTATCAGCTCTACGAGACGAAGGGCCTCATCCCGCGCCGCGCCGCCTCCAAGGCCCTCGAGAAGCTGATCGCCATCAACAACGCCGGCGCCGATGCCGCGCAGGCCCAGGGCACCGCCGTCTTCAACGAGACCTGGACGGTGAGCCTCGTCGCGATCGCTCTCGCCGTGGCGGTCTCCGCTCTGTCGGGCGTGATCATCGTCCTCGGCGTCACCCGCGGCATCGCCGCGGTGGTGCGGCCGATGCAGGCGCTGATCGCCGGCGACCTGTCGGCCGAGATCCCGCATCAGGGCGAGAAGACCGAGATCGGCACCATCGCGTCGGCCGTCGCGGTGTTCAAGCAGGGCCTTATCCAGATGAAGGCGCTGGAGGCCGAGACCGCGCAGGCGCGCCTCGCCGCCGAGGAGCAGCGCCGGATCGGCATGCGCCAGATGGCCGACAGCTTCGAGGCGGCGGTCGGCGGCATCGTCGGGCAGGTCTCGGCCTCCGCGACCGAGCTGCAGGCCACCGCCGGCTCCATGTCGGCCATGGCAGGCCAGACCTCGGCGCAGTCGGGGGCGGTCGCGGCCGCCGCCGAGGAGGCTGCCTCGAACGTCAGCACCGTCGCGGCCGCCGCCGAGGAGCTCGGCGCCTCCGTCCAGGAGATCGGGCGCCAGGTCCAGGGTTCGGCCGAGCTGGCCCGCTCCGCCGCCGGCGAGGCGGACGAGACCGGCGCCCTCGTCCAGGAACTCAGCGGGGCCGTCGCCAAGATCGGCGACGTGGTGGGCCTGATCTCCTCGATCGCCGGTCAGACTAACCTCCTGGCGCTGAACGCCACGATCGAGGCCGCCCGCGCGGGCGCGGCGGGCCGCGGCTTCGCGGTCGTAGCCTCCGAGGTGAAGGCGCTGGCGGAGCAGACCGCCCGCGCGACCGGGGAGATCTCCAGTCAGATCGGCCGGATCCAGGGCGTGACCGGTCAGGCGGTCTCCGCCATCGGGACGATCACCGGGCGCATCCGCGAGATCAACAGCGTCGCCACCTCGATCGCGGCCGCCGTCGAGGAGCAGGGCGCGGCGACGCAGGAGATCGTCCGCAACGTCACCCAGGCCGCGCAGGGCACCGGCGAGGTGACCAGCAACATCGCCGGCGTGGCCGGCGCCGCGGAGGAGACCGGCGCGGCGGCGAGCCAGGTTCTCGGCGCGGCCTCGGAGCTGTCGCGCCAGTCCGAGCACCTGTCCGCCGAGGTCGGACGGTTCCTCGCGACCGTGCGCGCCGTCTGACGAGCCCGGCGATATAGGCCGCTCCGGTCAGTTCATCGCCGGGGTGTGCCGTAGCACCTCGGCGGGGAAAGCTTGAGCTTACATCAGGGTTACACCGCGAACACAGTCGCGGACCTGATGGAGACTTCCATGACCCTCGTTGCCCGCTTCGCCCTCGCCACGGCCGTCGCCGCCGCCACCGTCGCGGTTCTCGCCGGGACCTACGTCGAGATCCTGGACCGCGCCCTCCCGATGCACTTCGTCTGAGACGGCGGTGCGAACCGGTTGAAGACCGCATCCCGGGTCGCCGCCGTCCGGCGGCGGCGACCCGGGATGCGGGAGGGAGGTGCAGATGACTCGAATCCTGACATCCGTCCTCGACGGCGCCGTGTGGGTCGCGGACGCGCTCGACGATATCCTCGTCGAGGCGGCTCTCGGCTTCGGCGCCGCCGTACCGCTGATCGCCGACCCGTCCGGCGATCCGCCGACCGGCGCAACCACCGGCCAATCCGAGACAAGTCCCTCGCCGATCCGGACTTGACCGCCCGGGATGCCCGGCCGTCGCCGGTGCCGACCCCGGAGGTGTCGCGACGGTCCGGATGACCGGGTTCCCCGGTCGGGCCGCAGAGACGTGTGGCCTCCGCCACAGAGGCAACGGACCCGCGTAACGAACAGCGGCGGCTCGGCGAGCATCCCCGTCCGCACCTGCCCCGTTCGGGAACGGCTCTAGCGCTTCTGCGTGTTCGGCGCCGATTGGTCGGTCTGCGGCTCCATCTTGGTGGAGTCGGGTTTCGTCGGCGTGTTGTTCTGCGCCTGCTTGTCGTCGCAGGCGGCGAGGCCGAGCAGCAGAAGGGCTGCGAGTGCGATGCGGGTGCCTAGCGGCATGGATCCTCCCTTTGGCGTGTGAGGGCGCGGAGATCCTGTTTGGCGATATCGCCAAACAGGATCTCCGCGCCGCTCGCTGCGCGACGCGGTCCCGTCAGCGGCCGCCGGCCGGCGGCTTGGAGCCGGATCCGGCATCGTTCGGGCCGGTGCTGTTCGTCGTGCCGGAGCGGCTCATCGAGCCGGTCGACGGGCCGCTCCCGGCGGCGCCGGGTGTCGAGCCGGACCCCGCGTCGCTCGGGCCGGTGCTGTTGGCCGTGCCCGACCGGCTGGTCGCGCTGCCGGCATTCTCGGCTGCCGTGGCGGGAATCGCGGCCGCGAGGAGGGCGGCGATGGCGAGACTCGTGACCTTCATGGCGGATCTCCCTCTCGGTCCGGCAATCGCGCTCGCGGAGCCGTGACCGGTCGTGCGGGCAACCCCGCGCCACCGCCGCTGTTCCGACCGCGTCGCCGACCGGCCGGCACGGGTCCCGGATCACGATGCTTCCGGTGGCGCGTCCTCCCGGACCGCAGCCGGGGTGGCGGCGCGCGCCTGCTCGTCGGGCATCCGGTAGCCGCGATCCCAGGTGGCCCAGGATTCCGAATCCGCCGGATAGGGGTTGGCGGTGATCGGATCGCCGCGGTCGCGGGCGTGGCGGCCCTCGTCGCTGATCGCGGCGGGTGAACGGGTCGACGGTGTCATCGGCGCTTCTCCGGCACTCACATCCCCGGGTCCGGAACCTCGGCAGACAGCCCGGGCGTTGCAGGATCTACCGGACGCTCGCGCGAATGTTCCCCGCCTGGGTTGGTGCTCAGCGGCCGGTGTACCCGCACGCCGCCGCCGCCGCCTTCAGGCGCTCGAACGCCGTCGCGTAGCGCTCGCGCAGGAACGCGGCGTTGGGCGGGATCCGGGTCGGGCAGAGGTTGTCCTCGGTATCGGACATCTTGATCAGCAGCGCGGCGAGGTTGCCGGCCGCGATCAGGGTGGTGATCCGCTCGGAATAAGCGATCCGACTCTGCGGCTTCGTGAGAAGCGTCACCGTCTCGACGATGTCGGCCTCGAAGCCGGCGGCGCGGAGGTCCGCCGCCGTGCGCGGCGTGTCCTCCAGCACATCGTGCAGGAGCGCCGCCTGCATGACTCGCATCGGGTCGATGTCGAGCCCGTCGATGAGTCGGGCGTGACCGGCCCGGGTCTGGGCGGCGTTCGCGACGCGTTCCAGGTGCCGCATGCACGGCTCGCCGCCCTTGTCGAGCTGACCCGCATGCGCCGTGAGGGCGAAGGTATGGGCATCGAAAATCGTCGGCACGCGACCTGCTCTCCAGATCGACCGGCCCGGATCGGCGCCGCACCGGCTTCCCGTTGCGGGAAGTCGGGTCCCCGCCGCGGCGTTCCCGCAGGATCGCCTGCCGCGCGGCGCCCCGTCGCCCGGTGCCGTCCCGGGGCGGGACTACCTCATTTCGTGGATGCGCAGTCTTCGCGCTCGATTCAAAAGTTCACGTTGGCAACACTATTGCTCAGCTCCCGTGGAATCGCCATCTGTTGTTCCATAATCGGACAAGCGGCGAGTCGCGCTTCAGGATCGAGACCATGACGTCCGGAACACTCGAGAAGCCGCTGGATGTCGGCGGGCCGCTGAGCCGCAGGGCGGCGGCGCTGGCCAACGTCCGCTGGTTCCGCGCGCTGGCGTGGCGCGCCCTGCGCGACGGCGGCCCGCGGGCCGAGCTGCGCGCGTCCAACGCGCGGGCCGCGGCGCGGATCGTGCTGCGTCAGGCCAAGCGGGAGGCCCTCGTCGCCCGCCTGGCGCGACAGGCCCTCGACGCCTCCGTCTGAGTGCGGGGCGCCGGGTCGGCCGGGCGCTGGGCCCGGCCGCGGCGGTGCGCCTCAGCGCTTGAACTTGCCCTCGTACTTGAACTCCGGCGCCGCCTTCAGCTGGTCCTTGCTGGCGCCGATGATGGCCTTCCACTTCTTCGCGTCGGCGTCGTAGCCGAGCGCGATCGAGCTCGGCGAGACCGCGACGTAGCGCTCGCCCAGGCCGAGGAAGCCGCCCACCGAGACGATGTAGCCGGCCAGCTTCCCGTGATCGATCACGAGGTCCTTGATCTCGCCGACCGTGTTGTTCTGCGCGTCGGTCACGTTGAGGCCGATGAGGTTGTAGCTGAGCACCGCGTCCTGCGGCACGGTCTCGAATTTGGGCGCGACCGTCTGCGGCGCCTCGTTGGCGGCGAGCGCGGGCCCGGCGAGGGCGGCGGCGGCGAAGGCGGCGATGACGAGGCGGCGCATGGTGTACTCCAGTAGCCCGGTATGGGTGGTCTGAAATGGCCGCCTCGGACGCATCGTTCCGTGACTGCACGGAAATGTTAATGCGCGGAACATGGAACCTTCGGCCGGCGCGCGACCCGCGCGGCGACACCCCTCACGAGGCTCCGGCGCGGTGAACGGGGTGGCCAACTGTATCGAAGATCGATCGGGACAGATTGCCCGGTGGCGCCCCAACCGTTCCTGGCCGACCGCGCCCCGGCACGGCATGCCGGGACCCGCACGTATCGGGAGGGGACATCCGTGGCGGGGGGAGTGATCGAGACGACGCGCGGACCGGCGACCGGCGCCTGGGTGGACGGCCTCATCGGCGTCGCGATCTTCAGCGCGTCGCTGGTCGCGACGCGCCTCGCGCTGACCGGCATGGACGCCCTGTTCCTCAGCGCGGCCCGGGCGGCGCTCGCCGGCCTCGCCGGCGCGGCCGCCCTGCTGGCGCTCCGGCAGGCGCGCCCGCGCCGGACCGATCTCCCGGCGCTCGCCATCGTGGCGGCGGGCGTCGTGGTCGGCTTCCCGCTCCTCACCGCGCTGGCCCTGCGCACGGTCGGCGCCGCGCACGGCACCGTCTTCGTCGGCCTGCTGCCCCTCGCCACCGCCCTGTTCGGCGCGCTGCGCTCCGGCGAGCGGCCGTCACCGATCTTCTGGCTGCTCTCGATCACCGGCGCGCTGGTCACGGTCGGCTTCGCCGCGCGGGGGCTCGACGGTCCGCCGGGTCCCGGCGACGCCTTCATGCTGGCCGCGATCCTGCTCTGCGGGCTCGGCTACGCCGAGGGCGGCGTCCTGGCCCGCCGGTTGGGCGGCTGGCAGGTGATCGCCTGGGCCACCGTCCTGTCGCTGCCCGTGAGCCTGCCCCTCGCGCTGCTGCTCCGGCCGGCCGAGCTGGCGGCGATCCCGCTGCCGGCCTGGGCGGGACTCGGCTACGTCGCGCTATTCAGCATGCTCATCGGCTTCGTGTTCTGGTACCGCGCCCTGGCGCGTGGCGGCATCGCGTCGGTCGGCCAGCTGCAGCTGCTGCAGCCGTTCCTGGGCCTCGGCGTGGCCGCGCTGGTCCTGGGCGAGCACATCGAGCCCGCCATGATCGCCGCCGCCCTGGCCGTGGCCGCCTGCGTGGCGCTGGCGCGGCGCTTCGCCTGAGAACGGCGCGGAGTTGTCGGCCCGGGAGCGTCAGCCGGACTTCGCCACGACCTCGATGTCGCGGTCGAGCCCGCTCTCGACCTTGAACTCGCGGGTGTAAACCTGCCCGTCGTGGCGGGCGATCAGCACGTAGTCGCCCTCCGCCAGCGTGACCTGCGGGAAGGCGCCGATCGCCTCGCGGATCGTGTCGCCGCCGGGGGTCAGGACCGAGAAGGCGGTGCCCGCGAAGGCCTCAGCGCCGGGGGCGGCGACGAGCTTCAGGGTCACCGTCGCGGCGCGGTGGTTGAGTGTCGCCTCCGTGACCTTGCCGTTCTCGACGCGCAGGTCCGCGCGCTGGATCGCGTTCGATTCTCCGTAGGTCGAGACGACGTGGTACGTGCCCTCCGGCAGCCGCAGCAGCTCGCCGGTTTTGATACCGGCGCGCACGAGCCGGCCCTCGGAATTGGTCCCGACCGGGACGAAGACCGAGAACATCACCTGACCGGGCGGGATCTTCTGATCGCCCACCGCACCCGCCAGCTTCAGGGCGCCGGCGGCCACCCGCAGCGTGTCGGTCGTCGGCTGCCCGCCCATCACGATCCGCTTCGAGGCGCTTGCGAAGCCGTAGGTCACGGTCGCCACGTAGGCGCCCGGCGCGAGGGTGAAATGCGGCTCGGCCTCGGTCGAGCGGGCGACGATCGACGGCCGCGTGCCGTCGCCGCGATCCTCGTAGATCCGCCACGCGAGCCCCTGGCGCAGGGCCGTGCCCGGTCCCGACAGGAGCGCCGACAGGGACAGCTGCGCGTCCGGCTCGGCCGGGGGCAGGGACGGCGGCAGGTTCGGGGTGGTGATCGACGGCGAGGGCAGGGCGCCGCCGAGCCGGTTCTGGAACGGGTCCTGCTGCGCGAGCGCGGCCGGCGGGCCGGCGGCGAGCATCGCCAGCGCGGTCGCTGCAAGCCTCATGCGCATCGGTCGGCCCTTCTCTGCTCGTCTCGCCGGTCGCGACACCGGATCGTCCGGGCCTGCCTCTGACTCCCGACCGTGGCGGCGGCAAGGCCGCTCTTCCACCGGCGGCCCGCGCATGCCACATCCCGGTCGGGACGCGATACCGGGACGGAGCGCATGACCGCCACCCTCGATCTCCTGAAGACCCGACGCTCGGTGCCGCCGGCGCTGCTGGACGAGCCCGGGCCCGACCGGGCGCAGCTGGAATCCATCCTGACGGCCGCCTCGCGAGTGCCCGACCACGGCAAGCTCGCGCCCTGGCGCTTCATCGTCATCGCCGGCGAGGCCCGGGCGAAGGTGGGCGAGGTCATCGCGGCGACCTTCGCGGCCGACAATCCCGACGCGGCGCCCGAGCGGCTCGCGCAGGAACGCGCCCGCCTGACCCACGCGCCGGTCGTCGTCGCGGTGGTCTCGCGGGCGGGTCCGCACGTGAAGATTCCGGACTGGGAGCAGGTGCTCTCCGCCGGTGCCGCCACCATGAACCTCGTGATCGCCGCGAACGCCGCCGGCTTCGCCACGTCGTGGCTGACCGAGTGGTTCGCCTACGACCGCCGCGTGCTCGACGCCCTCGGCCTCGTGCCCACCGAGAAGCTCGCCGGCTTCGTCCATATCGGCCGGGCGCGTGAGGTGCCCTCCGACCGGCCGCGGCCGGCCCTCGACGAGATCGTCACCTACCTGTGAAGGGACCGGCCGTGCACTACGACCTCGACCTGCCGCGCGAGTCGCGCGCCCTCCCGCACAACCCGCTGAAGGCCATCGTCGCGCCGCGACCGATCGGCTGGATCAGCGCCATGAACCGCGCGGGCGCGCTCAACCTCGCGCCCTACTCGTTCTTCAACGCCGTGGCCGACAACATGGTCGCGTTCTCCTCCTCGGGCCGGAAGGACGCGATGACCTTCGCCGAGGAGGGCCGGGAGTTCGTCTGCAGTCTCGCCACCTGGGACCTGCGCGACGGGATGAACGATTCCTCGGCGCCGCTGCCGCGCGGAACGAGCGAGTTCGCCTTCGCCAACCTGGAGACCGCGCCCTCGCAGAAGGTGCGGCCGCCGCGCGTGGCCGCCTCGCCGGCGGCCCTGGAGTGCCGGTGGCTCCAGACCGTGCCGCTGGTGCCCCTCTCGGGCGGGGAGGCGGAGAACTTCCTGGTGATCGGGCAGGTGGTGTCGATCTACGTCGACGAGCGATACGTCGCGGACGGAATGGTCGATACGGCGGCGATGCACCCGATCATGCGCGGCGGGTACTTCGACTACTTCCACGCCACCGCCGACACGCGCTTCCAGATGCGCCGGCCGAAGGGCGCGGGGGAGTTCACCGGGTCCTGAAACAGGAACCGGTCGCGCGCGGCCGATTGAGGACTTGTTTACCATAGCGGGCGCAGGTTCGGGCGGTCTCCAGCACCGTGCCCGCCCGGATGTTCCTGTTCACCACGCCGTCGAGCCCACCGGAGAGCCCGCCGCCCCAGGCGCGGGCGCTGCCGGGCACGCCAGCCTCCGGGCCGGTGGTCCAGGCCATCCGCGACGGGGCGACGGCGAGCGGCGTCGGCTTCGACTATCTCCTCGCCACGGCGCGGCGGGAATCCGCCCTCGATCCCGCCGCCAAGGCCGGCACCTCCTCGGCCACCGGCCTGTTCCAGTTCATCGAGCAGACCTGGCTCGGCGTGATGAAGAATGCCGGGCCGCGGCTCGGCCTGCAGGCGCAGGCCGACGCGATCACCCGGCAGTCGGACGGCACCTACACGGTTCCCGACGCGGGCCAGCGGCAGGCGATCCTCGACCTGCGCCGCGATCCCAAGATCTCCGCGACGCTGGCCGGCGCGCTGACCCAGCAGAATGCCGACGCCCTCACGGGCGCCCTCGGCCGCGAGCCGACCGCGGGCGATCTCTACGCGGCCCACGTGCTGGGCGCGAAGGGCGCGGCCGCCCTGATCTCGACCGCCCGCGCCTTCCCGGAGCGCGCCGCCGCCCTCGACCTGCCGGAGGCGGCCGGCGCCAACCGGGCGCTGTTCTACGACCGCGCCGGCCGGCCGCGGAGTGCTGCCGAACTCTATGCCAGCCTCTCGGCGGCGGCCCAGGGCGCCGCCGCCACCGACCTGACCGGCCTGCGCCAGGACGGCGCCGCGGCGCCGCAGGCCGTCTCGGCCTACGCCAGCGCGGCGACCGCGTTCGGCGGGACCTCGGACCTGCGCAGCCTGTTCCAGACGGACCAGCGCGGCGCGGCCTCCGACGCCGCGGCCCGTCTCTGGCAGGCGCGCAACAGCGCCGCGCCGGTGCAGCACGCGGCGCCGACCTATTTCCCGCGCTCCGAAGCCGAGCCGCCACCGCGCGTCGCCGTCGCGGAGCCCGCCGTCACGGGTGCCATCACGGATGCCGTCACGGGCGCAGCGGCCGGACCGGCGGCGACGCCGCCGGGCGCCGCCCTCCTCAATCCGCCGCTGCCGCCCCGCCGACCCGCGGAACTCGCGGCCGCGGCGTCCATGTCCGGCAGCAGGACCAGCCTGTTCGCCCCCCGGAGCGGTCGATGATCATCCGCGACTTTCTGGCCTGGACGCAGGACGCCTCGGCCGAGCGCCGGGCCGAGGCGACCGCGACGCTGGCCCGGACCTACCTCTACGGCGACCTGGGCGCCGACGCGGCCTGGGAGGCCAAGACCGCGCTGCTCGCGCTCCTCGACGACCCGTCGCCGCTCGTGCGCCGGGCGCTCGCCGAGACCTGCGCGGCCTCGGCGCGGGCGCCGCGCCCGCTGGTCGTCGCTCTGTCCTCCGACGTTCCCGAGGTGGCGCGGCCGGTGCTCGCCCGCTCGCCGGTCCTCACCGACGCCGACCTCGTGGACGCGGCCGCCCTCGGTGACGAGGCCACCCGCGCGGTGATCGCCGCCCGGCACCACCTCTCGCACGCGGTCGCGGGCGCCTTGGCGGAGATCGGCGAGACCGACACGCTGGTCGTACTCGCGGCCAATCCGACGGCGAAGATCACCGCGGGCCGGATGCTGCGCATGATCGAGCGCCGCGGCGACGAGGCCGCCCTGCGCGAGGCGCTCCTCGCCCGCGCCGACCTGCCGCCGGAGGTGCGCCATGCCCTCGGGATCGCGGTGGCGCGGGCGCTCACCGACTTCGTCACCGACCGCGCTTGGCTCGGCGCCGAGCGCTTGGACCGGATGAGCCGCGAGGCCGGCGAGCGCGTCGCGCTCGAGGCTTGCGAGGGCTTCGGCGCGGCCGCCGTGACGCGGCTGGTGACCCATCTGCGCGCAAGCCGGCAGCTGACCGCGGGCCTGATCCTGCGCGCCGTGCTCTCGGGCCGGACGGACTTCGCGCTCGCCGCCCTGGCCGACCTGTCGGGGCAGGATCATGCCGGGGTCGCCCGGGCCATGCGCGACCCGCGCCTGTTCGCGGACCTGCACGACCGCGCCGGGCTGCCCGAAGCGCTCCTGCCGGCGATGCAGGCGGCGCTCGCCGCCTGGCAGGAACTCGCCCGCGCGGCGGCCCCGGTCCGGGGCACCGGCCTGTCGCGGCGCCTCATCGAATCCGCCATCGGAGCCTGCGGCGACCTGTCGGATCCGGAGATGCACCCGGTCATCACGCTGCTCAACCGCTACGAGGCCGAGGCGGCCCGCGACGAGGCGCGCGAGGTGGCCCGCGCCATCGCCGCCCAGGCGCTGGCGCGCGAGACCGCCCGCCGTGAGGCCGAGGCCGCCGACGCCGCGTGGCGCGCCGCCCTGGAGAGCCAGCGCCGGACCGCCTTCGCGGAGGAGACCGATACGGCGACCCCGGTCGTCGTGGCGATCGCCGACGCCGCGGACGGGCCTGCCGAGGCCGAGCCGGTCAACCCGGTGGGCGCGATCCTCGACGCGCTGCCCGAGCAGATCCTGGCCTGGTACCGGCCCGAGGAGGTCGACCCGGAGGTCCAGGCCGCGACCGACCTCGTGCTCGACGGTCTGGGCGACAGCATCCTCGATCATTTCCGCGCCAGCCGGGACCCCGCCGGGCCGGAGCTGGCCGCGAGCGAGGATAAGCCGGAGCGGATCGCCGCCTGATCGCCGCCTGAATCCGCCAAGGCTCGCCGCTCGGGGGAGCGATGGCACCGGACATCTCCCGATATCGCCGGCTGTCGGGGGAGGAGCCGCGCTACGTCCTGGCGGAGGCGCGGACGCTGATCGCGGAGCGCGCCTACCTGTTCAGCCTCTACGCGGTCGACGTGGTCGCCTCCGACGGGCTGACCGGCCGACACGTTCTCGCCGTGCCGGTCGCGATCAGCGCGGTCTCGATCACGGTGGGCCTCGTCCTGACCGAAGCGGATTCCCGCAGGGCCGAGGCGGGCGATCTCGCGGGCGTCGCGTCCCTCGCCCAGGCCGTCCAGGGCGGATACCGGCGCTTCCGAACCTTCCCGGCGAACGAGCTCGGGCGTTTCGTGCTCTGACGGCTCAGATCCGAGGCGGGCGCCCGGACTTGAACTCAGTTCGGCGGCCGATAGGCCTCCGGCGGCAGGTCGCGGAAGAAGGTCTCGCCGGGGGCCTGCCCCGGCGCCGGCTTCGGTGCGATCCCGCTGCCGCTCCCCTCGGTGATGTAGCGCTGGCCGCCCGGCTCCGGCAGCACCGGTGCGGGGGTCTGGGGGGTCGGCGGCACGATGTAGCGCTTCTGATCCGGCGCCCCGGCGCTCGGGGACGGTGCCGGCGGCGCGACCGGCGGCGCCGCGGGTGGCGCGACGGGCGACGCCGCGGGCACCTGCGGCGGTGACGCGGCCGGCGTCCGCACCGGCGGAACCTCGTCTCGGCGTGCCTCGGCCGCGGCCGGCCGGCTCGGGCGGCGGATGGCGGCCCGCGGCGCGACCCGACGCGGCGGGACGCGCGCGACAACCGGCGGGGGGCGGGTGCCGGGCAGGGCGATCCTGAGGCCCTCCACCGCCCGCACGAGGTCGCCGAGGCTGGCCTCGGCCGTGCGGCACAGCCGGATCCGCAGGGAGATCGCGCGGCGCGCGAGCGGCTCCGCCTGGAACAGAGCGGGCGGCTGCCCGCCGGCGGACGCGGCGCCGCGTCCGCTCTCGATCCACTGCCACGCGTAGAGGCAGTCGGCGCCGAGCGCGATGCCCACCGGGCCGTAGGCGTTCCGCAGCGGCGGCCGCACCGTCATCGCCTGCCCGGGAAACCGGACGGCGATCTCCCCCGCGATCCCGAACTCGCTGGGCTTGGCCAGCCGCGGCGGGAAGGCGAGGAGCAGGTCGGCGGTCTCCCGGCGCAGGGCGATCTCGGCGTGGTTGCGACCGTCGCCGCCGGCATAGCGCAGCCGCTGATCGAACCCGTCGCGCTCGCGCGTCTCGATCACCGCGGTCAGCGTCCCGGCGCCGGGCAGGGTCAGGACCGGGACCGTCTGCGCCCGCGCGACGGCGGGCAGAAGGAGACACGCCAGGGCGCAGAGCCGGGCCGTACGGATCGCGGCGCGCCTCACGGGGTGGTCCGCTCGGTCGTGGCGGAGGTGTCGTAGGCCGAGCGCGCGGGCAGCTGGAACCGCTTCGCCTCGGAATTCTCGGGTCGCCCGCGCTCGGCCTGCTGGTCCTGCCACAGGGTGCCGGCGGCGGGCGGCGACAGGAATTCGGGCTTGTCGACGCCGCGATAGTCCGGGAGCAGGGCGTAGCCGAACCGCTCGTAGGGCATCGGGCCCGCGCCGGGCACGCGCCGGGCCACCAGGGGCGGCACCGGGGTCGCGGGCTCGCGGGCGTAGGTCCCCGCGGGAACGGGCTCGGCCAGGACCCGCACGAGCCCCGGCGGCGGGTAGCGGAGCGCGTTCTCCATGGAGACCGCCAGGGGGAACTCGTTGCGCTGCACGGCGAGGGGCTTGGCGTCCGCGCCGGCCGGCGGCAGGTCCGGCCGCGGCACCCGGTTGATCGGCGGCGTCTCGACCCGCGCCGCGGGCGCGGCGTGCCGCCCGGGTGCGGGCCCGGTGGCGGCGGGCACGGGGTCGCAGGGCAGCGGCGACCCGCCGGCATTCTCGCGGAACAGCAGGTCGACCACCTTCGCGAAGAGGCCGTCGTAGCGGTTCACGACCTCGAGGTACGGACGCTGCCGCTTCAGGCGCTGCAGCGTGAGGGCGTAGCCGAAGACGGTCCCCTCGCTCGGCATCCAGGCGACTGCCCGCTGGAACCACTCCAGCGCCGTGTCGAACTGGCAGGAATTGTAGGCGTACCACGCCAGCCCCTGGGCGCCTTCGCCCGAGGTGGAGGCCGTCACGACCTGGGCGTAGCGGGCGATGCGCGCGGGCTCGATCGCGGGCGGGCGGGGCAGCGTCAGCTTCTGCTCCAGGATGTCGATGTAGAGCAGCTCGTTGCCCACGAACTTGTCGCGCCACGCGTAGGCGACTTCCTCGGCCTCGCGCGCCATGTCGAGCTGGCGCAGGGTCAGGGCGAGCCCGTGGGCGACCATCGCGTCGCCGCCCCGGGCGATCGCCTGCTTGAACCATTCGAGCGCCTCCCGGAACTGGCGGCGCTTGTAGGCGTACCAGCCGAGGAGGCTCGTCTGGGTGGGATCGCCGCTCTTGCGGGCGACGGCCTGGAAGGCCGCGAGATCGGCGGGGGTCGGGGTCTCGGCGCTCTCCTCGTGCAGGAAGGCCGCGATCCGGGCACGGGTGATGTCCAGGCGGATCGCGTCGAATTCCGACGCCCCGTTCGCGCCCCGATGCCCCATCTCGATCAGGCGCTCCGCCTGCGCCATGCGCAGATGCGCCATCGCCTTCTGGATGGTCGCGAGGCGCACGCCGGAATCGGCGTTGCCGTCGAGGATCGACTTGTAGAGCTCGAAGGCCTCGTCGCCCGAGCCGGTATCGCCCAGGGCGTCGGCGACCATCCAGATGCTCTGGACGTCGAGCGGATCGAGGGCGCCGGAATCGGCGCGGTATAGGTCGATGATCGCGTCGGCGTCCTTGCCGGTGAGCGCCGTGATCCGGGACCGGAACTCGGCCCGGCGGAGCTTGCGCGCGAGCTCCTCGGAGGGCTGCCACGCGGGGTCGATCGACCTGCGCGCGACGATCGCCGCGCGCAGGTCGTCGAACCGCCCCGCGGTGAAGAGGTCCCAAAGGGGCGCCTCTTCGGGCGGGCTCGGCTGCAGCGCGTTGAGGTCCGGCGGCTCGTTCCAGCCGGGATAGAGCCGCTTCAGGCGGGCGATCTCGGCCTTCATCCGAGCCGTCTGCTTCTGGGCCGCGTAGTAGCGCAGCGCGCTCTCGTCGACCATGTCGGTCGTGCGCGACGTGGCCGGGTCGGCCAGGATCGCCGGCGCGCGCGGGCCGTCGCCGTAGACGATGCGGGGCTCGGACCGTGTCGGCGCGGCGGGAGACTGCGGCGCGGGACCGGATCGCGCGTCGACCTGCGCGGCGGCCGGCGCGGTGGACAGCGCCAGCATCAGGAGGCAGGGCGCGGCCGGTCGGAGACATGCCGGCGGACGACCGGTCAGGACTTCAGGCATGACGGGTAACGCATGCGGGCCGCGGTCAGGGCGAGGAGGCTCAGAGTGGCCGGGTAGTAGTTCTGGTTGCCGATGTCGCCGCGCGCATCCTCGGGGAAGGGCGTCCCGTCGAGGGCGCAGGCCACCAGGGCCGGGAGCCCCATGTAGCCGGCCTCGGTGAGCCACTCGACCTTCCGCCCGTCGCCGGTGTCGACGATCGGCAGCCGTTCCCGATCGGCGCCCGACCACAGGGCCTGGAACGGCGCGAGGTCGTCGGGCCGCACCAGCCCCGCCCAGACGAGGTAGAGCGGGATCCGGATGGCGTTGTAGGAGAACAGCGGCGGGAAGCCATTTGCGGGACGAGGCGCCTCCTTGGCGGAGATCCACTCGGTGGGCAGGTTGCTCGGACCGAAGCGCGACTGCCGCAGCAGGGCGAGGCCGCTGCGCGTCAGGGCCGCCCAGTCGTATTCCGGCGCGACGAGGGCGAGGCGTGGGAAGGCGGGGAAGATCCAGTAGGAGAGGTTGATCAGCGGACCGTCCGGGCGCTCCCGGGCCGAGAAGCCCGAGACCGCGGGGAGCAGCAGCGCCCCGTGCGAGTCCCGGAACAGGATGGTCTTGCGCCCGAACTCGATGGCGATCCGGCGCGCGGCGGTCCGGTAGCTCGGCTCGTTCCAGGCCTCGGCCGCCTCGGTGAGCGCCCAGGCGATCAGGATGTCGCCGTCGGTGGCGTTGTTCATGTCGCTCACCGCCGGACGCTTGTCGGGTGACCAGCGCCACGCCAGCAACTCGTCGCCGCGGACCATCAAATTGGCCCGGGTCCAGCCCCAGATCCGCTCGAAGCTGACCCGATCACCGGCCGCCACGGCGAGCAGCATGCCGTAGCCCTGGCCCTCGCTGTGGCTGATCTGACCGTTCGCGGTGTCGACCACGCGCCCCTGGTCGGTGATGAACCGCGCGCGGTAGGCCCGCCACGCGGCGTCGTTGCCGAGCTTGCCGGCGAGCCCCTGAATCGCGGTCCGGGGCGCCTGCGCGGGCTGCGTGCCCGGCTGCGCGGTACTCGGAGGCACGGCGGGCTCGTCCTGGGGCGAGGCGGCCGCCGCGGGCAGGATCGCCGCGGCGAGGAAAGCTGCGGCGAGGGGGGTGCGGGCGCGGCGGCTCATGGATTCTTCCTGCCGACGTTGCGCACGAGGCTCGTGGTGGCCAGGCCGAGGCAGAGAGCCATCGCGAGGGTCATGCCCACGTAGTATTCCGTGTTGATCGACAGCCAAGCCGCGGACACGAGGCGCAGGTTCGGCAGAGATCGCGGCTGCGTCTCGACGATCTCGATCCGCTCGGGCCGGGACGTCACCAGCGTGCCGTTCGACGCGTCGAGGAAGGCGGCGCTGCCGCCGAGCCTCGCCCAGACCACCGGGTCGACGAGGCAGGAGACGGACGCCTTCAGCAGCGACGCGTTCGGCGCGGTCACGATCACGGTGTTGCTCGCCTGGACCGGGGGTCCCTCGGCGATGAGCAGCGAGGCCGTGGCCGGAACCTCGACCGTCTCGTCCGGCTTCACCTGCGCCGTGATCGTCTGGCGCAGGGAGCGCACCGTGCCGGTGATCTCGTTCCAGACGCTGTCCAGGGCCGCCCAGATCTGGCGCGAGCCGCGTGTCGACGCCTCCCAGCGGTCGATGAGTTCACGGTCCGACGCGGAGCCCGGCGAGGGGGCCGGGG
Organism: Methylobacterium sp. 13MFTsu3.1M2; assembly: GCF_900112625.1. Classification (NCBI taxonomy): domain Bacteria; kingdom Pseudomonadati; phylum Pseudomonadota; class Alphaproteobacteria; order Hyphomicrobiales; family Methylobacteriaceae; genus Methylobacterium; species Methylobacterium sp. 13MFTsu3.1M2. The sequence goes on from NZ_FOMM01000009.1 coordinate 27,056, forward strand.
CCGTGGCCGGGGAGGGCCCGGCGCTCGTCTCGCCCTGGGACGGCGGCGCCTGCTGGGCCGGGGCGGGCTGCGCCGGGCGCACCTGCGGGATCAGGGTCGGCAGGGCGCAACGCATCGGGAGGTTGCGGCGCAGCCGATCGAGGGTGAGCACGCCCTCGGGACCGAACTGGCCCGGGGTGGCGACCATGTCGGCGCGGCCTTCCCAGACCCGCTGGACCTGCTGCGGATCGAAACCGACCGATTCCAGGAGCGCCGGGTCGAGGGCGCGGGCGGGCGCGACCACGAGCTGGCTCGTGTCGGACACGACCTGCTGCTGGGTGACGACCTCGAAATCGATGACGCGCTCGGCCGCCATCGCCAGTCGGGCGGCGAGGGTCGCGGCCGCGTCGGCGCTGTCGCGGTCGGGCGTCGGCAGCACGAGGCGCGCGCGCTGCCCCGGGACGACGAACGGTACGGCGCCCCCCTTGATCGCCGCGAGGTCGGGGCTGCGCGCCGCCCGGGCGAAATGCGGGATCTCGATCCGCGAGCGGTCGAGGAACAGGAAGCGCGCCTGCTTGGCCGCCGGGCTGAGGGTGTCACAGACCTGGTCGGCGGCGTTCGGCAACTGCGCCGAGATCTCGACGTGGTTCACCCCCGGGCGCCAGAGGCTGAAGGGCAGGGGGATCGCGCTGTCGTCGAACACCTCGCCGCGCCCGTCGGGCAGCGGGACGCTGGCCGCGTTGCGCCCGTTGATGTCGATGACGATGCGGGCCTCCGAGGAGAGCCCGGCCACGTAGGCCCCGGCCAGGTGGAGCATCACCTTGCCGTAATCGGCCGGGACGAAATCCCCGGGAAAGCGGAGGGCGAAGCCGACATGGAGCAGGCGCCCCGAGAACTCGCGGGACGTCACGCCGAGGCGGTCGAGCGTCAGATTCTCGCCGCCGTGCACCATGTAGCCGCGGAACAGCTGGACCGCCTTGAGCCCGCCCGGCGTCCCGTTGTCGGGTGGGACGGCGAGGTTGGTGATGGCCTGACGGACGTCCTCGTCGCGGGCCCCGGTGACGACCAGGGTCGGCGGTGTGTTCGGCCGCGCCGGCAGGATGGCGAGGCGGGGCCCGCTGATCGGCCCGAGTTCGGGAACGCCTTCGATGCCGGCGATCTCGGAGGCTGTACCGACGACGAGGTTGATGCCGTTTCGGCCCTGCAGTGGAGGGCCGAAGGTCACCGTCGGACGGGCGACCCGTCCCACGAGGGCGAGGGCCTGCACTGCCTCGATCATGCGCTCCAGGCGAGCGAGGTTCGGGCGCTCGTTCAGGATGACCTGGATCGGCAGGGCGCCGCTCTCGTCCGGCTCCGCGGCGGCGAGAGACCGGACGTCCATGTCGGTCGCCGGCGGGACCACGAGGCCGGATCGCGACGGATCGATCTGCGTCCACAATTCGTAGGTCGCCCCGACCGAGCAGTCGACGCGATGGCGCTGGCTGGCGGTGAAGGTGACGGCGTTGTAGCCGGGCTTCAGCACGCCGTCGCCGATGGCGAACTCCACCACCTTCACGGCACCGGGCGCCTGGATGCGGGTCCAGCCGACCTTCGTCCCGTTGACGAAGGCAGCGAGTTCGGAACTCTCCGGCGCCACCGAGATCGCCGACAGGTAGGAGAGGCGCAGCCGTGCCGGTCCCCGCGTCTGCGCCTCGGTGAGGTAGACGGGGTAGCGCAGAGAATCCTCTTCCCCGGTCAGGCGGAAGCCGCGCGGGCCGGACGGAAGCCGGCGCGCCGGCGCGATGGTCGCCTGGATCGCCGCGCGCGGCACCGTCTGAGGCGCGGCGGTCCGGGGCGGCTCGTACGGGCGCGCGGTCGGCCGCGTCTCCGTCGCCGACGCGTCCGGCCGGCGCGCGGGGCCCGACCCGTCCTCGGACGGCGCGCGCAGGGCGTTGCCGCTCGGCGGGACCGTCAGCCGTTCCGCCGGCCCCGAGCCCAGGAAGCTCTGGGCCAGGGCAGGAACGCTCGCGAGACCGAGCAGCAGTCCCAGCACGGGGAGGCGGAGCCGAGCACCCATCGCCGTCACGCCGCGCTCGTGCGCCGGCCGCGAAGCTCGGCCAGGGTGCGCTCGTTCTCGTAATCCATCATCAGGCGGACCCAGTCGTCCCCGCTCTCGATGTCGGTGGGTTTGGCGGTCGCGGGCAGCGACGGCGCCGCAACGGGGGCCGCCGGTGCCGGGACGGACGGCACCGGAGCCGGCGCCGGTGCCGCGGCGGCGTCGTGCGGTGCGTCGTAGATCGGCGCCTCCTCGATCTCGACGGGCCTGGGGCGTCGGCTCGCGAGAAGATAGCGGAGCGCGCGGAACGGCTCGACCAGGCCCCACCACGCGAATTGCAGCGTGCCGGTCGGAATGTCCTTGTGCCGCCGCCGCCGGAGCTGGAAGCGCCGCATCGCCTCAGCGTCCCCGTACATGAGTCCCGCGAGCGCCGGGTAGTCGCGGATGGCCAGCGTGCCGAAGTTCACCCGCATGACGAGCTCCTGTCCGTCGCGTGTCGCCTGGTCCAGGTGCACCGGAAGCGGCGCGGTCCGGCGCGCGCCGGCCGTCGGCTCGACGCTGAGCGTCCCCCGCAGCGGCGGGCGCGTGAGCCCCGGATCGAGGGCGCCGCCGAGGAGGCGCAGGGTGCAGGCTTCGGCGGAGACGCGCTCGATCGAGACGTCGACGCTGTGCCCGGCGACCGTGAGGACGCCGCGGCGATCAATCGCCAGGGAGGGCGTGCGCTCGAGCTGGCGCCGCTCGGCGCAGACCCCGAGGGACGCGCCCGCGGTGAGCAGGTTGAAGAAGTTCCACAGCCCGACCACCAGCATGAGGTTGGTCACGCCGGGCTCGTACAGGTAGCGCCACGCCGCGACGGCGCAGCCGAGCATCAGGAGCAGGTAGATCAGGAAGAACGGAAGGGCGAGCGACGAGATGTGGTCGTGGTCGAGGGTCGCCCCCTTGTTGGTGACGTTGAAGGTCGGCTTGCGGGGCGACGCGATGACCGAGACGATCGCCTTGGCCAGGTAGACCCCCTGGATGTACTCGTAGAGTTCCGACACGAACGGCCATCGGAACTTGCCGTATATATAGTTCTGGATCATCAAGTTGATGATGATGTAGGTCAGCGTGTAGGCGATCGACTCGTCCACGCTGGCCACGAAGATCTTCAGGTCGAAGAAGATGTGCAGCAGCGGCGCGAACATGAAGATCAGCCGCGGGATCGGGAAGAACCAGAAGGTCATGCTGGAGAGGTAGGCGATCTTCTGAATGGGCTTGAGGCCCTTCTGGAAGGCCGGGTTCTTCAGCAGCAGGATCTGGAACATCCCCTGGCACCAGCGGGAGCGCTGGCCGATGAAGTCCGCCAGTGTGTCGGGCTGCAGGCCGGCGATCAGCGGCTTGTCGACGTAGGCGCTGTTCCAGTTGCGCGAGTGCAGCTCGAAGGCGGTCTCGCAATCCTCCGTGATGGTGATGCCCGAGAAGCCGCCGGCCTCGTCGAGGGCGGTGCGGCGCAGAAGGGCCGCCGAGCCGCAGAAGAACGAGCCGTTCCACTTGTCGAGGCCGCGCTGCGTGACCGCGTAGAACATCTCGTTCTCCGAGGGCATGCGCTCGAAGGTCCGCAGATTGCGCTCGACCGGGTCGGGGTTGAGGAACGCGTGCGGCGTCTGCACGAGGAACAGGCGCGGATCCTGCGCGAAATAGCCGACGGTCTCGGTCAGGAACGAGCGGAACGGGACGTGGTCGGCGTCCAGCACCGCCACGAGGTCCCCCCGGGCATGGGCGAGACCGTTGTTGAGATTGCCCGCCTTCGCGTGCTCGTTCCGGGCGCGGGTGAGGTAGCGGGCGCCGAGCTCGTCGCAGAGCGCCTGCAGCTCGCCCCGACGGGCGCGCGCCGCCGCGGCCTTGGCCGGGTCGGCATCGCTGCACTTCTGGTCGGTACCGCCGTCGTCGAGCAACCACACCGTGAGCTTCTCGGGCGGGTAGTTCAGCTGTCGCGCCGCCGCCAGGGTCATGGCGAGGATCGCGGCATCCTCGTTGTAGCTCGGGACGAACACGTCGACCGTGGGCAGGTCGGCGGCCGGGGCAGCCGGCGGCGGGTCGCGCCGCAGCGGGTCCGCGTTGATGATCAGGCTGACGAACAGGATGAAGACGCAGTAGAGCTCGGCCACCAGCAGGATCAGGCCGAAGCCGAAGCTGACCGGGTCGCCCGGCGAGGGCAGCGTGTTGGTGAGCCGCCACAGGATGTAGCGCAGCACCACGAGGCTGCCGAGCGCCATGAAGACGAACCGCGTGCGCGGCCCGTCGAGCACGGCCCACAGCACGATCATCACCGCCATGGCGGCGAGGCTCATGGCGAGCTGGGCCTGCGTCCCGACCGGCTGGCTGAGCAGGGCGAGGCTGGCGACTGTCGCCCCAACCCAGGCCAGCCAACGCAACGCCTGCCTCACGCTACAGCCTCCCGGGCCAAAAATCCCTCGGATCGAGGTGCAACGGCTCTACCGCCGGGTTTGTACAGCGACGATGGTCAATGAACAAACCCATTCGTAATATCCAGCCCACTCCACTTGGCCGGAAATTACGGTTAACTTAGGAATGTGGGCAACCCAGATGATGCCCGGCGTGGCAAAGTCGATCGGGCTGCGAGAACGAGACCGGGACGCGCCGTTGCGCCGAATACATTAATATTCCGTTCTAAATCTTCGCTATAAACGGCTTCGGTGCGGCGCAGGCGACGTAGAGCGCCATGGATAATCGGAACGACCCGCCCGGCGGAACGCGCCCGCGTCGGGGGGCACGGCCGGGTTGCGCCGCGGGCCTTAATCGACCCTTAACGAAAATCGCGCCTCGCTCGGGACCGACCCCCGGGCGTACGGATGACCGCGAAGCCGCTGCAGATCTCCCTCGGATTGCTCAACGCTCTGCAGGTGGCGATCGCCGCGGCGGCGGGGTTCGCGGCCGCCGTCCTGATCGTCGTCCCGGCCGCGCGGCCCGGACCCGCGGCGTCCCCGCAGGAGATGGTCGGTTCGGCCTCGCGCGCCTACGTCGCCGCCCTCGCGGCGCGGCTGCGGCAGACCGTCGTCGACGCGCGCAACGCCGCCCTGATGCTCCGCGACGACGAGGGCCTGCTCTCCGCCGACCAGCGCGCCGCGCGCCTGCGCGGGTGGCTCGACCTCAACCCGGTCTACCGGGACGCCGTCCTCGTCGCGCCCGACGGTACCGTGCTGGCGGCCCGGGACGAGCGCCGCGTCGGCAGCAGCGTCGCGCGGCAGACGTGGTTCCTGCGCGGCCGCGCGGCCGGGGTCATCGTGGTCAGCGACGGGGCGGAGGCCGACTCGCCGTTCGGGACCGCCGTCGCGCTGGGCGAGCGCGGTCAGGACGGCCTGCTGCGCCTCGACGCCGACCCGAGCTATCTCACCAAGGTCGAGGAGGAGGTGCGGCGCGCCGCGGCGCTGCCCGAGACCCTCGGCTTCCTCGTCGCCACCCCGGACAGCCGGGTCCTGTCGGGGGCCACGAGCCCATTCCGGACGACGGCCGTCTCGGCCACGACGCCGATGCGTGTCGCGGCCGAGATCGGTTCGCCGGGATGGCTGGTGACGGCGCAGTCCGTGCCCTCCGGCGCGGCGCTCGCCGCGTCGCCGGACTGGCGGATGCTCGGCGTCGGGCTCGCCCTGATCCTCTGCGCGGCCGCGCTCGGCTTCGTCGCGGGAGAGCGGCTGACGCGACCGCTGCGCCGCCTCCTGAGGGGCGAGGGCGAGACCGAAGCGCCCCGCACGTGGATCGGCGAGTTCGCGGCGCTCTCGGACGTCTTCGCGGGGCATCGCCGCAGTGCCGGGCTGCAGATGGCCGGCGCCGGGTCCGAGGTCGCGCGCCTCAAGGCGCGGCTGACAACCTTCGAGGCGGTCTCCGGCTGGGCCTGCTGCGAGATCGATCCGGACACCGGCCGGACCCTGCTGGATTCGCGGAGCGCGGCCGGCGACGACGGAGCCCCCGTCGCCGCCCCGTTCGCCGCCTGCTTCGTCGCCGAGGACCGGCCCGTGCTCGACCGGGCGCGCGACGCCGCCCTCGCGGCCGACGGCCCGCACGACGTGACCCTGCACCTCCGCGACTGGCCGGAGCAGCAGGTCCAAGTGAGGCTGCTGTGCCTCGCCGACGCCAAGGGCGATCGGCGGCTCTTCGCCCTGATGCGGAAGCTGCCGGGCGGCGAGGGGGCGACCCTGCCGCAGCCCGTCGAGCCGCGTCGCAACCTCGTCCTGCGGCGGGTGACCGACGGCATCGTCCACGAGTTCAACGACGTCCTGACCGTCGTCCTGACGAATCTCACGCTGCTGGCGCGGCGCCACACCCTCGGGGACGACCAGGAACGGCTGGTGGGGCGGGCGACGGCCGGCGCGCGCCGGGGCGCGGCGCTCACCCGCCGGATGCTGCACCTCGTGCGCGGCGACGAGACCGGCATCACCCTCGCCGAGACCGACCTCGCCACCACCTTCGAGGGCTACCTGCCGTTCCTGGCCGCGAACGCCCTCGGCGAGATGCCGGTCCTCAACCGCATCCCCGCCGGTCTGCCGCCCGTCCTGTGCAGCGAGCGCGTGCTGGAGCTGCTGCTCCTCAACCTGGCCTTCCATATCCGCGACGCCGGCCTCGCCGGCTTCGCCATCGCGGCCGTCGAGGGCACCCCCGAGGACATGGGCGCCGCGGCGGAAGTTGCGGCCTACGTGCGCGTGCTCGTCAGCAGCGGTCGCCGACCCGAGGCCGCGCCGCTGCCGACGGCAGCAGGCCCGACCCTCGCGGCGGCCGCGGCGCTCGTGACCGAGACCGGCGGCCACTGGCGCCTGATCCGCGACGGGACCGGCGCCGAGCCGTTCCTGGCCGAGTTCTGGCTGCCCGCCGCGCCCCCGGCCGTCACCACGCTCCCTCCGATCCGCGCGGCGGGGCTGAAGATCCTGCTCGTGGAGAGCGACGGCCTCGTGCGGGCCAGCGTCGCAGAGGTCCTCGCCGATCTCGGCCACGCGGTGGTCCAGGCCGCCTCCGGGGCGCACGCCCTCGAGATCCTCGCCCGCGACGCCGCCTTCGACGCGATGATCGTCGATCAATCGATGCCGGTGATGGCGGGCCTCCAGCTCGCCGCCACCGTGGTCGAGCGCTACCCGCAGATCCGGGTCATCCTCGCCAGCCCACACGGTCAGCTGCCGCGCTCCGCCGACGCCTTCCTGCGGATCGACAAGCCTTTCCGCAACGAGGACCTGCAGGTCGTCCTTGACGCCGCGGTCCGCGCGCGCGCGGCCTGATCGCCGCGCATCCCGCCCGATTGAGCGACCGCGCGGTTCTCGCGCTCGCTCTCCGCGCCGACGCCCTGATCGAAACTCAGTCCTTCCAAAAGTGGATGTTAACTATTGTCGACGAGTGTTGGTTAAAGCGTAAATCGTACCTTAACGGAGCTTTCGAATATGGGCGGGACTGCGGAATCAGCTGCCCGACGTCCTCGCACTCCGTACACGACCGTTCTGGCCCTCTCGTGCGCCTGCGCGGCGGCCTCCGCCACGCAGGCCGCCGCCGCCGACCTCCCGGCGCGCAGCGCCGGCGCCGACTGGTACACGGGCGCCTCGCAGCAGGCGGTCGACGACAGCTGGGCCGTCGCGGTCGACGGATCCACCAGCGTCACGTCGAACAGCTCGGCCTTCGGCTCCGTGACGGTGACCGCCGCGCCGAACGGCTCACCCACCCGGGACGGCCTGCGGGTCCGCGTGGACGCCATCGGTGGCACCTACTCGTATCCCGGCCGGTCCGTCGCGACGCGGGTCACCGGCTACCAGCAGGAAGGCGCCCTGCAGGCGGGTTACGAGTGGGTCTGGAAGGACGCGGCCCTCGCAGGATTCATCGGCTTCAACGTCCGCAGCAACCAGCTGTCGATTCCCGATCCGGGCAACCCGGTCGTCGGTACGGGCGTAGGGCTGAAGGTCGCGGGCAATTTCTACGCGACGCCGACCGACCGGACCATGGTCTCGGCCTACGGCTCGTACTCGACGAAGTTCAACGCCTACTACTCGCGCCTGCGCGTCGGCTACATGCTCGCCGACGGCGTCTATATCGGACCCGAGGCGCTGTTCCTCGGCGACGACTTCTTCCGCCAGTACCGGATCGGCGCCCACCTGACCGGCGTCCGCTTCGGACCCGTCCAGATGTCGGTGGCCGCCGGCTACGTCCGGGATCGGGTGCAGGGCTCCGGGTACTATTCCAGCATCGAGGCGCGCTCGACCTTCTAGGGTACGGCGCGGGCTGTCCAACCGGACCCGCGGCCCGCGGCGGAGCCCGGGCGGACCGGAGACGCTACCGGGACGTCGTCAGCAGCCGGCCGGGCCGCAGCGGGTCCCAGACGCCTTCGAAGACGGGCTGCATTGCGTCGTTGAGCGACTGCACCTGGGACACCGGCGACGGGGCCACTTTTGGCTGAATGCCGACGACGGTGGCCGACACGCCGAGGAGACCGATCAGGCAGAGGCCGGCGATCGCCCAGCGCGGCGCACCCCAGGTGTGGAGCACGCCGGCCAGCGTGACGAAGATGGCAAATAGGCCGATAAACTGATGCATTAGACACCTCTCAGCGGTGTCTAGAGCGAGAATAGAGCCAATGACTCTGTTCCATAACGGAACACAAGTTACCAACAGCGTGGATACTGGAGGCTCATTCCCGGACTCGGGCGTGGACCCTCGCAGGTCGCCGACACCCTCTGTGCCGCAAGGATCGGCCAGGCAGCGCCGATGGGCTTCCGACGGGCGTGGCGGCTGCGTGCGGCATGTGCCTGAACCCGCTCGGGTCGCTTCCGACCGATGTGCGATGGTTCGATTAGGACGGCGGTTCCCGGTCGAGAACCGGCGCCATCCCCCTCTCGCGCGGGAGAGGGGGCCCGCGCCTCCCGCGGCACGGGCTCGGCCCTGGCCTCCGTGCCGACTTAATCGCGCACGGCGCTCGCGGCCCCGCGATCCAGTCGACGTGAAGCCGACGGCGGCACGCGGCGATCCGTGTCAGAGACGGCTGACGAGGAAACCGAGACCGAAGCCGACGAGACCGGCCACGATCAGGGAGGCGTGCGGCCACTCGACGGATTTCTGATGACCTTCCCAGGCGACGTGGCGGCTCCGGTCGTAGGCCTCGGCGGCGTGGTCCGAGACCTCGTCGGCCGCGTGCCGCACGGCGTCCTTGGCTTGGCCGTAGAGATTCTCGGCGGTGCCCTGCGCCTCCCGGAGACGCCCCTCGAGCGCGTGACGGTCCGAGTCGACGGCGTCGCCGACCGCGCCCTGCACCTTCCCGCCGAACGCGCGCGCGGCGCCCGTGACCCTGTCCGTGTCGACCATGACCATGTTCTCCGAATGTGTCGCGGCAAGGTGCCGAAGTCGCGGCGGTCGGACCCCGATCCCTCCGTGGCGACTGGGGCAACAGCGATCTGCGCCGGGCGTTCCCCGGCTCCGTGGCGGAGTCCGGTCGAAACGATCGTGGGCGGTCGACGAATGCCCCGTCCTGCCCGCCGGTACCGAGTTCGACACGTGCGCTCCTTGAGCGGACGAGCGTCGCGCCAGGCGCAAGTCGCAGCCTCATTCAGGCCGCACTCACCGCCGAAGCGGCGAGCTTGAGCGTGAGGGGACCGGATGAACGAGGGCGGACGAGCACCGCGCGGCGGGCTGCCCATTCTGCACAGGTCCCTGTCGCGCAGCGCGGTCGCGGCCCCGACCCACGGAGTGACGACGCCGCTCGACCGGCGACGGCTGAACCTGCGCTGGCTCTGCGCCAGCTGCCTGATCGCCACCTGCGGCGCGGCCCTCATGGGGGCGGCGCTCCGCATGTCCGTCGACACCGATCTCGCGCCAGCCAAGCCGACATTCCGCCAGGGGCCCGCCCAGGTCGCGGAGGGGCAAGGCGTGGTCGGACAGCGCGGCGACCGCCTCGTGCGGCGCCAACTCGTCGCCTCGGACCGGGAGGAGTTCTCCGCGCCGGTGACCCACCAGGTCGGCGAGCGCGAGATTATCCGGACCCAGCCCTTCGTGCGACTGGTCACGAGCCTGTCCTCCGGCGACGCGGTCGACGGGCAGATCCCACCCTTCGATCCGACGCGCCAGCTCGCCGCGGACGGAGAGGTCGCCCCTGTCGCAGACGAGCCGGTCGACGATCCGTCCGGGACCACGGTCACGATCACGCGCTCCGCGCTCGCGGGCACGCCGGTTCCCGACGACGCGCCCGGCCTGAGCGACGAGGACGTCACGGCCCTCGTGGAGAGGCAGTCGGATGAGGCGCGCGAGACGGGGCCGCGGATCGCCGCGCCGCTCGCGCCGCAGCGGCTGCTCTCGCAGATCCTGGTCGCCGCGCCGGCCGACGCCGCCGCGACCGCCGCCGGCGCCGATACGGGCCGCGACCCGTTCCACGCGATCGAGGTGCGGGTCGTCCCGGAGAACATCACCGACCTCGCCGAGACCCAGCCCGCCTCCGGCCTGAGCCTGACCGAGACGCGCGACGTCGTGCTCAAGCGCGGCGAGACTCTGGCCGACGCGCTGGCGGCGAACGGCGCCGAGCCGGCGAGCGTGACCGCCATCCTGGCCGCCTTCAGCGAGCATGCCCGCACCGGGCTGGCCGAGGGGCAGCACGTTGACCTTCTCCTCGTCCGGTCGCGCGCCGGCGAGGCCGCGCGCCGGATCGCCCGGGTGACGCTCTACGGCGCGGGCGGCGTCGAGGAGATCGTCGCGGAACGGGATTCCGGCGGCTTCGTCACGGTGGCGCCGCCGTCGGCCCAGGTCGCGGCGTCGCGTTCCGGCGACGACGGCGACGGAGAGGGCTCGGGCGCCAGCCTCTACAGGAGCATCTACGAGGCGGTCCTGCGCAACGGCCTGCCCGACATCCTGGCCGAGCGCATCGTCGGCATCTTCGCGTTCGGCCTGGACATGCAGCGCCGGATCGCTCCGTCCGACCGGCTGGAGGTGCTGTTCAGCCCGAGCGAGAAGGCGGGCGGCCCGCCGGAGGTGCGCTACGTCGCCCTGACGCTCGGCGGGGTGAAGCACCGCGCCTACCGCTTCGAGGCGCCCGAGGCCGGGACGGCGAGCTACTTCAGCGAGACGGGCAACTCGCTCCGCAAGTTCCTGATGCGCATGCCGATCGCCGACGGGCGGATCACCTCGCCGTTCGGTACGCGCGTCCATCCGATCCTCCACTACGCCCGCTTCCACAACGGCGTCGATTGGGCCAACAAGGCCGGCACGCCGATCATGGCCACGGGCGACGGAACGGTGGCGTATGCGGGCCCGCGCGGCGGCTACGGCAATCGCGTCGAGATCCACCACGCGAACGGCTACGTGACGGCCTACAATCACCTGCAGCGGCTCGCGCACGGCGTTCAGGTCGGCGCGACCGTCCATCAGGGGCAGGTCATCGCCTACATGGGCTCGACCGGCCTCTCGACGGGCCCCCACGTCCACTACGAGGTGAGCGTCAACGGGCGCTTCCTCGACCCGATGACGATCCGCCTGCCCGACAGCCAGGGCGTTTCGCCCAGGCTGATGACGGCTTTCGAGCGGCAGGTGGCGGCCACGAACGCGCTCCGCCACCACGGCGCCCTGGCGATGTCGGCCCTGCCGCTCTGACGCGGTCGCCCGGACCTCAGCCGGCCGCAGAGGGCCGCGTGCCGCTCTCCGAGGGGGTGGCAGCCCCGGTCATCCGGCGGTCGACGGCGGCGAGCGTGTCGAGCAGGCGCTTCCGGAGCCGCGCCGCGCCCTCCATCTCAAGGGCGTCGACGTCGACGTAGAAGTCGATCCCCCGGGCGTGCTCGGAGAAGATCGTCTCCGGGGCCTCGGCGGTGAGGTCGCCCTCGATGGCGTAGGGGACGATCTCGCGGCTGATACCCTTCATGCGGATCGGCTGCTGCGGGCTCGCCTGGACGATGTCGCTCACCAGCGCGTAGGTCTCGTAGCTCAGGGTGATGCCGCCCGGGACAGAGGCCGCCTGCAGCCGGGCGGCGAGGTTCGCCTCCGCGCCGATGATCGTGTAGTCCATCCGCTCGTCGCTGCCGAAATTGCCGACGTTGCAGTAGCCCGTGTTGATGCCGATCCGGGCCTGGAACGGGCGCTCGATGCCGGATCGCCGCCAGCGGGCGTTGAGCTGGCCCAAGCGCTTCTGCATCTCGATCGCCATTCGAACGCAGGCCTGCGCGTCCTCGCGGACGCCCCGGCTCTCCGGGTCGCCGAAGAAGACCAGCATCGCGTCGCCGATATACTTGTCCACCGTGCCGCCGTGCTTGACCGCGATGGCGGTCATCTCGGTCAGGTACTCGTTCAGCAGCGCAGTCAGTTCCTCGGGCTGCAGGCGCTCGGTGGTCGCGGTGAAGTCCTTGATGTCGGAGAAGAAGATCGTCAGCTTCTTGCGCTCGGTCGCCACCGACACGTCCCGCTCGCCGCTGAAGATGCTCTTGTAGACCTGGGGCGAGATGTACTTGGCGATCTGCACCGAGACCGACGCCAGGAACCCGTTCGACTCGGTCAGCTCCCTGTTCATCCGGTCGATGAGGCGGGACTGGCGCGCCTGCAGCAGCAGGAAGGTGGTGCCGGCGAGCGCCGCCAGGATGAAGTAGCCGAGCAGGTACTTGAAGGCGAAGACGTTGGCGGCGATCGGCTGGTGCAGGACGATCTCCTGGATGCCTCGGACGTCGCCGACCTTCCAGTCGGTCTTCGGGCTCAGAGGATGGGCGTTGTGGCAGCGCACGCAGGCGGATTCCATGCGGATCGGCGCCGCGATGCGCACCTGCCGGTCGAAGATGGACCCCGTCGTCTCGCTGACGAAGCCGGTCTTGGGGTGCGCCCGGAGGTCCGCCAGGGCCTGGGTCTCGAAGCTGTCGAGATCGTGCGGCTTGCGGTCCTTGAACGGGAGATCGGAGACGAAGCGGTACTTCACCGCGCCGTCGCCGCCGCTGATCCGCTCGCCGAGTTCCAGGGAGAGCGTCGCGGGGATCGGGATCGCGTTCGGCACCCCCTTGTAATCGTGACGCGTCTCGACCCGGCCGGTCGCGGCGTTGACCGCCTGGACGACGTCGCTGGCGTAGAAGCTGCGCATCTGGTCGATGATCCGGCCGGTCTCGATCGCCTGCGTGGCGAGCATGCGCTCGGACAGGCCGCGCAGGTCCAGCCAGACCGCGACCGGCAGCCCGGCCAGGCCGAACAGGATCGCCGCCACCAGGAGCGGTCCCATGAACCGCTGCTGGCGCGCGACCGACTCGTCGAAACTCGACATCTCTCGCGACCCCGGGGCGCCAGGACACGGCCCCCATACTGGTCAGCTGCATATACAATGATGTCTTTCCCGAGAAGCATTGACTTTTCGGGCGCACCCCGAACCGCGGCATCAATGCAATGTCTGCGCGAAACACAGTCGACGAAATCAATCGACTTGGGGAGGTCGTGGCGCGCCCTCCGCCGTCGGCTCTCCGGAACGCGCGCTGAGCCGCTGTCGCGGGATCGGCGCATCGTCGTCGGTCGGGAGCGGCGCATCCCGAGCCGTGCCTGCGGCGGATCCTTCGAACGGCACCTATAGTCCGCGCGTCGACGGCGTGATTCCGGCCAGGCCATCTCAGATAGGTGCGGGCGCTGGGACGATTCGGGATCGGTCCTGGGAGGATGCGATGGCGGATGTACTGATCGTGGGGGCCGGTCCGGTCGGTCTGACGCTCGCCTGCGAACTCGCCCGGCACGGGGCGCGCTGCCGGGTCGTCGACGCTGCGGCGCGGCCGTCGCCCTATTGCCGCGCGATCGGGGTTACCCCGCGCACGCTGGAAGTCTGGGAGGACATGGGCCTCGCCCGCGAGATGATCGACGCGGGTCTCTGGCTCACGGGCCTGCGCACGATCCTGCACGGCCAGCCGCCAATCGACGCGGTCAGTCCACCGCTCGATCTGCCCTACGCGTCGCTCGGTCTGCCCCAATTCGAGACCGAGCGCGTCCTGAACCGTCAGTTGGAGCGCTTCGGAGCCCGGGTCGAGCGCGGCCTGCGCCTGACGGCCCTGGAGCAGGACGGCGCCGAAACCCGCGCGCGCCTACAGGAGGCGGACGGTGCGGTCGCGGAGGCGCACTTCCGCTACGTCGTGGGCTGCGACGGTGCCCACAGCACGGTCCGGCGCCAGCTCGGCATCCCGTTCGAGGGCGAGGCCTATCCCTGGCCGTTCATGCTCGGTGACGTGCACATCGCCTGGGACATACCCTACGGCCTCGCGGTCCGGGCCCTGCGACTGAACGAGGACGCCCCGCCCGACATGTTCATCGCCATCCCGCTCCCCGAGCCGGGCCGCTACCGCGTCTCGATGCTCGCGCCGCAGCATCTGGTGCCGGCGGGCGGGTCGGACCACGGGATCCAGGCCGAGCTTCAAGGCCCGTCGCTGGCCGACCTGCAGGCCGTGGCCGACGATCTCCTGCCGGACGGCTCGCGCCTGTCGGACCTGCGCTGGTCGTCGGTGTACCGCATCAGCATGCGCCTCGCCGCCGCCTATCGGCGCGGCCGCTGCTTCCTGGCGGGCGATGCCGCCCACATCCACCCGCCGACCGGCGGGCAGGGGATGAACACCGGGATCCAGGACGCCTACAATCTGGCCTGGAAGCTCGCCCTGGTTCTTCGGGGCGCCAGCCCCGAGGCTCTCCTCGACAGCTACGAGGGGGAGCGGCGCCCGGTGGGCGCGGACGTGATCGCGCGGACCCGGACGGCGAGCGAGGGATACGGTCGGGAGCCCGGCGGCGCACCGGACCGCCTCGCCGACACGCAGGTCCTCGTCAGCTACCGGAACACGGCCTGGATCGCCGGCGACGCGACGGAGCCGACGGAGGCCGGCCCGAGGGCCGGCGACCGGGCGCCCGACGTCAACGGGCTGGTCCGCGACGGACTCGGCTTCCCGACGCGGCTCTTCGACGAACTCAGAGGCACCGAGCACGTCCTCCTCATTCATCCTGCCGGGATGTCGGACGCCGTGGCCGGCCCTAATCTGCCGATCTGGGCTCGCCAGCACCGTACCCGCGTCCGGGTCGTCGTCATCGGCAGCGAGGTGCCCATCCCGGGCGTGCCGACGCTCGCGGATCCGACGGGGGCCTTCAGTAAAGCTTACGGCGCGGGGACCATGGCCTGCCTGATCCGGCCGGACGGGCACCTCGCTTGGCGCGGCCGGACGTGGCGCGAGCGCGGCTTGCACGCGCATCTCCGGCGCTTGTTCCCGTCGGCCTTCCCGCAATGAGCGCGTGCCGTGGCCGGCATCCGACCGGCAGCCCGGCCCCTCGTCCGAGGCCCATCCGCATCGACGCGCCCGCGTTCAGGCGTCCGGCCCGCCATCCCGTCCGGTGACGCGCTTCGACCAGTCCTCGACCGCGCCGGTCCGCAAGCGTCGGCGCAGGAGCAGGCGCCAGCTCTCCGCCAGTTCCGGGATCGCGCTCGCGGCCTGCAGCTCGGACCGGTTGCGCGTGTCGACGTAGAGGTGGTGGATCAGGCGCGCGAGCGACCAGTCCGGCCGCGGACGCGCGCGGAGCTCGATCCTGTCGCCCGGCTCAGCGACGCCGTCCTCGAGGACCCGCCAGTACCAGCCCGTCCGCCCCGTTCTCTGCACGGCGAGCGCCATCCCGGATCGTCCGAAGCGCCGGTCGAGCTTGAAGCAGGGCTGGCGCCCCTGGCTGACCTGCAGGAGCGCGGAGCCGAAGCGGGCGACGTCGCCGACGCAGACGTCGCGCTCCGTCCAGCCCGTCGTCGCGAGATTCTCACCGAAGGCGCCCGGTGCGGAGAGCACCGGATGATCGCCGATCTCGGTGGCCCAGGCGGCGTAATGGTCCTGCGGATACTGGTGGAGCGCCTTCTCGGGACCGCCGTGGTACCGGAGATCGGCCTGGGCATCGCCCACGAGACCGGTCGCCGTGATCCGCCACGGCGCGGGAACGGGGTTCTTGACGATGCCGCTCGGCGGACCGTCCGGTCCCAGCGGCGCGACCGGGCCGGCGAGGACGAGCGGGAGGACGGGTGGGAGAAGAGGCGCCGTCATGGCCGCGCTTCCTCCGTGAGCCTACAGCCGGCTTCGTCGCACCCGTCCGGTGCCAACTCCCCGCGCACCGATCCCGTGCCCGGTGCCGCGATCAGCGAGCCCACGAGGATCCCGAGCGCGAGGTCGTCGACCTGCCCGAAGGCGTGTTCCCGGACCCGTCCGTCGCGGTCGATGACGATCGTGGTCGGCGTTCCGCGCATACCGTAGCGCCGCATCGTCTGCGGGATCGGACCGTCGTCCTCGAGGAGGTCGACGGCGATCGGCAGGGTCAGACGATACTCGTGGATGAAGGCTTCGAGGGCGACTTCGGTCATGGCGGCATGATGCTCGAACACCGCGTGCAGGCCGATCACCGCGACCGCGCCGTTGCCGTCAAACATCCGGTGCAGCTTCTCGGCCTGCGGCGTGCCGTGCGCCACGCAGCCGGGGCACAGCATCTGGAACGCGTGCAGCACGACGACCGTGCCGCGCAGCGCGGCGAGGGAGAGTGGCGCGGGCGTGTTGAACCAGCGACCGGTCACGAGTTCGGGGGCCAGGATGGTCATGCCGCTTCTCCGGAGCTCCAGTCGTCGATGACGGGCGGCCGTCTGGTCGCATCGGCCGCTGGCCGCGCGGCGCCCTGTCGAGGCGCGGCCCGCGGGTGTGGCGGCCGGGCGATGGCAGCCGCCGGGCCGAGGAGGCTCACTGGGAGCGGAGGCCGAACGAGATCCCGTAGGCGGTGCGGCGCGCCGCGAAGATCTCGTCCTTCGGCGCGTCGATGCCGTCCGCCAGCTGTCCCGGGTCGAAGATGCCCTGGTCGCAGGTCTCGTTCGGCTCGATGCCGGTCACCGCGATCGTGCCGAGGGTGACTGCCTTCCGGTCGTCCTCGTTGGGCCACCGCTGGGTGATGTCGCTGCCGAGATCGTCGCCGGGCCCGGCGAGCAGGGCCACGACGTCGAACCCCGCCGGGCCCCTCGACAGCTCCTCCCGCAGCGCGTCGGCCAGGAAGTGTGCAGGCTTGCCCTTCGCCTCCTCGTCGCTGAGGGTGATCTCGCCGGCTCGGGGCACGATCTTGAACTTGAAGGGCACGGCACGGCCGTCCGCGTTGAGCCCCGTGAACGTGTGCACGCCCCAATAGACGAGGCCGGCATAGCTGCCCGGGACAGGCTTGCCGGCGACGAAGGCCGCCTGGCGCGTCGTCTCCGGATTGGCCTTCGCGAAGGCCGCGATGGCCTCCGGCTTCGGCTTGCCGTCGGGGCCGGGAACGCGGACCTGCAGGAACGCGAGCATCTGGTCGACGGTCCGCGCGAAGTGGACCGGCGCGTTCTCGAACAGCAGATGGGTCTCGCCACCGTCCGACAGGAGCTTGATCGAGAAGCCGCGCAGAACGGTCCTGGTCGCGTCCGGCACCGACGGGTTGCCGCCGCCGACCGAGAACCGCCCGACGAGAGACCAGGGCCGCGTGAAACTGATCGACCGCGTCACCTGTCCCACTTCGGCCGCAGGGGTGTAGGTGCCGCGGACGCACTGCCCTTTGGCGAAGGTCGGGCGCACGCCGGGCCGACTGCCGGCGACTGTGCGCAGAGCCTCCACCAGGTCCTGGGCATCGGCGGCGATCGCCCCTGTCGGCGGCGCGAGGAGCGCGAGAAGGATCCCGCCGAGGCGTGCCAGCGCCGCGATCCTCGGCGCGGTCGGCGCCCTCACGGGTCGGCGATCGATCACGTCTGCGCGCGGCGAGGGCCCGGCCGCGGCCGGGGGTGGATCGTCGAGGCCGGCATATGCCATGGTGACTCGTCCTTCTCTGATGCTCGGAGGGGGATCTTCCGGCGGTTCGGCGATGGCAGTCGCCGAACCGCTTCCTGTCGCGCGTCCTACTTCTGAGGGGTCACCTTGCCCGGCAGCGACAGGTTGCCCGAGGCGACCTTGAAGACGTCGCTGACGCAGAGCAGCGGCGCGTGCAGGTTGCCGTTCACCTTGAGGCCGGACGTCACCCCGTCGAACGAGGCACCCTTGATGCCGGTGATGAGCGAGACCGGGATCTCGACCTGAACCGTGTCGCCCCGGAAGGTGGTCGGATAGTCCGGGCTGTCGATTAGGAGCGGGACCTTCGGCCAGGTCGGCGGAACCTTCGGCTTCGCGCCGTCCGGGATATCGACGACCTTCAGGCCGCCGCCACAGGCCGCGTCCTTGGCGAGCACCACCCAGTGCGGGTGCCAGACATGGCGGTTCCTGGCACCGTAGGCCGCGTCGTCGAAATCGGGGTGGAAGGTGACGGCGAGCGCCACGATACCCTGAGCCTTGTCGAAGCCGATCGCGTCGCTGTCGAGGGTCGTCGGCCAGACGTAGGCGTAGACGCTCGAGCCCTCGAACTTGCCGGTGGCATCCGGCTTGTCCTTGCCCGCCTCGCCCCGGACCCGGGTGGTGAAGACGGCGGTGTCGCCCCTGGTCGCGATCGTCGTCTCGACGATGTCGAACGACGCCAGGACAGCGGGACTCGGCTGCGCCCGGATGGGCTCGGCCGAGGCGCCGGTGGAGAGCGCGCACAGAGCCGCCGCCACGAGGCCGACGCCCCGTGCCTTGATCCTCGTCATGACGATGTGTCCTTTCAGGTCTCTCGTGGTGCTCGGAGGGGCGGCGATCCATTCGCGAAGGACGTCCAGGTGGCAGCCTGGACGTCGGGATCGGCCGCTTCATGCTCGCCGCAATCGAGCCGGAGATCCCGGGTCCCGATCGCAGCGTTCACGAAGGCGCAATGGTGGGGCTGGGCCTCGGCCGGATGGGCGTTCGGCCTGAAATGGCGGCAGCTGACGCACATCCGCTGCACGGGGATGGCGCCCGCCTGCTGCAGGGTCCGGATGAGCTTGATCTGGGTCAGGAGGAGATCCGCCTGCTCAGGCGGCGTCAGCCGCGCCAGAGCCGACATCACCTGTGACGTGGCCGCGGCGAGGGCGCGCCCGAGCGCGCGGCCTTCGTCGGTCAGGCGCACGATCACCGCGCGGGCATCCGTGGGATCGGGCGCGCGCGTCAGCAGGGCCTTGCGGGCGAGCGCGGCGAGCGTGTCGGCCATGCTCGGTGCCGAGACGGCCAGCTGCGCGGCGATCTCCTTCGCCCTCAGGCCGGCCGGGCGTCCCGCGAGCAGCGCCAGCACCTGCGCCTGTGTCGGATTCAGGCCCGCATCGCCCGCGGCCGCCCACAGATCCGCCCGCAGCACGAGGGCGACGCGCTCGAAGCCCTCGCGCAGGCGGATCAGGACGGGATTTGGGTCGGCCGCGTGGTCCATGGATCGATAATTAGGAGTCCTAAGTATTGGAGTCAAGCGGAGTGGCAACCGCCGCTCCGCACGCGCACCGCAGCTCCGGAACGGGCCATTGCTTGCGGAGGACGACCTCCGACGGCGACGGCTCCGTCCGGCACGATCGTCGGTCGCGGCGCCACAGGATCGGCACCGACATCAGGACGAAGCGACGCGCGCGAAACAGTCGGACCTCCGCGGCGACGAACAAGGGGGCGCCGACCCCTTTTCCGACGTCCGGAACGGTCGTGACGCAGGTGCATTCTCTTCCGGATCGAAGAGGAGCATCAGCATGCGCATCGTGGGACAAGCATCCGCCATCGCTCTCGTGACACTCATGAGCGTCGGTGCGGCTGAGGCGAAGGGCTGTATCAAGGGCGCGATCATCGGCGGTCTGGCGGGCCATTACCTCGCCGAGCGCGGCGTCGTCGGCGCCGTCGCCGGCTGCCTGGGCGGCCGCTACCTCGCCAACCGGCAGGCGCGGCGCAAGGAGATCGAGTACGGGTCGCGGGTCCAGCCGCGCGACACCGGGTACGGCGCGCCCCAGGCCTACCCGCGCCGGTCCTACAGCTACTGAACACCGGCGGGGGTGGCTCGGGCCGCCCCCGCGTCTACGGTCTTCGATCCGCTGTATTGCCTGTGCGGTCAGACCCGCGCGGGACCGATGGCGAGGCTGATCGCGTCCGATCTTGGGAGACGACAGCCGGGTTGGATCAGCCCTTCTTGCCCTGCTTGTAGCTCTGGATGGCGCCCTGGCAGCCCGGCGACAGCTTGGCCATATTCTTCTCGAAACAGGCTTGAGTCTCGGGCCCATCGTCGGGCGGCATGCCACCGCAGAAGGTCGTGAAATCGCCCATGCATTGCTGCTGGAGCGACGCCTTGTCGTCGGCCGACATGGGCGCGGCGAGCGCGGCCGTGGCCCCTGCGGACAGAAGCAGAGCAGTCGTGATCAGACGTACCGGCATAGCGATGCTGTTCCTCGTGTCGATGAACCGCTCAGAAAGCCGGACGGGCGCCAAACCGTTGCATGCGGTGCGCCGATGATCGGAAATAAAAAAAGAGGCGCCCGTCCGGGCGCCTCTCTGCTCCGCATGAATCCGGGTCGGATCAATCGTCCCAATCGTCGTCGTGGTAACGATGACCGTACCCGCGACGCTCGATCACGCGAACATCCGGACGATCCCAGTCTCGGTGGCCGAAGCGAACGCCGCGATAGCCGTCGCCGTAGCCTTCGCGCACGATCACGCGAGAATGGCCGTGACCCGGACCGTAGCCGTAGCCATAGCCGCCACCCCACTCATGGGCCTGAGCGGCAGAGGCTGCACCCAGCAGCGCGGTGCCGGCGACCAGGGTCGTGATAAGCTTCTTCATACTCCAACCTCGTTCATCGAACTGAGACGAGAAATGCAGTCGCCAATCATCGCGTTCCACGGCTCACGAAATTAATCGATCTTGCCGTTCATCGACAATTCATCTTCGGCGACCCGCGCCTCACGAGCCGGAACCGAGCCCGGATCCTTATTGATGAGCATTGCTCGACTTGCGGCCGGTTCGTCCCGTCGGGCAAAATAGCCGGACGGGACGACGGTCGTGTCAGCGACGGGTGCCGGTCGAGCTGGTGCCGGTGGTGCCCGTCGTGCTTCCGCCGCTTCGCGACGTCGAACCGGTCGAGTCCGTCCCGCCGGACTTCATCTCGTGGCCCGGCGCGTAACCGGACGCGCCCGGGCTCCCGGCCCGGCTCCCGCGATCCTGCATCTCGTGGCCCGGAGTCTTGGACGAGGCCCCCTGCTCGGCGGCGACGGCGCTGCCCCCGAGTGCGAGGGTGGCGAGGACGATAATCGGCAAGCGTGTCATGGAGCGTCTCCTGTTTTGGAGCCCCTAAACGGCAGGATCTCCGGGACCGTTCCGACAATTCGTGCCGCTATCGACGTCGTGACGGCGCACGATCACGCTGTGAACGCCTGTTCCACCGGAACCTGTGCCGTTCCATCGCCACCAGTGCTTATTCTGGGACCAGCGCGATCCTGAAGACCGCGCGGTTATTCGGAGAGGCTCCGAGCTGACAGGCCTCGCGCCTTCGCGACGGCGGGGAACGGTTTGCCGCGGAGCACCGTAACTGGGGCGACGCGGGACGCCCCCGCTGTGAGGAAGGCATCCATGATCCGCACGCCAACGCTGATCCTGCTCGGCACACTGACACTGGCCGGAGGCATCCTCGGATCGACCTCGGCCGCCTTCGCCGATCCGCCCTGGGCCCGCGGAGAGCGGGGCTTCCGTCACGGCGGCCCGCCACCCTGGGCGCCCGCGCACGGCTATCGCCGCCACCGTGAGTTCGGTGGCTACGGACGCAGGGACGCGCGCTTCTACGAAGGGCAACGTTACGGTGGCTATCGCTACGATCGCTACTGACGGTCGCGATATCGCTCCGAACTCGCGCGGTCGACGGCTACCGCCGCGCGAGACGACGCGCCCGCGATTCTCGCAGGCATATGCGCCGATTGGACATGCGCCGATTGATGGTCCGGCGACGCGCTCACGCCCCTCCGACCGGCGCCCGAGCCGGCAAGCGGGTGGCCAGGACCTTGTCGATGCGACGGCCGTCCATGTCGACCACCTCGAGACGCCACCCCTCCGCCACGAACGCGTCCCCCGCCGCCGGAATGCGGCCGAGCTGGAAGATCACGTAGCCGGCCAAAGTCGTGTAGTCGTCCGTGCCCGGCGGATCGTTGAAAGCGAGACGCTCGAACGCGTCCTCGGCCGGCATCATGCCGTCGATGAGCAACGAGCCGTCCTCGCGCTCGACGACCGCCGGGTCCTCACCGACCTCGGGTATGTCGCCCGCGATCGCCTCGAGGAGATCCGTCTGCGTGACGATGCCCTCCAGGCTGCCGTACTCGTCGACGATCACCGCCAGCTGCACGGGGTTGCGCTGGAAGCTCTCCAGCGCCGTGAGAACCGTCATGCCCTCGTGGACGACGTTCGGCGGCCGCATGGCGGTGGCGATATCGAGGGGTCGCCCGTCGAGGATCTGATCGAGCAGATCCTGCTTGCGCAGCACGCCGACGACCTCGTCGATGCCGCCGCGGCTCACGACGACATGGGCGTGGCTGCAGGCGCGGACCGCCCGCGTGATCTCCTCGGGCGATCCGTCGAGGTCGACCCACTCGACCTCGTGGCGCGGCGTCATGATCTCGCGGACCCGGCGGTCCCCCAGCCGGAAGATGCGCTCGACCGCTTCCTGCTGGGCCTCGCGGATGAGGCCTGCCTCGCGGCTCGCCTCGACCAGGAGGTTGAGCTCGGCCGTCGAGTGGTGGCCGCCTTCGCCGTGGCCGGGCTGCAATCCGCACAGGCGCAGGACGCCGTTGCCGAGCCCGTTGAGAAACAGGATGGCCGGGCGGAACACGAACAGGAACACGCTGAGCGGACGGATCACCGCCAGGGCCGTGCGCTCGCTGCGCTGGAGCGCGAGGCTCTTCGGCGCCAACTCGCCCAGCACGATGTGCAGCGCCGTCATGATGACGAACGAGATCACCACGGCGACCGTGTGGGCGGCCGCCGTCGAGAGCATGTCCGGCAGCCACGTCAGGGTGGGCAAGATCAGGTGGGCCAGCGCCGGCTCGCCGACCCAGCCGAGCGCCAGGGACGAGATGGTGATGCCGAGCTGCGTCGCCGCGAGGTGGGCGTCGAGGTGGTCCGTGGCCCAGAGCAGCGCCTTCGCGTTCACGCGCCGCTCGGCGACGAGTTCGGCGACGCGACTCCTGCGCACCGCGACCAGGGCGAACTCCGCTGCGACGAAGAAGCCGTTCGCCAGAACCAGGGCGAGGACGGCAAACAACCCTAAGGCAGTCGCCCAACCGTCGTCCAAAATCGACACCTCCCGTGTGGCCGTCGCGCCGGCCGCGTCCCGACGGTCTCTACAGGAGAGCGGCGGCGCGGCCTACGGGCATCAGAACCCGACCGGCCTCAGCGTTGTCCCCGGCGAACCTCAGCAAACACCGGGCCGCCCGCACCCCGGCGTCGGACAATCCTGTAGGGCGTTCGCGAGCGCGGGCGCTTGTCCGCGAGGGTGATGCGCCGACCGTCAGGCACTCGCGAGCCGCGCCGACGACGGTGCGCCGGGCGTGACCCGCCGGCCCCGGCGGGACAGGTTCATGCCGGGCGCCGGGACTGGGGGACATCCCAGGCCACGCGCGGCGCCGATCCGCGGTCGGATGTCAGTGGCTGCCGCCGAGATACGCCGCCCGCACGGCCGGATCGTTGCGCATCTGCTGCGCCGGGCCCTGGAAGCGGATCCGGCCGTTCTCCAGCACGTAGGCGTGGTCAGCGACGCCGAGCGCCGCCATGGCGAACTGCTCGACGAGCAGCATCGTCACCTGCTCGGCCTTGAGCAGCCGGATGATCCGGAAGACCTCCTCCACCAGCTTGGGAGCGAGGCCCATCGAGGGCTCGTCGAGCAGGAGGATCTCGGGCCGCAGCATCAGCGCCCGGCCCATGGCGAGCATCTGCTGCTCGCCGCCCGAGAGCGTGCCGGCGAGCTGCGCGCGCCGCTCCTTGAGCCGCGGGAACATCTCGAAGGCCCGCTCGCGGTCGGCCGCGACGTCGCCCTTCGGGCGCGAGCCGGTCAGCCGCGGGAAGGCGCCGAGGGTGAGGTTGTCCTCGACCGACAGGGTCGGGAAGACGCGCCGGCCCTCCGGCGAGTGCGCGAGGCCGAACCGGGCGACGTCGTGGCTGTCGAGGCCGCCAATCTCCTGTCCGTTGAGGCGGATCGAGCCGGCCCGCGGCCGGATCATGCCCGACAGGGCGCGCATCGTGGTGGTCTTGCCGGCCCCGTTGGAGCCGATCAGCGCCACGACCTGGCCCTTCGGAACCTGGAAGTCGAGGCCGTGCAGAACCTCCACCTGGCCGTAGCCGGCCGACAGACCCGTGACCTCAAGCATGGGTCATCTCCTCGTCGGCGACGGGGCTGCCGAGATAGGCCTCGACCACCTTCGGGTCGGCCTGGACCTCGCGGGCGCTGCCCTCGGCGATCTTGTGGCCGAAATCGAGGACGCTGACGCGGTCGCACAGGCCCATGACCACGTCCATGTGGTGCTCGATCAGGATCACCGTGATGCCGGCGTCGCGGATCTTGCGGATGATCGCCGTCAGCTCGGCGATGTCGGGGGCGGTCAGGCCCGCGGCCGGCTCGTCGAGGAGCAGCAGGACCGGGTCGAGGGCGAGCGCGCGACCGATCTCGAGGAGCCGCTGCTTGCCGTAGGGCAGGTTGCGGGCCTCCACCTGCGCCAGGGCGCCGAGGCCCACGAAGTCGAGGATCGCCATCGCGCGGGCGCGCTGCTCGCGCTCTTCCCGACGCCGCCGGGGCGTGCCGAGGATCGCGTCGAACAGGGTGCCGCGGAAGCTGTGGTGCAGGCCGACCAGCACGTTCTCGAGCGCGGTCATCTCGCGGAAGAGCTGCACGTTCTGGAAGGTCCGGGCCACGCCGGCAGCGGCGATCTCCGACGGGGTGCGCCCGTCGAGGCGCTTCGTCCCCTGGCCGCGCGCGAGGGTCACGCTGCCGCCGGTCGGTTTGTAGATGCCGGTGAGCACGTTCATCATCGTGCTCTTGCCGGATCCGTTGGGACCGATGAGCCCGTGGATCGTACCCGGCCGCACCGTGAGGTCGACGCCGGCCAGCGCCTTGAGGCCGCCGAACTGCATCAGCGCCTGATCGACGGTGAGGAGCGGGTCGGCGCCCCGGTCGCCGCTCTGCACGCTGAGGGCCGCGCCCTCGGCGTGGAGGCTCTTGCCCTCTGCCGTGTGGGCCGGGCGCAGGGCGGGGATCTTCTCGCGGAGGAAGCCCACGATCCCGTCCGGCAGGTAATACACCACGAACAGGATCATCAGGCCGAACACGGTCAGCCGGAAATCGGTGACCGATTCGAGCGCGAGCGTGGCCGGGAAGAAGGCGAGGCAGAGCGCGACCGGCACCAGCAGGGCGAACCGGTTCTCTGCGCGACGCAGGAAGGCGAGAGCGCCCACGACCAGTGCCGCGGCGGCGATGATCCCCGCCATGATCCGCACCAAGCCGATATCGGCGAGCACGTTCGGCATCATCACGATGATCGCCGAGCCGATGATCGGCCCCGCGCGCGACTTGCGGCCGCCCATCGTGACGGCGAGGAGGAATAGCACGGTCAGCTCGAACCCGTAGGAGTTCGGCGCCACGTAGCGCTCCGACCACGCGAACAGCGCGCCCGCGAGGCCGGCCAAAGCCGCCGAGATCACGAAGGCGTAGACCTTGTAGCGATAGACGCTGACGCCCATGCAATCGCAGGCGATCGGCGAGTCGCGCAGCGCCTCGAAGGCGCGGCCGTAGGGCGAGCGCACCACTCGGTTGACGACCAGGATCGTGGCCAGGAGCGCCAGACAGACCAGGTAGTAGAACTCGAGCTTGCGGCCGGCCGCGCCCCAGGGGGCCTGGAGGCCCAGCAGCGAGAAGTCGAGGACCCGAGCCGGCGGCAGGGTGATGCCGAGGGGACCGTTGGTCAGAGGCGTCAGCTCGTTGATGAAGATCTGGACGATGGTGCCGAAGGCCAGCGTCACCATGGCGAGGTAGGGGCCGGTCACCCGCAGGGCCGGCACCGCGAGCAGCACGCCGAAGGCGGAGGTCACCCCGATCCCGGCCAGGATGCCCCACCAGATCCCGAGCTTGAAGTGCAGGAACAGCACCGCCGCCGAGTAGGCGCCGACGCCGAACAGGCCGGCATGGCCGAGGCTCACCTGCCCGGTATAGCCGACCACGATGTCGAGCCCGAGGATCAGGATCGCGTAGATCGCGATCACGATCATCAGGTGGATGTAGTACGAGCTCGTGACCACGTGCGGGAAGACCGCGAGGCCGACGACCAGCAGCACGGCGCCGAGGATGCCGACGTGGCGCGACAGGCTGGGGGCGGCCGCCGGGGCGGGCGCTTCGGTGGGGGCGAGGGTCTGCGCCATGGCTCAGGCTGCCGTGAGAATTGCGCGGGAGGTCACGCTCAGACCTTCTTGATGACGGCCTTGCCGAACAGGCCGACCGGGCGGATGGAGAGGACGACGAGGAGCAGGATCAGGCCCGGCACGTCCTTGTAGCCGGTCGAGATGTAGAAGCCGGTCAGCGTCTCCGCGACGCCGAGGATCAGGCCGCCGACGATGACGCCGAGGCCGGATTCGAGGCCGCCGATGATCGCCACCGCGAAGGCCTTGAGCGCCAGCACGGAGCCCATCGTCGCACCGGTCAGGGTGACGGGCGCCACCAGCACGCCCGCGAAGGCCGCCGTCATGGCGCTGATCGAGTAGGAGAGGGTGATGACCTTCTGGGTGTTGATGCCCATCAGCCCGGCGGCGTCGATGTCGTTGGAGGTGGCGACAACCGCCTTCCCCCAGATCGACTTGCGATTGAAGATCTCCACCGCCAGCATCATCAGCAGCGCGCCCGCGACGATCAGCAGTTCCATCGGCAGGACGCGCACGCCGCCGACCTGGAGCGCCGTCTCGGGCAGCGGGGAGGGGAATTTGAGGTCGTCACGTCCCCAGACGTTCTCGGCGACGTTCTTGAAGATGATGCCGAGCGCGATGGTGGCCATGATCCACCCGTACTCGGACTTGATCTTCACGGCCGGGCGCACACCGAGGCGCTCGACCACGGCTCCGAGGGCGAAGCCGAAGACCAGGACCAGCGGGATCATCAGCCAGTAGCCGACGAACGGCACCAGGGTCAGGCCGAACAGGGCCCCGAGGGCCAGCGCCTCGCCCTGGCCGAAATTGAGGGTCTTCGAGGTCGCGAAGGTCAGCTGATAGCCGAACGCGATGGCGGCGTAGATCATGCCGACCGCGACGCCGGACGCGATGAGCTGGAGCAGGATTTCCATGGGATCGCTGTCGCCGGAGGGACGTCCGGTCGCGCGGCGGGCGCCGCGGGACCGCTGTGCTGAGCGCCGGCGGGCTGTGACGCCGCCGGCCCTTAGGGAGACGCCGCGCCCGTCGCGGGCGCAGCGTCCGGATCCTCAGTTCGAGGACTTCTCCTTCAGACGAACCACGCCGGCGTTCTTGGCGTCCTCGTCCTTGGCGTAGACGATCTTGCCGTCCTGCACCTTCCCGAACACCACCATGTTGCGCGAGATGGCGTTGTGGTCCTTCGCCGTGAAGGGCTTGTCGTAGGTCGTGACCACGCCCTCGACCTTCTCGTTCAGGTTCTCCAGGGCGGCGCGGATCTTGGCGCCGTCGGTGCCGCCGGCCTGCTTGATCGCCGCGGCGAGGAGGTAGATCGAGTCGTAGCCCTGGGCGCCGGCCACGGGGGTCGGGATCTTCGTGACACCGTAGGTCTTGTAGTAGTTCTCAAGGAACGCCTTGCGCTTCGGCAGGGTCTGATCCTCGATGAAGGTCTGGGGCATGATCACGCCGTTGCCGTTCGTGCCGGCGATGTCGATGAAGCTCTGCATCGAGGACGGCCAGCTCGTGATCATCGGAACCTTCCAGCCGAGCTTGGCCATGCCGTTGGCGATCTGGGCCAGTTCCGGCCCGATGCCGTAGGCCAGGATTACCTCGGCGCCGGCCTGCTGCGCCTTCAGCAGCTGGGCCGTCATGTCGACGTCCTTGATGTTGAACTTCTCGACCGCGACGGGCTTCACGTTCTTGGTCGCGAGATACTTCTCGATGTCCTCGCGCCCGAGCTGCCCGTAATTGGTCGAGTCCGCCAGGACCGCGATCTTCTTGTGACCCTGGGCGAGGGCCTCGTCGACCATCAGGCCGGCCTGGAGCACGTCGTAGGCGGAGTTCCGGAAGACGTAGTTGGCGTCGTAGTCCGGCTCCTTGAACTGGTTGGTGATGATCGTCCCGGTCGCGACGTTGTTGAAGACCGGGATCTCGGCCTCCTGGTAGAAGCGCTGTGCGGCCAGAGCCACGCCGGTATTGATGAAGCCGACGCTCGCGACGACTTTCTCCTTGTTGATCAGTTCCTGCGCGACCTGCGCGCCGACCTCGTTCTTGGCCTCGTCGTCGCGCTCGATCAGCTGGATCGGCCGGCCAAGAACGCCGCCGGCCTTGTTGATCTCGGCGGCGGCGAGCTTGGCGCCGTCCCGCATCGAGACACCCATCGAAGACGAGCCGCCCGTATAGGGCCCGCTCAGCCCGATCTTGATCGGGTCCGCGGCCCGCGCCGGGGCCGACACCATCGTCAATAACAGCACCGCGGCTGCAGCGCGACCTGCGAAGACCATCGTTTCCTCTCCAAGATTCCGCGTGCGCGGTGTGCCCTTCACCGTGGCACTCTGGGAGGGAGATCTCCCGAGACGGGTCGAGCCGTCAAGCTGAGATTTTGGGCGATCCCAGACGATTAATACAGATTGTCCGTTCCACATGTCGTAAAAGCTGCAGGCACCACAATTTCACGTCGTTGGTGCCGGCAGTCGGATTAAGCGCCGGGCGCGTTCGTGACAGGCCGGCGGCGCCGGTCGGCCGAGACATGATCCGGCGCCCCCACCTGCGGAACGCTGCGAGCTACGCGCGGCGGCGCCCGCGCTCCGCCTGAGTCAGGCCGTCGTAACCCCAGCTGTCCTTCGGCACCTCGTGGATGACGATGTAAGACACCTCCGCCAGTTCGGCCCCGAGGACGGTCTTCAGAAGCCGGTTTACTTCAGAAATGAAGCGCGATTTCTCATCGGGCGTGTTCGTGTCCGCGCTGATGATGGCATCCACTTGCGCGGCGCGGGCGATCGGCTCGGCACCGACGCTCCATCCCGCGGCAGGCACCGCCTCGACCAGTACGCCGACCAGAGGCGCGACCTTGTGCAGGACGGTGGCCATCAGGCGGGTGATGCCCGCCTGGATCGCCGTGATCTGCTCGGGTGCGAGGGGCGTGCCCGCGACTTTGACATTGATGAAGGGCATGGTCGTCGGTCCGTGGCTTCGCGACCGCAGCGGC
This sequence comes from Methylobacterium sp. 13MFTsu3.1M2, assembly GCF_900112625.1. NCBI lineage: Bacteria > Pseudomonadati > Pseudomonadota > Alphaproteobacteria > Hyphomicrobiales > Methylobacteriaceae > Methylobacterium > Methylobacterium sp. 13MFTsu3.1M2. The sequence continues at coordinate 56,293 of NZ_FOMM01000009.1, forward strand.
GGCCAACGGACGAAGGGTTACGCGACCTTGAGAGTTCGGATAATTTGAAAGTTCTCCACCCTGTGTTCGGCAAAACCGAATGATGTGGCCTCATCTCCGCTGGCGCGAGCCACGTCCCCCTCGGCTCCGCCGCCCCGTGATCGAGCCTCGCGACGCGGACACGTCAAGGTCCGAACAGCGGTCGGGTGCCTCTCGCGGTCTCTCCTCGAGAAGTCCTGGCCAGGGCGATCGGTCACCGTTCGCGCGCGGGCGGAGACCGAGAGGACTGATGTTCGATGGCCGGGGGCGTCTGCGGCGCTCCGAGAGCCCGTCACTGGCCATCGCGCCCTCACGCGACGTGCTCCCTTATGGTCTCGAGAAGAATATCGGTGAGCCGCGCGACGGCCGGCGCCAATTCGGCTTCGGCCTGGTGGAGTGTCAGTGACGCGCTCGGAAGAGGCGGCAGGCCGGTCGCGGCCGGATCGAGAACGCTCAGCGTTTTCGGCAGGCCGACGGCGGTGCGCGCGGTGACACCCAAGCCACCTTCGGCGGCGGCCCAGAGTCCCGAGAGGCTGGGGCTGGTGAAGACGAGCCGCCAGGGCAAGCCGCGACCGTCCAAGGCAGACACGGCCGCGGACCGGAACGTGCACGGCGGCGTGAAGGCCGCGAACGGGACGGGTTCCCGGACCGGGTCCGCGAGACCCGGCCAGTCCGGGGGGCCGATCCAGTGGATCGGCACTTCGGCGACCCGGTGCGCGTGAGGGGCACCGCTGCCGTCCCCCCAGACCAGCGCGACGTCGAGCTCGCCCTTCAGGGTCTTCTCGACGAGCTGCGCGCCGAGCCCGACCTGAACCTCGATACGCACACGCGGATAGGCCCGCGAGAACCGCTTGAGCACCGCCGGCAGCCAGCCCTCGGCGAAATCCTGCGCGAGGCCCAGCCGCGCCCAGCCCTCGAGCTCGGGTCCGCGCAGCCGGTCGACCGCCTCGTCGTTGAGTTCCAAGAGCCGCTTCGCGTAGCCGAGCATGCTCTCACCGGCGGCGGTCAGCGCGAGACCGCGTCCCGCCTTCTGCACGAGCGGCTGACCAACCTGTTCCTCCAGCTTCCGGAGCTGCGTGCTGACAGCCGATTGCGACCGCCCCAGTCGCTCGGCCGCGCGGGCGAAACTGCCGAGCTCGAACCCGGTCACGAAGGTGCGGAGCACGTCCATGTCGAGGTTGGTGCGCGTCGCCATGCTTCGATTTCCGGAAAGTCTTTATTCAGGTGTTTCAAATTTTCCGGACGATCCTGGCGGCGTAAACGGGGAGCGTCAAGGCAGTCAGCCGCTCGACGTCGCAGGAGACCGCAAGCCATGCCCCTCGTTCGGATCTCGCTCCTCAAGGGCAAGTCACCGGCCCATATCAGAGCCATCTCGGACGGCATCCATCGCGGCCTGCGCGACGCCTACGGCGTGCCCGCAGACGACCGCTTTCACCTCATCCATCAGCACGCGTCGGACGAACTGATCTACGATTCCGACTATCTCGGGCTCCACCGCACCGACGACGTGGTAATCATCAACATCGTCGCGGGCAATTGGCGGGACACGGCCAAGAAGAAGGCTCTCTACAGAGCGATCACCGACAACCTCGTCGCCGATCCCGGTCTTCGTCCGGAAGACGTGCTCATCGTCCTGTCGCCGAACGCGCGCGACGAGTGGTCCTTCGGCAACGGCCTGGCGTCCTACGTCCAGGACGACGCGGACTGATCCGTCCGGGGCAACGCGATCTGCCTGGTGGGACCGCCGCCTCGCGCTGACCGGTTCCGAGCCCTAGGCCGGGACGCGCGCGCCGTCCCAGGCGAAGACGCTTCCGGTGTCCGTCACGTCGAGCTCGCCGAGCACGCGCAGAAGATGAGCGGCGCTCTCGTCGGGTCGAAAGACGCCGGGGGCGCCCGGATCTGGACGGAAGGGCCGCGACAGGTTGGAAGCGACCGTGCCCGGATGGAGGCCGGCGACGATCGCGTCCGGGCGGCTGCGGGCCACCTCGATCGATAGGGTCCGCAGGATCTGGTTCAGAGCCGCCTTCGAGGCGCGGTAGGCGTACCATCCGCCCGAGCGATTATCCTCGATCGAGCCGACCCGTGCCGACAAGACTGCGAACACGCAGCGTCCCTCTCGTGCCAGCAGCGGGACGAAATGCTTGGCGACGAGGGCGGGGCCGATCGCGTTGATGGAGAACACGGCGGCCATCGCGCCGGGATCGAGCGCCTTCAGCGCCTTCTCGGGCGCGACGCCGTCCTGATGGAGGATCCCGGTCGCGACGATGACCAGACCGACCGGTCCGGCCTCCGCCACCGCGGCCGCGGCCGCAGCGATCGACGCCTCGTCGACGAGGTCGATCGCGTGGCTGCGGATGCCGTGCGGGAACGATGGCTGCGAGCGCGAGAGGGCGAAGATCGGAGCATAGGCTCCGCTCGCGGCCAATCCGGAGACAAGGGCTCGGCCAATGCCGCCGGAAGCGCCGATCACGACCGCGCTGGTCGAAGTCGATGAGGTCATGGCGACGTCGTCTCGGCGGGCGCGCGGATCGGCTAACTTCAGTGGAGACCAGCCCGGTTCGATGGCTGGCGTTGCCTCGCCCGATACATAGGCGCCCTCTGGCCGCTTGGCAGCCGCGATGACCGCGTCGTCGCGCGCGCCCTTCCAACCTCCGGTCAGGACAAAAGCCTGATCCGCGCCATCGCAGGCGCTACACGCCGATCGCGAACAGATCTCGATATCGCCACACACGCAGCGCGGGGACCATTGGTCCGTCTAAGCGCAGCTTCCCCCGAACATGCTCGACATGTCCGGCGCATCACTGACCGGTACAGCGAGCGTGGATATCGTCCGCTGATCGGCGCGCCTCTCGGACGCACCCGGTCGAATGCCACTTTGAGATATATCTCGCTGAAACCTCAGCAAGTTTAACTCAAAGCGGCAAGCAACTTAGGCCTTCTTTATCGTACGAGCCGTCGGCGTTTCAGGAGCACCCGGTCGTCGAACCGCAGGTATCGCACTTCAGGCAGGTGCCGTTGCGGACCAGCGTGAAGTTCGCGCATTCCGGGCAGGCCTCGCCGACGTAGCCCTTCATCTTCGCCTCGGCCCGCCGGTCGGCGACGCTCCTCTCCGCCTTGGCGAAGGGGAGGGTGTCGGCGATCGTCTCGGCCTGACCGGCCACCGCCGGCTCCGCCTTCAGCGCCGCGCTGCCGCGGATGGCGTGGACCGTGCCGCCGGCCGGGGCCGACTGGCCGGCGCTCGCCGCACCGACCCCGAGGCTGGCACCGGCTGGGCCACCCTGGATCAGGGTGAGCCGGTCGGCCGAGCCGCGCAGCAGGCCGCGGGACACGACCGAGGAGGCCGGCGCGGGCTTCGGGCCCTCGCGGGTCGTGTCGCCGCTCTCGCCGCCGCCGATCACCGTGCCGCCGATCTCGGCGGGGCTGACATGGGCGAGGTCGGCGCGGCCGAGATACGAGACCGCCAGCTCGCGGAACACGTAGTCGAGGAGCGAGGTCGCGTTCTTGATCGCGTCGTTGCCCTGCACGAAGCCGGCCGGCTCGAACCGCGTGAAGGTGAAAGCCTCCACGTATTCCTCGAGCGGCACGCCGTACTGGAGGCCGAGCGAGATCGCGATGGCGAAGTTGTTCATCAGGCTCCGGAAGGTCGCGCCCTCCTTGTGCATGTCGATGAAGATCTCGCCGAGGCGGCCGTCGTCGTACTCGCCGGTGCGCAGGTAGACCTTGTGGCCACCCACCACCGCCTTCTGGGTGTAGCCCTTCCGGCGGGCCGGCAGCTTCTCGCGGGAGCGGATCCGCTCGACGCGCTCGATCACGCGCTCGACGATCTTCTCCGCGGCTGCGGCGGCCTTGGCGGCGGCCGGGGCCTGGATCAGGGCCTCGATCCCCTCATCGGCCTCGTCCTCGTCATCCGAGATGAGCGCCGAGTTGAGCGGCTGCGACAGCTTGGAGCCGTCGCGGTAGAGGGCGTTCGCCTTCAGGGCGAGGCGCCAGGACAGCAGATAGGCCGCCTTGCAATCCTCGACCGTGGCGTCGTTCGGCATGTTGATGGTCTTGGAGATCGCCCCCGAGATGAAGGGCTGCGCCGCCGCCATCATGCGGATGTGGCTCTCGACCGAGAGGTAGCGCTTGCCGATCCGGCCGCACGGGTTGGCGCAGTCGAAGACCGGGTAGTGCTCGAGCTTCAGGCCCGGCGCGCCCTCTAGGGTCATGGCCCCGCAGATGTGGGTGTTGGCGGCCTCGATCTCCTTCTTGGTGAAGCCAAGGAACGGCAGCAGCTCGAAGGTCGGGTCCGACAGCTTCTCGGCGGGGACCCGGAGGGTCTGCGTGAGGAAATCGTCGCCGAGCGTCCAGCGGTTGAACACGAACTTGATGTCGAAGGCCGACTTCAGGCCTTTCTCCACCGCGGCGATCTTCTCGTCCGTGAAGCCCTTGGCGCGCAGCGTCGTCGGGTTGATGCCCGGCGCCTGACCCATCGAGCCGTGGCCGACCGCGTAGGCCTCGATCTCGGCGATCTCGGATTCGCGGTAACCGAGAGCCCGCAGGGCGTCCGGAGCGGCCTGGTTGATGATCTTGAAGTAGCCGCCGCCGGCGAGCTTCTTGAACTTCACCAGTGCGAAGTCGGGCTCGATGCCGGTCGTGTCGCAATCCATCACGAGGCCGATCGTGCCGGTCGGCGCGATCACGGTGGCCTGGGCGTTGCGGTAGCCGTGCTCCTCGCCGAGCTTCAGCGCCCGGTCCCAGGCGGCGCGGGCATGGTCGCCCAGATCCGCCTGCGGGATGTTGGCGTGGTCGAGGGCGACCGGCGCGACGTTCAGGAACTCGTAGCCACCGGCCTCGCCGTGGGCGGCCCGGCGATGGTTGCGGATAACCCGCAGCATCGCGTCGGCATTCTCGTCGTAGGCCGGGAAGGTGCCGAGTTCCGAGGCCATCTCGGCCGAGGTGGCGTAGGCGACGCCGGTCATGATCGCCGTGAGCGCGCCGGCCAGCGCCCGGCCCGCGTCGGAATCGTAAGGAAGGCCCATGGTCATCAGCAGGCCGCCGATATTGGCGTAGCCGAGACCCAGCGTCCGGTAGCGGTAGGAGAGTTCCGCAATCTCCTTGGACGGGAACTGCGCCATCATCACGGAGATCTCGAGCACCACCGTCCAGAGGCGGTTGAGGTGCTCGAACGCCTCCACGTCGAAGCGCTTGGTGTCCCGATCATACATCGTCAGCAGGTTCGCCGAGGCGAGATTGCAGGCGGTGTCGTCGAGGAACATGTACTCGGAGCACGGGTTCGAGGCCCGGATCCGCCCGCCCGCCGGGCAGGTGTGCCAGTCGTTCATCGTGGTGTTGAAGTGCAGGCCCGGGTCCGCGGAGGCCCAGGCGGCCTCGCCGATCCGCTCCCACAAGTCGCGGGCCTTCAGGGTCTTGGTGACCTTGCCGGTGGTGCGGGCGGTCAGCTGCCAGTCGGCATCCGCCTCGACGGCGCGCAGGAAGTCGTCGGTCAGCGAGACCGAGTTGTTGGAGTTCTGGCCGGCGACCGTGAGGTAGGCCTCCGAATCCCAGTCGGTGTCGTAAACGGGGAACTCGATCTTGGTGAAGCCCTGGCGGGCGAACTGCACGACGCGCTTGATGTAGGAATCCGGCACGGAGGCGCGGCGGGCGGCCTTGATCTCGCGCTTGAGCGCCGGGTTGCGCTCCGGATCGAAGCAGGCATCGCCCTCGGCCTCGCACTGCGTGCAGGCCTTCATCACCAGGGTCAGGTGCTTGGAGACGACCTTCGAGCCCGTCACCAGGGCGGCGACCTTCTGCTCCTCCTTCACCTTCCAGTCGATGAAGGCCTCGATATCCGGGTGGTCGATGTCGACGATCACCATCTTGGCGGCGCGCCGCGTGGTGCCGCCCGACTTGATCGCGCCGGCCGCCCGGTCGCCGATCTTCAGGAAGCTCATCAGGCCCGAGGACTTGCCGCCGCCGCCGAGCTTCTCGTTCTCCGAGCGCAGCATCGAGAAGTTCGAGCCGGTACCGGAGCCGTACTTGAACAGGCGCGCCTCGCGCACCCACAGGTCCATGATGCCGCCGTCGTTGACGAGGTCGTCCTGGACCGACTGGATGAAGCAGGCGTGCGGCTGCGGGTGCTCGTAGGCCGAGGCCGACTTGGTCAGCACGCCGGTCTGCGGGTCGCAATAGTAGTGGCCCTGGCTCGGGCCATCGATGCCGTAGGCCCAGTGCAGGCCGGTGTTGAACCATTGCGGCGAGTTCGGCGCCACCATCTGGCGGGCCAGCATGAAGCGCAGCTCGTCCATGAAGGCCGAGGCGTCCTCCTCCGACGAGAAGTAGCCGCCCTTCCAGCCCCAGTAGGTCCAGCAGCCGGCGAGCCGGTCGAAGACCTGCGTGGCGGAGGCTTCGGAGACGAAGCGCTCGTCCTCGGGGATCTCGGCCAGGGCCGCGTCGTCCGGCACCGAGCGCCAGAGGAAGGAGGGGACCGCGTTCTCCTCGACCTTGCGCAGCCGCGCCGGAACGCCCGCCTTGCGGAAGTATTTCTGCGCGAGAACGTCGCTCGCGACCTGGCTCCAGCTCTCCGGCACGTCGATGCCGTCGAGGCGGAACACGACCGAGCCGTCCGGGTTGCGGATCTCGCTCAGGGCCTTGCGGAAGGGGATCCCGGCGTAGGGCGATTGTCCGGCCGTGGTGTAGCGACGCTCGAACCGCATGAAACACACCTCTCCCGTCGGGACACGAGGGTCCCGGCCCCGCGCGACGCGGGGTCTAGCCCGATAGTGGGATTCGCGGCCGACCACGCCCGGCTGAGAGACGTGCCTCGGTCCCGCGAACGAAAATTAGGAACGGCCGCCCCTGCCCAACGCACCACTTCCGCGGGGCGCGACCGATGCAGGGAGATTACCGCCGCCTTCACTCTCACGTCAACAAGTGGTGTTCGACGGCCTTGTTCCCCGCTAGATGTTGTGCCGGCTCGCAAAAGCCTGTGGATATCGTCCCGGGCCGGGATAAGTGTCCTTCCGGCTTTCGGGAATCGGATCGGGAAAATTTTAGATTCACAACCCTAGGGAGCGGAACCGGCGGATGGCCGGAACCGGAGGCCGAAAGCGCGGGCCGAGCGTTGCCCCGGGGCGACACTTCCGTCATGCGGCTGGACTCACACGCGCGCGGTCACCATAACGGCGCCGACGAGCGCCCTCGCGGCGCGCCACGATTCCGGGACCGGCGATGGCGCTGAAGGACACTTTGCTGCGCATCTTCACGTGGTGGAACGGCCAGACCGTCTCCGTCGCGCTCCAGACCGCGCGCACCGGCATCTTCGTCGGCGAGGACGAGTTCGGGAACAAGTACTACAAGGCGGAGGGCGCGCTGATCGACCGCTCGGTGGGCTCGGAGCGCCGCTGGGTCGTCTACAACGGCTACGCCGACGCCTCGAAGGTGCCCCCCGGCTGGCGCGGCTGGCTCTGCCACAACGTCGACGTCGCGCCGAGCGAGGAGAACTACCAGCCGAAGGCGTGGCAGAAGCCCCATATCGAGAACCAGACCGGCACCGCGAACGCGTACCGGCCGGCGGGCTCGCAGCTCTCCTGGGGCCAGCGGCCGGCCGCGACGGGCGACTACGTGTCCTGGACACCGGGCGAGTAGAGCCGCGACCCGTCGCGGAGCCGGCGCCCTTTTGCCGCCACCGTTCCGGTGTTCATGACGGGTCAATCCCGATCGCCCGCCGCGCACCCGTTGGCGCGGCCGGTCACCCTCGTCCAGGGGTCCGAGCCTTGAGCCGCATCACCGCCCTCGCACGCCGCGCGCTCGCCCCCGGCCTCGCGCTCCTCGTCTGCGCCGGCCCCGCCGCCGCCGACAAGATCAAGAACCCGACCGCGGTGTTCTCCGGCCTCGACAAGATCACCGGCCGGATCGTCAATTTCGAGGTGGCGGTCGACGAGACCGTGCAGTTCGGCGCCCTGCAGCTCACCCCGCGGGTCTGCTACACGCGCCCGCCGACCGAGAGCGCCAAGACCACGGCGTTCCTCGAGGTCGACGAGGTCACCCTCGACAACAAGTATCGCCGGATCTTCACCGGGTGGATGTTCGCGTCGAGCCCCGGCCTGCACGCGATCGAGCACCCGATCTACGACGTGTGGCTGGTCGACTGTAAGGGCGGCAGCGACGTGATCGCCGAGGCCAAGGAGCAGGAGGACGTCCCGGCCGTGGCGGCCAAGCCCGAGAAGGCGAAGCGCCCCGGCAAGGATGCGACCAAGACCGCCCAGCAGCTCAATGCCAACGGGCAGGTGGACGTGGAGGCGCCGCGCGGCGTGCCGGTGCAGCCCCGCCAGAAGCCCTCGCGAAAGTTCTTCCCGTCGAACGAGGGGCCGGCGCCGGCCCCGCCGCCGCAGCAGCAGCCGCAGAACCTGTTCGACGCGCTGTTCCGCTGACGCCGCCCGCGGGCGGGTCGTCGCCTCAGGCGACGTTGAGCCGTCGCCCGCGATTCCACGCCAGGAACGGGACGCCGGAGAGCAGTCCGGCGAGCGCCGCGCGCGTCTGGTGGCAACCGTTCACCGACACCCGGGGCAGGGCCTGGAGGTGCGCGGCGTGCTCGGCGAAGAGGTGGCCGGGCCGCGTGGTCACGGCCGTCGCGAAGCCCATCTCCCGCGCCAGGGCGAATTCCCGCGGGCCGGCGGAGGTCGGATCCCCGACCGGGTAGGACAGGTGCCGCACCGGCCGCCCGAGTTCCGTCTCGATCCGCGCGCGCCCCTCGGCGATCTCGCGCGCCGCGATCGCGGGAGCGTGCTTGGCGAGCATCGGATGGCTGACCGTGTGGGCGCCGACGGTGACGGCCGGGTCGGCGGCGAGGGCGCGCAGCTCAGCCCAGGACAGGCACAGGTCGGCGGCGAGGCGCCCGGGCGGGAAGCCGGCCTGCCGGCAGAGGGCCGCGATCCGGTCGAGGAGGTCCGCCTCGTCCCCGCGCCGCAGGTCGCGGTACAGGGCTTCGAAGGCCAGCGCCTTCTCCTGCGGGCTGCGCGCCGGAAGGTCGAGACTCCGCGCGCCGATGTCGATGCGCACCCGGTCCAGGCGCGCGATCGCCTGCTCGAGCTCGATCCACCAGAGCCGCCCGGCCTGGTCGGCGAAGCCGCTGGTGACGAACAGGGTCCACGGCGCGCCGTGGCGGGCCAGCACGGGACGGGCGTGCTCGACGTTATCGCGGTAGCCGTCGTCGAAGCTCAGGACCGCGAAGGGCGGCCCGTAATCCGGTTCGGCCAACCGCTCCGGCACCGAATCGAGACCGATGATCTCGAAGCCGCGGGCATCGAGCTCGCGCAGGGTCAGGTCGAGGAACTCGGGGGTGATGCCGAGCAGGCGGTTCGGCGCGAAGGCCGGGACCGGGTCGGGGCTGACGTGATGGAAAGTGAGGATCACGCCGAGGCCGCGCGCCGCGGGGCTGAGCCAGCGGTCCGCCCCGAGCGCCTGGATCGCGCGGAACCCGGACGCGAAGACCCGATGCTTGGCACGCGACGACAGCATGGCCCTGAACCGTTCGGGCCCGCGGCCCAGCTCGGCACAGCCTTGGCTCGCCCGGGTAAACAAAGCCGAAAGCATGCGTGGCCGCGGCGAAAGCAAGCTATCATTAGCCACGACTGTTCTTTGACGGACCGTCCGGCGCCGGTATCGCGCCATCATCGATCGGTGTGACGGGCTGTTCAGCCGCTTGCCGTCAGGGTGCGCGCGGCACGGGATCGCGCGCGGTCCCCGGGAGATCGGGTCATGGCGGTCGGTGTCCACGTAGCGGGAACGGACATGGTCGATTCGCGCAGCGCCGGGGGGCTCGTCGCGGAGATCTACCCCGATCTGGCCGCCGCGGAGGCGCTGTGGCGGCGCCTGGACGCCGATCCGGCGAGCCTCGGCACGCCGTATCAGCGGTTCGACTGGATCAGCGCCTACCTGCGGGCGACGGGACAGGCCGAGCGCGCGCGCGTCGCGGTCCTGCGGGATGCCGACGGACGGCCGCGCATCCTCGTCCCGTTCACCCTGAGCCGGGAGCACGGGCTGCGCCTCGCGCGCACGGTCGGCGGCACGCACGCCAACTATCACATGCCGCTCTTCGCCACCCGCGACGCGGCGGCCATCGGGCCAGGCAGCATCGTCGCGGCGCTGATCCGCGCCGGCCGCGCTGAGGGTATCGACGCCTTCGCGCTCAAGCACCAGCCCCGGATGTGGGACGGGGCAGCGAACCCGCTCGCCGCGACCGGCGAGGCGGAGGCCAGCGACGGCTACGGCCTCATGCTCGGGCCGGATCCGGAGGCGACCGTGCGCCGGGTTTTCAGCGCGGACGCCCGCAAGAAGCTGCGCTCCAAGGAGAAGCGCCTCGTGGAGGCGCACGGCGCGATCGTCTACCGCCGCGCCGAGACCGCCGACGAGGCGGCGCGCCTGCTGGCGGCGTTCTTCGCGCAGAAATCGGCCCGCTTCGCCGGCATGGGCGTGGCCGACCCTTACGCCGATCCCGCGATCCGGTCCTTCCTGACGGCCGCGTCGACCGGCGCAGAGCCCGCCATGGAGCTGTACGCCCTGTGTCTCGCCGAGAGCGGCCGCGTTCTCGCTACCTTCGGCGGTGCCGTCAGCGACCGACGCTTCAGCGGCATGATGACGGCGTTCGACGGCGACCCCGAGGTCGCCCGTTACAGTCCCGGCGACCTTCTCCTGCAGCATCTCGTGCGCGACCAGACCGCCCGCGGCCGGCAGGGCTTCGATCTCGGCGTCGGCGAGGCGCGCTATAAGGCCAGCATCTGCGACGAGACGATCAGCCTCGTCGAGACGATCATCCCGGTCACCCTGCGGGGCCGGGCCTACGGCGCCCTGCGCCGGGGCCTGACGCGGACGAAACGGCGGATCAAGCGCGACCCGCGCCTCTACGCCGCCCTCAAGCGGCTCCGCACCTTGCGCCGGTCCTGATCGGCGCGCGGCCTAGGCGGCGTTGAGGCGCAGCTCCGCCCGCGCCTCCTCGACATCGGACGCGGCCAGGCGATCCTGCGCGACCAGGATCTGCCCCGCGCCGGCCTCCTCGGCGAGGGCGTAGAGGTCGGCCAGCGCCGGATCCTCGGCATCGGCGTTCGACGCGATGACGACGCTGTCCATGAAGCCGGCCACGAGCTCGAGGAGGTCGACGGCCCCCGGCGCGGCGTGGAGCCGGAAGACCACCCAGTCGTAGGCCTCGGCCATGGCCTCGAAGGTCAGGGCCAGGGCATCGGGCTCGTCGAACAGGACGGTCGACTCCAGCAGCCCCGCCTCGATCCGATGCTGGCCGCCGTCCCGGCGTGCCTGGATCACGTCGAGGAACGCGGCCTCGCCGGCGATGAGGTCGGCGAAGCCGAGCCGCGCCATGCCGTCGTTCGGCAGGTTCAGGTCGACGGCGACGAGGCTCCCCTCGCGACCGAGGGCGCGGGTCAGGGCCTCGGGCAGCGTCGGGACGCCGCGACGGGCTTCGGTCTCGACGATCAGGACTTGGCGACCCGCCTGCGCCTCCGGTGCGCGGGGCGCCGCCGCGATGCGCGCGACGAGCGGCGCGAGATCGAACGTGTCGGGGGAGCGGAGCGCCGTGGCCGCGGCGGGCGCCGCCGACGCGGCGGCAGCCGCGCCCGACGCCTCGGACCAGCGGGCGGCCGGCGTCGCCTCCGGGAAGGTGAAGGATGGCCGATCCAGCACCGGCTCGCGGCGCCGCCGATCGTCTGCCGGATCGCCGTCGCGGTCGCCGGCGGCGCGGCCGGACTCGGCCAGCAGCGCGCTGGCGATGACCCCGCCGACCGAGAGCATCAGCGTCAGCAGCGTCGCGAAAGCGACGATCGGCAGCTTCTTCGGGAAGGACGGAACCTCGGGCGTCACCGCGCGGGACACGATGCGCGCGTCAGCGGGGGTCGCGGCCTCGCCGTCGCGCGCCGCCGCCTCGCGGTAGCGGCCGAGATAGGATTCGAGCTGCTCGCGCTGCGCCTTGGCCTCGCGCTCCAGCGCGCGGAGCTGGATCTCGCTGGCGTTGCCGCGGACGACTACGTCCTGCTGGCCGTCGACGGCGGCCTGGAGGCTCTCGACCCGGGCGCCCGCGATCTTGGCGTCGTTCTCCATTGTGCGCACGACGCGCTCGGCGGAGGCCTTGATCTGGGCGTCGAGATCCTCGAGCTGGGCGTGCAGCTCCTTGATCCGCGGGTGAGCCGGCAGGAGGGTCCGCGACTCGAGGGCGAGCTGGGCGCGCACGGAGATCCGGTTCTCGACGATCCGGCGGATGACCTCATTGTTCGCGACGTCGGGAATCTCGAAGGCGCGCCCGTCCTTGATCAGGTCCTTGATGGCCTTCACCTTGCCGTCGAGGTCGGCCTTCAGGCTCCGCGCCGCGGAGAGCTGGCTCGACAGCTCGCCGAGCTGCTGGGCGTTGAGCGGCCGCCCGGCCAGGCCGGTGCTGCCCACGAGGCCGTTCTTGGCGCGGAACGCCTCGACCTTGGCCTCCGCCTCGGCGACGCGCTTGCGCAGCCCGTCGATGTTGCCGCCGAGCCAGGTGGAGGCGTAGCGGGCGGTGTCGACCTTATCGGCCTCCAGCGATCCGATGTAGAGCTTGGCGATGGTGTTGGCGGCCTCGGCCGCGAGCTTCGGGTCCTTCGCGCGGAACTCGATCGTCAGGATGCGCGACTTGCCGGCAGGGAAGACCAGGAGGTGGTCGAAGTAGGCGTCGAGGACCCGGTCCTCGGCGGGGCGGTCCAGGGGATTGGGACCGATGCCGAGCATCATCAGCACGCGCTGCACGGCGCCGATGCTGCCCGCGCCGGGATCGAACTCGGCGTTGCCGACGAGCTTGAGCCGGCGGATCGCCTCGCGGGCGAGATCGCGGGACGTCACGACCTGCACCTGGCTCGCCACCGCCTGCTCGTCGATCGGCGCGAGCTGGTCGCCGCGCTCCTGCGCGGTGCGGGCGAAGGCCGGGTCGCGGCTCTCGAGGAGCACCTTCGCCTCGCCGGTGTAGCGGGGGCTGACCACGTTGACGAAGACGCTCGCGCCCAGGGCGACCACCAGGGTCGGCCCGACGATCCAGCCGATCGAGCGCCGCAGGATCCGCGGCAGCTGCGCGAGGCCGAGGCCTTCCTCGGCGCGCGGCTGGGATCCGGGCACGGCGTAGGTCGAGCGTTGACGGATCGTGGACATGCGGACGCTCTGAACGCGGAGACAGGCCGGGCGGGCATTACTGCCGTCCCGCGGCCATTAGTGGATGTTAAGGTTGCTCAAGAGTTAAGGGCCGCGCGGACCGGTGACGGCGCCGCCTCCGTCGCGCGGTGATCAAGTTTCATTAACCTTAACGGCCTACATCACCCCGCAACTGCATCCATGACGGCGATGGTGATGAACCGGCGCGCTCTGCTCCTCGCACTCGGCTCGACTCTGGCGCTCGGCGGCTGCCTGCGGCCGAGCTTCCGCACCGACCAGCTCGATGCCACCGGCGCCGGCTCGATCGCCGCGCGGTACACGCTGGCGGCGGGCGACAAGCTGCGGGTGATCGTGTTCGGCCAGGACAACCTGTCCAACATATACGCGGTCGACGGCGCGGGGCGCATCGCCATGCCGCTGATCGGGACCGTGCAGGTGGGCGGCCAGACGACCGCGCAGGCGGCCAAGGCGATCGAGGCCAAGCTGGCCTCCGGATACGTGCGCGAGCCGCACGTCACCGTGGAGGTGGACGCCTACCGACCGTTCTACATCCTCGGCGAAGTCACCACCTCCGGTCAGTACCCGTTCGTCAACGGCATGACCGTGGAGACGGCGGTGGCGATCGCGGCCGGTTTCGGCCCCCGGGCAGCGCGCGATTACGCCGTCCTGACCCGCGACGCCGGTGGCTCGCTGATCTCCGGGATCGTGCCGATGACCTACGCGGTCCGGCCGGGAGACACGATCGTCATCAAGGAACGCTTCTTCTGAGCGGCGCGGCGCCGGTCACTGCCCGCCCTGCCACGGGTTGATCACCCGCATGGCGGTCTTCTGCGCGGGGATCGGCGTCGCCACCTCGGGCATCGGCTGCCGGGCGCGGGCCATCATCCGCCGCGCCTCCTGCGCGGGCACGGCGCCGACCGGCGTGAACAGCCCGGCCAGGACCTTCCGCGTGCCCCGGCTCACGAAGCGCGAGTTCTGAACCGGCTCGAAATCCCGGATCGCGTGGCGCTTGTCGGGATTCCCGGTGAACACCCGGGCGCCGGAATTCAGCACCACGATGTCGCCCGGCCGCAGCGTCTCGTCCTTGAGCAGCGCCGCCGTCGCGCCGCCCTTCATGTCGATGGGGGTCTGGCGCTCGCTGATCTCCCGCTCCTTGACGCGGATCTTGAGCGGGAGCGCCGCGTAGCGAGTCTGGAAGCGGCGGCGCGCCGCCCCAAGCCGCGGGGTCGCGTGGCGGCCGAAGGCGCGGCCGTCGAAGGCGGGGCCCGGGGTAGGAGCCGGCTGGGCCTGCTGCGGGGCCGGCCGGGCGCCGAACAGCATCTCGAGGAATCCGACCTCCGCGGCCTGGGCGCGCATCGCCGTCCCGGCGAGGAGACCGCCGGCCGCCATGACGGCCAGCAAGCTGCTCGTGCGAAGCCTCATAGCACCCTCCGGAAGCGACGCCCGACGTGAGCATCCGACCCTCAACCGCAAGGCGTACTGGAGGGTTCCGGATGATTTAGAGTCTGCTTAGGAATGCCGTGCGGCGACCCGCCAGCGCGGATTCAACGTCACCGCGGACAGGATCCCGGCGCGCCCGAGCGCGTAGGGACGCGGTCTAGCCCGGCGCCGACTGCTCACCCTCGCCGATGCAGTCGAGGGCGCGCTCCACGGCGCTCACGGCGTCCAGGAGGTGCTGGACGGTGCGCTCGACCTCGATCGCCGGACGCCCCATCGCGGCGGCGCGGGCGCTCACATCCTCGAGCTGCTCCAGCAGGGCGAGGAGATCACCGGCCACGGTCACAACTTCGCAGCGAGCGAGGCGGGTGACGGTCGGGCGCGGACGGAAGGGCAAGACGTTGCTCATCGCGGAGGGTTGTCGCCCGAAACGACCGGGATTCGCCAGGGGGAGGGGGCCGAACTCAACACGATTGGCCGGCCCTATCCGCCGCAATCCCGGTCTGTGGTGGATTTTCCGTGGCCGGCGCGCATCGGAGGCGGCAGAACGGATTTACATCTTGCGCGCGACCTTGACGGAGGCGCCTCCGCGCTGACCATGCCGCGAGACGTCCCGTGAGGGCCGCTCCGGCCGTGGCCGGTCGCGGGCCGGTCACGGCCCGCTTTCAGGATACGCGATGCGCTTGACCCTTCTCGCCCTCTCCGCGCTGACGCTCGGCGGCCTCTGCGCCTGCAGCACCAGCGACGGCCCGGATTCCCGCAGCGGCCTCGCCGAGACCTTCAACCTCGACAACTACCGGGCCTCGGGCAACACCAACGGCACCCAGACCCGCCGCGACGTGAACCGCGCCTACACCCAGCCGACGCTGCCGACGATCGGCAACCGCGGGATGTGAGGCGCGCGCGGCGCGTCACCGCTTGGTGAGCGCGTCCGCGAAGGTGGCGATCCGGTTGCGGGCGTAGACCGGCAGGCCGGCGCTGATCGAGTTGCCGGTGTTGAAGCTGGAATTGCCCATCAGCACCTGCGCGGGCAGCAGATTCTTGAGTACCGGCACGCGGGCGTACTCGGCCTTGCGGTCGAGGACGTCGCCCTTGATCGCCAGCGCCATGTAGGTGGTGACCACCGTCTTGGTCGGGTCGTTCGGCATCGGCTGGAACACGGCCAGGAACTTGCCGAAGCGCAGGATCTGGTTGACCCAGAAGATCGTCTGCTCGAGGCCGCCGGTGACGGGGGTATCGATCTTGGTCAGCGCCTTGAGCCGGTCGCCCTGGTCCGGCCCGAGCACCCGCAGCTCGCTCTGGAACGAGACGAACTCGGCGATCTTCTTGGTCGAGCCTTCCTCGAGCTTGTTGGCGAGCTTCACGCCGAGCGGCAGCTTGCCCTCAAGGTCGTAGCGCGACTCGATGCAGGCGCCGGCGCCCTCGCACCACGGACGGTCGGGACGCTTGGCGAAGGCGGCGGCCGGATCCTTGTTGGGCGTCACGTCGGCGACCGCCAGGGTGCGGTGCTTGATCGCCGGATCCATCTTCTGGACGAAGGCGAGGTTGGCGAAGGCCTGTAGGTCAATCGCCTCGGGCGGCCGCGGGACGACGAAGCGCCCCTCGGCGACGTAAACCTTCAGGGTCTCGTGCCGCGGCTTGGTCACGCCGTTCACCGTGACCGTGTAGTCCGGCTCCTTGTAGCCGGGATACGGGGCGAGCGCCGCCGCCTCGGCCGGCCGCGCCTTCAGCCAGTCGAGGTACGGGATCAGGCCGTTCTCCGGCGCCGACGGGTTGTCGCGATGGTCGGTGAACAGGATCTGGCCCGGCTTGATCGCGGCCGGATCGACGGCCGTGACCGAGGGCACCTCCTTGATCCGCTCGGGCCCCGGTGCCGGGGCGGTGTTGGCGGCGGGCGTCTGGGCGCGTGCCGGAAGGGCCGGGAGCGCGGCCGTGAGGGCGGCCGCCAGGGCCGCGGGAAGCTGCTGGCGCAACGGGATTCTCGTCTGTCGGGGAGGGCTGTCAGTAACCGGGGTCTTCGCCGAACAGGTAGTCGGGATCGCGGCGGCGCGGGCGGCGCGCGTCGTCGTCCCCGCCGAAGGGCGACCGATTCGTCTGGCCCGGCCAGGGCTTGTAGGGATCCTGACCGTAGAGATCCACGTCGCCCTGCGCGCGGCGGCTGCGCGGCGCGGGACGCTCGCCGAACGGGTCGAGGAAGTCGGATCGCGGCCGCTCGCCGGTCATGTTGCCGTAGTAGTCGCCCGCGACGCTCGCGCCGTCGTCGCCGGCGAGGTCGCCGTCCTGCGCGTCCGGCCGCATGGCGTAGAGCGTCTCGCGCGGCACGAGGCGGTACTGAGTGTCCGCCATGCGCCCGTCGCCGCTGGTGCGGAAATGCTCGAGGAATCCGCCGCCGGCGATCCGCACGCCGCTGCGCGGGTCGACCGGCAGGTCGGCGATGAACGGGCGCGCCTCGGGGGAGGGGCCCCGCAGCGGCGTCTTGGCGACACCGTTCGCCCAGGCCGCCTGCAGGATCGCCGAGGCGATCGGCACCGAGACGTGGCCGCCGGTCTGGCCGCGGCCGAGCGTCTTGCGGGTGCCGTCGGCGTTGTCGTAGCCGACCCAGACCACCACGCTGATCTCGTTGGTCAGTCCGGCGAACCACGCGTCGTTCTCGTTCTCCGAGGTGCCGGTCTTGCCCGCGACGTAGGCCGAGACCTTCGCGAGCGCCGCGGCCGTGCCGTGCTGCGTCACGCCCTGCAGCATGGTCTTCAGCTGGTAGAAGGCGACGCGGTCCGCCGAGGCGATCCGCACCGGCTCCTTGGCGGCGTGCGTGTAGAGCGGCTTGCCGTCCCGTTCGACCGATTCGAGCGCGTAGGGGGCCGGGCGGGCGCCCTCGTTGGCCACCGCCGCGTAGAAGCCCGCGAGGTCGAGCATCCGCACCGGCTGCGCGCCGAGGACGAAGGGGTAGTAGGGCTCACACTCGGCGTAGATCTGCGCCTCGAGAGCGATGTCGCAGACCCGCTTCAGGCTCGCCGGCGCCTTCGGGGCGATCCCGCCCTGGAGGAGCCGAGCGGTGACGAGGTTCTTGGAGAATTCCAGGCCGCGCCGCAGGGTCGTCGGCCCCGAGCCGCCGCCCTCGTAATTCTTCGGCGACCAGGAATCGCCGGCCCCGCCGATCGGCGGCAGGGTCACGGCGGAATCCATCACCAGGGTGTTCGGCTGCAGGCCGGCATTGAGCGCGGCGAGGTAGGTCAGCGGCTTCAGCGTCGAGCCGGGCTGGCGCACCGTCTGGGTGACCCGGTTGAGCTGGCTCAGCGGGTAGGAGAAGCCGCCGGCCATCGCGAGGATCCGGCCGGTCTGGTTCTCCAATACCAGGGCCGCGCCCTGGACAGTCGGCCGGACGCGGAGCTGCGCGCGCGGGCCGCCCTTGCCGGCGCTGACCTTCACGCGGATCACGTCGTAGGGCTGCAGCTTGCCGCGGGCGATGCCGGGGTCGAGGGAGGCGGTGCGGCCGTCGGCGAGGCCCACCTTCACGCCGCCGCGGCCGGTCTCCAGCACCACGGCCATCGGCCAGTGAACGTCGTAGAGGACCGGGCGGGCGCTCTCGAGTGCCAGGAGCCACGCCGGCTTCTTCTGCGGCACGGCCGCGACCCTCTCGCCGCGGCGCGGCTTAGCCGCCGGCCCGGTCTCCGGCCTGGCATCGGATTTCGCGGCCTCCGGCCGCGCGCCGGTGACGGCGGGCGCGGCCGAGGCGGAGCCCTCCGGTGCCGGCGTCGCCGCCTGGATCCGCCGGACGCTGTCGGCGAGGTTGAGTTCCGGCCCCGTAAAGGCCTGACGGCCGGTGGCGCGCTCGTAATTGGCGAGCCCGTCCTGAAGGGCGTCCTCGACGCCGCGCTGAAGGTCGGCATTGATGGTCGATCGCACGGTCAGCGAGCCGGAGGTCAGCGAATCGACGCCCGCGAAGGTGCGGGCCTCGCGATTGAGGAAATCCACGACGTAGAAGCCGGAATCGCGCCGCGCGGTCTCGATCGGCTTCAGACCGAGATCGGACTTGATCGCCGCGCTCATCTCGGCCTCGGTGATCGTCCCCTCTTCCTTGAGGCGGGCGAGCACGTAGGCGCGCCGCTCCCGCGCGCGGTCGGGGTACTTGTCCGGGCTGTAGAAGTTCGGCCCCTTGGGCATGCCGGCGAGGAGCGCCGCTTCCGGCAGGGTCAGCTGCCCCACCGGCTTCCCGAAATAGCTCTGCGCGGCCATCTCGATGCCGTAGGCGCCGCGGCCGAGATAGATGCCGTTGAGGTAGAGCCCCAGGATCTGCGGCTTCGTCAGGATGCGCTCCAGCCGCGACGCGACGATCATCTCGCGGATCTTGCGCTCGTAGGTGACGTCGTCGCCGACCGAGAGGTTCTTGACCACCTGCTGGGTGATGGTCGAGCCGCCCGCCGGCCGCCCCGGCGAGGCGAGGTTGGCGATGAAAGCGCGGATCACCCCGCGCTCGTCGATGCCGTGATGGGTCTCGAAGCGCTTGTCCTCGGCGGCGATGAAGGCCTTCTGGACCAGGTTCGGGACCGCCGTGATCGGCACCACGATGCGGCGGCCGTTCGGCTCCGACGCCTCGGCGAAAGGCTTGCCGGCGCCGTCGAGGATCCGGGTCATCCCCGGCAGGGCCTTGTCGCGCAGGGCCTCGGCGCTGGGCAGATCCTTGGTGGCGTTGTCGTAGAACTCGATCACCGCCTTCGCGTCGAAGGGCGAGTTCGCCGGGTTCTCGCCCTTGCAGAACTGCTTGTAGCTCGTGTTCAGCTCGGTCAGGTCGAGACCGTGCAGGATCTTCGGCGCGGCCGGACCGGCGACCGTGGACGGATCTTCCATCGCGGTGGTGATCAGCTCGTCGAGATTGATGTCCTCGATGTCGAAGGCCTTGCGCATGTGGGCGCAGCCGTCGCGCAGCAGGCGCACCACCTCCGGGCCGTCCGTCGCGGGATCGAACTGCGTCCGGACCGCGTCCGGCCGTGTCGTGACCTGGCTGAGCGTCAGGGCGGTCGCGAACAGCTTGATCAGGATGGCGTTCATACGGGCCGGGTTCGGGGGACGCGACGGGGCGAGCGCGGACCTTTCGGGAGCGCGCCTGAACAGGGCGTGCACAACGCGGCTGATTTAAGGAGACGCCGCACGGCAACGCTTTGGCCGGCTCCCACGTTCGTGAGGCGCGACGATGCCGGGGGGCCCATGATCAACGACCTCTGGTATAAGAACGCGATCATCTACTGCTTGTCCGTCGGCACGTTCATGGACGCCAACGGCGATGGCATCGGCGACTTCGCCGGGCTTGAACGCCGACTGGACTACATCCAGGGCCTCGGCGCGACCGCGGTCTGGCTGATGCCGTTCCAGCCCTCGCCCAAGAAGGACGGCGGCTACGACATCGCCGACTATTACGGCGTCGATCCGGATTACGGCTCGCTCGGGGACTTCGTCGCCTTCACGCACGCCGCCAAGCAGCGGGGCCTGCGCGTCCTCATCGACCTCGTCGTCAACCACACCTCGGACCAGCATCCGTGGTTCCAGTCGGCCCGGTCCGACCCCAAATCGCCCTACCGCGACTGGTACGTCTGGTCGAAGGAGCGCCCCGCATCCGCCGACGAGGGCATGGTCTTCCCGGGCGTTCAGGAAACCACCTGGACCTACGACGCGAAGGCCAAGGCCTGGTACTTCCACCGCTTCTTCAACTTCCAGCCGGATCTCAACACCGCCAATCCGGAGGTGCTGGCCGAGATCCTGAAGATCATGGGCTTCTGGATCCAGCTCGGCGTCTCCGGCTTCCGCATGGACGCGGTGCCGTTCGTCATCGCCGAGAAGGGCGCCGATGTCGGCGGCAAGCCCCGCGAGCAGTTCGAGATGCTGCGCGACTTGCGCGAGTTCCTGCAGTGGCGCCAGGGCGACGCGATCATCCTGGCCGAGGCCAACATCCTGCCGAAGCAGGACCTCGACTATTTCGGCGACGACGCCGACCGCATGCACATGATGTTCAACTTCCAGGTCAATCAGGCGACCTTCTACGCCCTGGCGGCCCACGATGCGCGGCCCCTCGTCAAGGCGATCGAGCGGACGAAGCCGCGCCCGCTCTCCTGCCAGTGGGGCATCTTCCTGCGGAACCACGACGAGCTCGATCTGGGACGCCTCACCGACAAGCAGCGCCAGAGCGTGTTCGACGCCTTCGGACCCGAGAAGGGGATGCAGCTCTACGACCGCGGCATCCGCCGCCGCTTCGCGCCGATGCTGGCCGGCGATCCCCGCCGGATCCGCCTCGCCTACTCGCTGATGTTCACCCTCCCGGGAACGCCGGTGCTGCGCTACGGCGACGAGATCGGCATGGGCGACGAGCTGGCTCTGCCGGAGCGCGACTGCGCCCGCACGCCGATGCAGTGGACGAGCGAGCACCAGGGCGGATTCTCGACGGCCGAGCGCACCGTGCTGCCGCTGATCGACCACGGCCCCTACGGCTACGCGCACGTGAACGTCGCCGACCAGCGCCACGAGGAGGGCTCGCTGCTCAACTGGATGCAGAGCATGATCCGGCAGCGCAAGGAGGCGCCGGAGATCGGTTGGGGCGACGTCGTCGCGATGGAGACCGGGCGCCCGTCGGTCCTGGCGCTGCGCTACGCGTGGCGCGGCAATGCCATCCTGTGCGTCCACAATCTCGCGCCGGAGCCCGTCGAGGTCGCGATGGCGTCGGGATCCGAGGATCGCGAGCACGACATCCTCGTCGACCTGCTCACCGGCGCCCGCAGCGAGGTCAAGGACGACGGCCGCCACTGCCTGTTCCTGGAGGGATACGGCTACCACTGGTTCCGCGTCGGCGGGCTCGACGCGCTGCTGAAGCGGCGGCCGACGTGAGGAACACCGGAGCCCGGCTCGCCCTCGGCCGGCCGACACGGTAGGACAGGCCGGAGCGAGGTGGGACATGGCCCGGACGAAGCATCATCCCCCGGACGCGACGATCGCCGACGTCCTGCCGGATCTCGCCGACGGCGAGGCCTACCTGCGCCAGGTCCTGAGCACCATGCGGATGTGCCAGAAACATCACGGCGACGCCTGGGTGCGGATCGGCGTGACCGGCCGTTCCCCGACGCCGTCCTACAGGATCGACCGGCCGGACGAGACGGCGCCCGGCGACGGTGCCGTCGAGGCGGGCAGAGCCCTGTTCGGCGCCTATGGCGGGCGGTCCCACGACCGGTTCACGCAGGTCAACGCCGCGGAGACCCGCTGGAGCTCGCGGGCGCTCGGCATGGCCGAGATGCTGGCGCTTCACGACAGCCTGCGCCGCCCCAGGGGCGACGCGGCCTGAGCGTGCCGCGCAGGGTGCCGCCCACCGGCGTTCTACGCTAAACTGGGGCGGAGGGCGTCCGGAGCGGCGCCACCAACACGCGGGACGACATGCCAGGTACGCCACGCGCCGGGATCATCCCGGTCACGCCCTTCCAGCAGAATTGCACCCTGATCTGGGATGACGCCACCAAGGTCGGCGCCGTCGTCGATCCCGGCGGCGACCTCGACCGGATCGAGGCGGCGATCCGCGAGCAGGGCGTCACCGTCGAGAAGATCCTGCTGACCCACGGACACGTAGACCACGCCGCCGGCGCCGACGAGCTGCGCGAGCGCCTCGGCGTGCCGATCGAGGGCCCGCACCAAGCCGACAAGTTTCTGCTCGATTCCCTCCCCGAGACGGCGTCCAATTACGGCCTCGGCGCCGCCCGGCCGGTCACGCCCGACCGGTGGCTCGACGAGGGCGACGCCGTGACGGTCGGCGGGCTCGGCTTCGACATCCTCCACTGCCCCGGCCACTCGCCCGGCAGCGTCGTGTTCGTGAGCCGGGACGCGCGCTTCGCCCTCGTCGGCGACGTGGTGTTCAAGGGCTCGGTCGGCCGCACCGACCTGCCCGGCGGCAACCACGAGCAGCTCATTCGCGCCATCAAGGACAAGGTCCTGCCGCTG
This sequence comes from Methylobacterium sp. 13MFTsu3.1M2, assembly GCF_900112625.1. NCBI lineage: Bacteria > Pseudomonadati > Pseudomonadota > Alphaproteobacteria > Hyphomicrobiales > Methylobacteriaceae > Methylobacterium > Methylobacterium sp. 13MFTsu3.1M2. The sequence continues at coordinate 78,871 of NZ_FOMM01000009.1, forward strand.
GGCGACGACGTCGCCTTCATCCCCGGCCACGGACCGACCAGCACTCTCGGCGCGGAGCGCGTGTCCAACCCCTTCCTCCAGGATTGACGCGCATGGACAGGCGCCGCATCGGCCGCTCCGACCTGACGGTCGCGCCGTTCTGCCTCGGCGGCAACGTCTTCGGCTGGACGGCCGACAAGGCCGCGTCCTTCGCGATCCTCGACCGGTTCGTGGAGAGCGGCTTCGACTTCATCGACACCGCCGACGTCTACTCGCGCTGGGCCCCCGGCCACGTCGGCGGGGAATCCGAGACGGTGATCGGCAAGTGGCTCGCGGCCCGTCCGGGCGCGCGCGACCGGATCGTCCTGGCGACCAAGGTCGGCATGGACCTCGGCGAGGCCGGCCAGGGCCTCTCGGCGGCCCATATCGAGCGGGCCTGCGAGGCCTCGCTGCGGCGCCTCGGGGTCGACCGGATCGACCTGTACCAGTCGCATCTCGACGACGCGGCAGTGCCCCTCGAAGAGACCCTGAGAGCGCACGAGCGCCTGATCGCGGCCGGCAAGGTCCGGGCGATCGGCGCCTCGAACTACACCGCGGCCCGGCTCGCGGAGGCGCTGGCGGTCTCGGCCTCCGCGGGCCTGCCGCGCTACGAGTGCTTGCAGCCCGATTACAGCCTCGCCCAGCGCGGCTACGAGGCCGAGCTTGAGCCGCTCTGCCGGGCCGAGCAGATCGGCGTGATCGGCTACTTCTCCCTGGCGGCCGGCTTCCTGACCGGCAAGTACCGCAGTGCCGACGACGCGGCGGGACGCCCGCGGGAGAACCGGGTCGCCAAGTACCTGAACCCCCGCGGCCTCGCGCTGCTCGACGTCCTCGATTCGGTCGCGCAGGCCCACGGCGCGAGTCCGGCCCAGGTCGCGCTCGCCTGGATCATCGCCCGCCCCGGCATCACCGCGCCCATCGCGAGCGCGACCTCCGTGGCGCAGCTCGACGAGCTGCTCGGCGCCGTCCGGCTGACGCTCGCACCCGGGGCGATCGACCGCCTGGATGCGGCGAGCGCGGGCGGCATCGAGGGCTAACGCAGCGTTAAGCGACGGGCGTCACAAAAGCGACGGGACGGGCCCGCCGCGGACCCGTAAAATCGTGCAATCTCAACGCGGAACCCCTATATCAGGCGGACCAAGCGAGAGTTCAGGCGCGGGCGCCCGAGGGCGCATCTGCCACCGACGCGATCAGGCCCGCCTGCCGAGGAAGTTCATGGCCGACACCCCCCAGACCGAGCCCGCCGATTACGGCGCGGAATCCATCCGCGTGCTGAAGGGCCTCGACGCCGTCCGCAAGCGGCCCGGCATGTATATCGGCGACACCGACGACGGATCCGGCCTCCACCACATGGTGTACGAGGTCGTGGACAACGCCATCGACGAGGCCCTGGCCGGCCACGCCGACCTCGTCACCGTGACGCTCAACGCCGACGGCTCCTGCACGGTCTCCGACAACGGGCGCGGCATCCCGGTGGACATTCACAAGGAGGAGGGCGTCTCGGCGGCCGAGGTCATCATGACCCAGCTGCACGCCGGCGGGAAGTTCGACCAGAACTCCTACAAGGTCTCCGGCGGCCTGCACGGCGTCGGCGTCTCGGTGGTGAACGCCCTGTCGTCGTGGCTGCGCCTGCGCATCTGGCGCAACGACAAGGAGCACGCGATGGAGTTCCGCCACGGCGACGCCGTGGCGCCCCTGGAGATCATCGGGCCCGGAAACGGAAGGCGCGGCACGGAAGTCACCTTCCTGCCGTCGACCGACACCTTCACGATGATCGAGTTCGACTACGGCACGCTGGAGAAGCGCCTGCGCGAGCTCGCCTTCCTCAATTCCGGCGTCCGCATCGTCCTGACCGACGCCCGCCACGCCGAGAAGAAGCGCGAGGAGCTGTACTACGAGGGCGGCATCGAGGCCTTCGTCCGGTACCTCGACCGCTCCCGCAAGCCGATCGACGGGATGACGAGCCCCGTCGTCGTCAGCTCCGAGCGCGATGGAATTCGCGTCGAGGTCGCGTTCTGGTGGAACGACTCGTTCAACGAGACGGTCCTGCCCTTCACCAACAACATCCCGCAGCGCGACGGCGGCACCCACATGGCCGGTTTCCGCGCCGCCCTGACGCGCCAGATCACCGGCTACGCCGAGTCCAGCGGCGTCGCCAAGCGGGAGAAAGTCTCGCTGACCGGCGAGGATTGCCGCGAGGGGCTCACCGCGGTCATCTCGGTGCAGGTGCCGGACCCCAAATTCTCGTCGCAGACCAAGGACAAGCTCGTCTCGTCCGAGGTGCGCCCGGCGGTGGAGAACGTCCTCAACGAGGGCCTGTCCACGTGGCTCGAGGAGAATCCGAGTCAGGCACGGTCGGTGATGGGCAAGGTCGTGCTGGCGGCCTCCGCCCGCGAGGCCGCCCGCAAGGCGCGGGAGACCGTGACCCGCAAGGGCGCGCTCGACATCGCCTCGCTGCCCGGCAAGCTCGCCGACTGCCAGGAGCGCGACCCGACCAAGTGCGAGATCCTGCTGGTGGAGGGCGATTCCGCCGGCGGCTCGGCCAAGCAGGGCCGCGACCGGACCTTCCAGGCCGTGCTGCCCCTGCGCGGCAAGATACTCAACGTCGAGCGCGTGCGCGCCGACCGGATGCTGTCCTCCGCGGAGATCGGCACCCTGATCACGGCGCTGGGCGCCGGGATCGGGCGCTCCTCCACGGACCGGGAGGGCTTCAACCCGGAGAAGCTGCGCTACCACCGCATCATCATCATGACCGACGCGGACGTGGACGGCTCGCACATCCGCACGCTCCTGCTCACCTTCTTCTTCCGGCAGATGCCGGAGCTGATCGAGCGCGGCCACCTCTACATCGCGCAGCCGCCGCTCTACAAAGCCGAGCGCGGCCGCCGGGCGATCTACCTGAAGGACGAGCGCGCCCTCGAGGATTACCTGATCGACCAGGGCACCGACGGCGCGATCCTGCGGCTCTCCACCGGCGCGGAATTCGCCGGGGCGCAGCTCAAGAGCCTCGTCGAGGAGGCCCGGACCTTCCGGAGCATCCTGCAGGGCCTGCACACGCGCTACGACCGCTCCGTGGTCGAGCAGGCGGTGCTGGCCGGCGCCTTCGATGCCGAGGCGGCGTCGCGGGCGGGTGAGGCCGAGGTCCTGGCCGACATGACCGCCCGCCGGCTCGACGCGATCGCCGACGAGATCGAGCGGGGCTGGCAGGGCGAGTCTTTCGAGGACGGCTATCGCCTCAGCCGGACGCTCCGGGGCGTTCGGCAGGTCTCGACCCTCGACGCCGGGCTGATCACCTCGCAGGAGGCCCGGCGCCTCTCCGAGCGGGCCGATGCCTTCCGGGAGATCTACGGCGAGCCGGCCACGCTGATGCGGAAGTCCGACGAGACGGTGCTGCACGGGCCCGTGGCGCTCTTCGAGGCCGTGATGGCCTTCGGCCGCAAGGGCCTTCAGCTCCAGCGGTACAAGGGCCTCGGCGAGATGACCGCCCAGCAACTCTGGGAGACCACGCTCGACCGCGACGTGCGCTCGCTGCTGCAGGTCAAGGTCAAGGACGTCACCGATGCCGACGACCTGTTCGTGAAGCTGATGGGCGACGTGGTCGAGCCGCGGCGCGAGTTCATCCAGGAGAACGCGCTGAGCGTCGCGAACCTGGACGTGTGACGCGCACCGCTGCGGGCCGCGCGCCCGCGCGTTCTAGTCCGCTCCGACGACCGCGAAGGGATCGATCAGCCCGCACCGGATGCAGCAGTAGACGAGTTCCACGTCCGAGCTGACGCCGAGCTTCGATTTGATGGCGTAGTGATAGTTCGCGACGGTCTTGGGCGAGAGGCTGAGATCGGCCGCGATCGCGTCCGTGTGCCGTGCGTCGAGGATCATCCGCAGGATCTCGAATTCCCGAGGCGACAGCTGGTCGATCGGCGACGTCTCCTCCGCCAGCCGGCTCGCGGCTAGCAGGTGCGAGATCTCCGCGCACAGGGTCAGCTTGTTGTTGAACACGCTTCGCACCGCTTCGATGAGGAGATCCGAAGCGCTGCTCTTGGTGATGTAGCCGCGGGCGCCGGCGCGTATGGCCTGGAGCGCGTAGCTCACCGCGGCATGCACGCTGAAGACGAGGATGCGGGCGCTCGGATCCACCTGCCGGATCTGCCGGATGGCGTCGATCCCACCGCGGCCGGGCATGCTGATGTCCATGATGACGACGTCCGGCTCCACCATGCGGTAGGCGCGATAGGCCTCCGCGCCGTCCCCGGCCTCGGCGGCGACCTCCATGTCGGGCTGCCGCTCCAGGAGCCGCCGATAGCCCTCCCGCACGACGGCGTGATCGTCGACGAGCATCACGCGTATGCGCCGTTTGGTCATGACACCTCGTCGCCCGCGAGCGCGGCGTGAAAGCGGACCCGCAGGCGGAACCCGCCGCCCGGGGACGTTTCCGTCACGATCTGCCCGCCGAGCGCGTGGACGCGATCGCGCATGCCGAGCAGGCCGAGACCGGAATGCGGGCGCTCCAGCGCCTCCACGGGGGCGCCGCTCCCGTCGTCCGTGAGGATCAGCTGGACCTCGGCGCCGCCGTCGGTCTCCGCGACGTTCAGCGCGATCGCGACGGTGCGCGCGGCCGCGTGGCGGACGGCGTTGGTGAGGCCTTCCTGGACGATCCGGTAGATATGGGCCGCCGCGTCGGAGGGCAGGCGATCGGCCTGCGCGTCGGCCGCGAACGTGACGTGGATCCGGCCCCCGGCGCGCTGCGCCTGGGCGGCGATCAGACTCCGGAGCGCGACCCGCAGCCCGAGATCGTCGATCTCGGGCGGCCTGAGTGCGGCGAGGGTGCTCCGGAGCGCGCGCACGGCGTCCGACGCCATGGTGGCGAGTTCGGCACTCTCGGCCACGACCGAAGGCGACGAGGAGCGCGCGCCCTCCTGGATCGACCGGGCGAGAAGGCTCAACGCCGTCAGACGCTGCGCGACGTCGTCGTGCAGTTCGAGCGACAGCCACCGCCGCTCCTGCTCCTGGGCATCGATCAGCCGGCGCGCGAGCTCGGCACGTTCCCGCGTGGCGACTTGGAGATGGCTGGCAAGCTGATTGAAGACCGTCGCGATGCGTCGGAGCTCGCGCAGGCGGAGGCTGGGCAGACGCCACGCGAGGTCGCCCTTCGCGACGCGATCGATACCGACCAGGATCTCGTTGGCGGGACGCAGCGCGTGCGCCACCGCGCCGTAGACCAGCACGCACAGGACGACGGTCATGGCCGCGAGAGCGCCGGACACCTGCTTCAGCACGATCCACGCCGACCCGACGACCGCGTCGGGATCGATGTCCGCTTCGACGATCCCGATCCGCGACCCCTGATGCCCGAGCGGCAGGCTGACGGTGGATCCGGCGAAGAAGAGGAACCGGTAGAGCGTCGCGAACCAGTCGGGTGCGGCGCGCGCGTGCGCCTCGACGCCCAAGCAGCTCGACCGTGTCGGACCGGCCGCCGCCGGGATCAGTTGCACGCACTGGCCCGGTTGCAGAGCGTACCGGGTGACGATCTCCCATTCGGGAAGCGTTGGGGAATGTCGGCCGCCCGCTCGATTCGCAGGAGCTGGAGGCGGAGCTGCTTGTGCACCTCATCGGCCGTCTCGGCGTTTCGGTGTCGGGTCTTCGCCGCGACGTCGTGCATCGCGTAGGCGGCCGCTCCGGCAGCGCAGAGGATCGCGATCAGCGCGATGCGGCCGACGAGGGCCCATTTGAGATCCAGCTCGCGCGAGTCCCAGACGGCCAGGACCTGCTTGAGCCTGAAGGGTGTCACCCGTGTTCTCCCGAAAGGCCGAGAGTACGCGAGCCCGCGACCGTCTTGGAAGGGTCCGCGGCAAGGTCGTGCGATTTGCCCGGGTCGGTACGGGCGTTCTGCCGTAGCGGGTCCGAAGGCGCGCGGTCTAACAGGACGGACCCTGTCGCGAGCGCCGCCGACGGTAAAGCGGGCTCGGCGTCAGCGGACAGGTTCGATCCGGGCTCGCCCCAGCGCCGATCTGGAGATTGTCGATGCGTTTGCGCCAGAGCTGCTGTCTCGCCCTCTTTCTCGCATGCCTCGCGCCGGACGCGCGCGCGGGCGAGATGGTCATGGTCACCGGTGACGACGCCGTCCAGTGGCGCGCCGCGCCGCCCTCCCTCCCGACGGGCAGCGAGATCAGCATCATCGCCGGCGATCCGGACAAGCCCGGACCGTTCACGCTCAGGCTCCGGTTCCCGCCGAACTACGTCATCGCTCCGCACACGCACGCGACCGACGAGAGCGTGACCTTGCTGTCCGGCACACTCGTCCACGACATGGGGAAGACGATCGACGCGAGCCGGGGTCAGTCTCTCCGGCCGGGTGCCTTCCTGTATCTGCCGGCCAAGATGCCCCACGCGCTCTGGACGACGCGCGACCCGGCCGTGATCCAGGTCTCGGGAACAGGGCCCTTCGGGCTCGACTACATCAACCCCTCCGACGATCCGAGGAAGACGCGCTCGGACAAGTGATCGTCCACGGGGGTACGATCCGCGCGACAGCCGCTCCGACCCGCCGCAGACGCTCTCGAGAAGCCTGATCGCGCGCGGCACGCCGACATGGCGACGCCGCCGGTCATCGAGGCGAACGACCTGTCCCACTCGGCCGACGTGACGGCGACCGCGGCCCGCGCCGACCTCTGCCGCGCCCGCGGCAGCGCGCGGGCGTTCCGCCCGTCCGGCGCGGCGAGGGCGGACTGAATCCGTGCTGCCGCGGTCACCGACCGGCTCCAGGGCTGCATCGCCCGAGCAGGCCGCGACGTTCGGACGGTCTTGGACGCCTCGATCCTGCCCCGCGCGGCCGCCGGCGACAGCCAGGCGCCGTGCGGGGTGATCGGCGAACGGGCCACCGGCATGCTGGAGCGGGCGCGCGGCCTGTAACAATCGTCGCCGCCGTGAGCACGCCCGCGGGCGGAGCCCATGATCTTCCTCCGCTCTCGCAGTGTAAGCCTTGCTAATCGGCCCTCGACACGCGCATAAGCCCCAGCTCGACGGCGGGAGAGATGCAGTCGTGAGCACGCCGCACACGCTCGTTCGGTTTCTGAAGGCCAACGCGTTCTTCGCTGAGCTTGGTCCGGAGGCGATCGAGACCATTGCCGGGCTCTGCACGACGCGCAGCCTCGCGCGACACGAGATCCTCTTCCAGAAAGGCGATCCGGGCGATGCCCTCTACGCCGTGCGGCGCGGGCAGATCCGGATCGGGGCCGGCTCCGACGACGGGCGCGCGGTCACCCTCAACCTGCTCGGGCCGGGCGACGTCTTCGGCGAGATCGCCTTCCTCGACGGCCATCCACGGACCGCCGAAGCCGTGGCGCTCGAGCCGGCCGACCTGTTCGTCGTCGAGGGGCGGGCCTTCCTCAAACTGCTCCACGGCGATCCCGCCCTGGCGGTCCGGATCATCGGCCTGCTGTGCCAGCGCCTGCGCTGGATGAGCGCGCGCATGGAGGAGGCGACGCTGCTGCCGCTCGACATGCGCCTCGCCCGGCGCCTGATCATGCTGTCGGAGGATTACGGCGCCGAGATCCAGGTGACGCAGCAGGAACTCGCGGCCTTCGTCGGCGCGGCGCGGGAGAGCGTGAACCGCGTCCTGCAGGACTGGCAGAGATCGGGCCTCATCGATCTCGGCCGCGCGCGCGTGACCGTGCGGGCCTCACACCGGCTCGTCGCGCTGGGCGCGCGGGCGCAGACATGATCGGGGCGACAGGGCTTCACCGCATGAGAACGACAGCGCGCCTGGCGGCCACGGCCGCCCTCACCCTCGCGGCGTCGAGCGCCGCAGCGCAGACGCGATGTACGGAGACGACACGCTTCGATCCGCCCTTGCGGATCCTGCACTGCGCCGACGGCCTGACGCTCGAAACCGAGCGCGCGGGCAGCCTGCGCCCCGTGGGTCCCGACGGTGACGGACATCTCAAGGGCGCCGAGATCGGCGGCAACGCGGTCTTCGTCACGATCCCGGCGAGCCGCCGCGTCCGCCGCGACGGCTTCCAGATCCTCACCCCCCACGCGGTGGCCTCGGTGCGGGGCACGGTCTACGCCGTCGACGTGACGCGGGCGCGCACCTCCGTCTTCGTGGCGCAGGGACGGGTCGACGTCGCCCGGCGCACCGACCCGCAGGTCGCCGTCACGCTCGGGCCGGGCGAGGGGGTCGACGTCGATGACGGCCGCGACCCTCTGGAGGTCCGGCGCTGGCCCCAGGAGCGCGTCAGGAGCCTGCTCGAGCGGTTCGGGCGTTGAGCGAGGCCGGTCGGCCGGCGGCTCCGACGCCCGACCGGACCTTCCGGCTGGCGCGGCGCGTCTTCCTGCTCGCCGCGTCGCTCGGCGCGCTCGCCTGGGGCGCCTGGCTCGGCCATCTCCATATCGCCGGGCGCGCGACGCCCCTCGATCGCCTGGAATCCGCCCTCACGGACCTGCGCCTGCGGCTCGCCGGCCCGCGCACGCCGCCCGCCAACCTCACGGTGGTGGCGATCGACGACGCGACGGTGCGGCGCGAAGGCGGCTTCCCGGTCTCGCGGACCACGATGGCGCGGATCGTCGAGCGGGTGGCGGAGGCCCGCCCGCGCGTGATCGCCGTCGACGTGCTCTTCCTCGAGGCGGGGCGGCAGCCGGAGGCGGACAGCGCGCTCGCCGTCGCCCTCGGGAAGACCGCAGCGATCCTGGCTTCGGCTGCGGTCTTCGACGGGAGCGCCAGCGAGGACGGCATCCCGTTCGCCACCGCGCTCCACCGGCCGTCGCCGAAGCTCGGCGAAGACGTCGCGTCCGGTGTCGTCAACGTCGCCGAGGACGCGTCGGGCGTACCCCGCCATCTCCCCCTGGTCGTGCGCACGGCCGACGGCGTCGCCGCGTCCTTCGTGCTGCGCGCGGCCGCCCTGGCGGCGCGCAATGACCCCGTGCTCAGCAAGGGGCGCGTCCAGATCGGCGACCGCGCCCTGTCGCTGGACCTCGGCTATCACCTCCCGCTGCGCCCCTACGGTCCGCGACGCACGATCGCGACGGTGAGCGCGGCCGTCCTCCTCGACGGGACGGCGCCGGCCGCGGCGCTCTCGGACGGCATCGTCGTGATCGGCGTAACCGCGCTCGGCGGCGGCGACACCTTCGCCACCGCGTTCGATCCCGTCTTGCCCGGCGTCGAACTCCTTGCCACCGGCATCGCCCACCTCACCACGGGGGACGCCCTCGTCCGGGACGCCGGCGTGCGGCAGCGAGACGCCGCGGCCTCGGTCCTCCTGGCGGTCGGGTCCGCGCTCGCCATCGCGCTGCTGCCGCCGGGCCCGGGCCTGATCCTGGTCCTGCTCGCGACGGCAGGATGGCTCGCCGCGGGCGCCGTCGCGTTCGCCCACGGCATCTGGTTGAGCGCCGCCCTGCCGCTCGCGGCCGTGGGACTGCCGGCGCTGGTCTGCGCCGTCGGCCGCCAGACGCTCGAGCGCCGCCAGAGCGCGCGCGTGGCGCGGTCCGAGCAGGTGCTGCGGCGGATGCAGCCTGCCGCCCTGGCCGAGCGGCTCGCGCGCGATCCGGGTTACCTCGCCGAGCCGGTCGCGCGCGACATCCCCGTGCTGTTCGTCGACCTCACCGGCTTCACGCGCCGGAGCGAGCAGCTCGGCCCGGCGCGGACGCGGGCGATGCTCAAGACGTTCCACGATCTCGTCGACGAAGCGGTGACCCTGCGCGGGGGCGTCGTGGTGAACTTCATGGGCGACGGCGCCATGATCCTGTTCGGCGCCCTCGATCCGGACCCGGACCAGGCGACGCACGCCGTCCAGGCCGCGGAGGAACTCATCGTCCGAACGCGCGCCTGGATCGCGGACAGCCCGGTCCTGCACGGGGCCGGGCCGGCCCTGGATCTGCGCATCGGCGCGCATTACGGGCCGGTGATCCTCTCGCGCCTCGGCAGCGACACCAACCAGCACATCACCGCGACGGGCGACACGGTCAACGTGGCGAGCCGCCTGCTGGCGGTCGCGGCGGACGCCCACGCCCGCCTGGCACTCAGCGCCGAGCTGGCGCACGCCGCCGGGGTCGAGTGGTCCGAGGGAGGATTCGAGAGCCGGACCGCGGCGATCCGCGGCCGCAGCCAGCCCCTCGAGGTCTGGCTGCGGCACCCGCGCGCGACGACGTCCTAGCCGCTCCCCGAGCGCGTCGCTGGCCGGCCGGAGGATCACACTGAAACTGTGACCCGGGTCACAGTCCACCGCGGGCTCTCCGGTGCATCGTCCCCGTATCGCAACGGGAGACATCTCATGACGATCACCTCGACGAAGACAGCGATCCTGTCCTGTCTCGCCCTCGCCGCCCTGGCGACCGTGCCCGGACGAGCCGAAGCGCGCGGCTTCGGGCACGGAAGCTTCGGGCACCATGGCGGCTTCCATCACGGCTTCCACCACGGGGGCTTCCATCACGGCTTCCATCACCGCTTCGGCGGCCATGGCTGGTGGAGCCCGGCGGGCGGATACGTCGCGGGCGGCTTTTTCGGCGACTGTCACCTGTTCTTCAGCCCGGTGTGGGGCCGCTACGAGCGGGCCTGCCGCTGAGCCGTCACGCCGCGGGAGCAGCGGCCAGGCCGATCGACAGGCGAGGGGATGACGACGCGCCTCCGGCCGCCCCGGGACGGCCGGACACCCTCGGGCCGCTGCTCCGAAGATCGCGCCAATCGGGACCCCGGAGGAGCATCGCCCATGCATCGCCACGGCCTGCGCATTCTGCTCGTCGACGATGACGCGGAGGTTCAGCGTGTCGTCTCCGGATACCTCGACGCGCACGGAGTCGACGTCGTCCCGGCGTCGACGCGGGCCGAGGCGCGCGGAGAGCTCGCGGATCCGTCGCAGTTCAACCTCGTGGTGCTCAATCTTCGCCCGGGCGCGGAGAACGGCCTCGACCTGCTGCGGGACCTGCGCGCGGTGAGCGATGTTCCCGTCATCCTGACTACGGCCCATCGCTGCGAGGAGTTCGACCGCGTGCTCGGCCTCGAACTCGGCGCCGACGACTACATCGTCAAACCCTACGGCCTGCGCGAATTCCTGGCGCGCGTGCGCGTCGTCCTCCGCCGCGTCGCGGCGCAGGCCTCGTCCCGACCGGCGGAGGCGCCGTGCCGGCGCTTCGACGGCTGGGTCCTGAACCGTCGACGCCGGCGTCTGATCAATCCCGACGGGGAAGAGGTCGTCCTGGGCAAGCGCGACTACGCGCTCCTGGCGGCGTTCCTCGACGCACCTCAGCGTCCGCTCAGCCGCGAGTACCTGCTCCAGGTCACCCGCGTCCACGACGACGTCTTCGATCGCTGCATCGACGTGCAGATCCTGCGGCTGCGCCGGAAGATCGAGCGCAGGCCCAGCGACCCGAAGCTGATCGTGACCCAGCGCGGGGTCGGCTACGTCTTCGCCGCCGCGGTCGAGAGCACATCCCACTAGGGCCGTCGCGAGCGGCGACCCTGGTGGAGACAGGGGTGCACGGCCCGCGCTCCCCCGTAGGCGACGAGCCGCGAAGGCGCGCGTCAGCCCTTCACCAGCTTGCACGTGCTCTCGGAGAGCGGCTGGAACGCTTGGTCCCCCGGAATCGTCTTCAGGATCTTGTAGAAGTCCCAGGGCCCCGTCGATTCCGCCGGGGACTTCACCTGGGCGAGGTACATGTCGTGGACCATGCGGCCGTCCGGGCGCAGCGTGGCGTTGCGGGCGAAGAAATCCTGGATCGGCAGCTCGCGCATCTTGGCCATCACCTTCAGGCCGTCATCCGTGCCGGCGGCTTCGGCCGCCTTCAGGAAGTGGAGCACCGCCGAGTAGTCGCCGGCCTGGACCATGGTCGGCATCCGCCCTCCCATCCGCTCGCCGAAGCGCCGCGCGAAGGCGCGCGTCTGGTCGTCCATGTCCCAGTAGAAGCCCGTCGTCAGGATCATGCCCTGCGCCGCCGGCAATCCGACGGAGTAGATGTCGGTCAGGAAGATGTTGAGCCCGCCCAGCCTCTGGCCACCCTGCAGGATGCCGAACTCGCTCGCCTGCTTGATGGTGTTGATCGTGTCGGCGCCGGCGTTGGCCATGCCGATGATCTTCGCGCCCGACGCCTGTGCCTGCAGCAGGTAGGATGAGAAATCCGGATTGGGGAACGGGTGCTTGACCGACCCGAGCACCGTGCCGCCCTTGGCCTTCACGACCCGGGTGACCTGCGCCTCCAGATCGTGCCCGAAGGTGTAGTCGGCCGTGATGAAGAACCACGTGTTCTTCGGATCGTCCGCCAGCGCCGCGGCGGTGCCGGCCGCGAGCGAGTGGGTATCCCACGACCAGTGGGCGCCGGTCGGCGAGCACGCGGCGTTGGTCAGTGCCATGGAGCCGGCGCCGGAGTTGATGTCGATCTTGCCCTTGCTGCGCGCGACCTCGCGCACCGCCAGCCCCGCGACCGAGGAATTGGTGTCGAAGATGGCGTCGACGCCCTCGGTATCGAACCACCGGCGCGCGATCGACGAGGCGATGTCCGCCTTGTTCTGGTGATCGGCGAAGACGAGCTCGACCTTCCGACCGTTGATCGGACGTCCGAAATCCTCGACCGCCAGCTGCGCGGCCGTCACCGAGCCGCGGCCGGCCAGATCCGAGTATCCGCCGGACATGTCGGTCAGGATGCCGATCTTGATGCCGCCATCCGCGTACTGCGCGGAGGCGGGCAGGGCGGTGAGGGCAGCGGCGCCGAACGCGGCGGCCGCCACCCAAGGACGACGGATCATTGTTTCCTCCCCAATCTCTTGTTCTTCAGCGGCTGCCCCGTACCGGAAGGCCGCCTGTCCTTCGAAACTGCGTTCCGTGGGTCTCAGAGATAGCTGCGGCCGTCCAGGTAGGCCTTGCGCCAGCGCCGGATCTCGACGCGCTCGAAGAGCCCGACCTTGTAGAACGGGTCCGCGTGGATGAGCGCCTCGGCCTCCGCGCGGGTCTCGACGTCGACGACGTAGAGGCCGCCGCCGGCGTCGCTCCCGTCGTCGTTCAGCTTCGCGCCGCAGGCCAGGAGCCGGTCCTTGATCCGGTCGAGGTAGAAGAGATGCTCCGCGCGGTTCGCCCTGCGGACGTCCAGGCTCCCGGCCTTGTCGAAGGTCTCGATCATGTAAGGCATGGCGGTGGTCCGGTCAGTTGGCCGCGATCGCGGAGGGATGCTGCGCCAGCGGCGTCACGCTGATCGCCATATACGGGTAGAGCGGTAGCGAACTCAGGACTTCGTGAAGTTCATCGTTTCCAGCCACGTCGAAGACACTGTAATTGGCGTACTGCCCGGCGATGCGCCAGAGATGCCGCCATCGGCCATCTTGCTGGAGCTTCTGGGCGTAGGCCTTCTCCTCGGCCTTCAGGCGAGCCGCGTCCTCCTTCGGGAGGGACGCCGGTATGTTGACCTGCATGTGGACCATGTAGAGCATGACGTCGAACCTCTGCCGCCGGCCGTGCCGGGGCGTTTGACCTGCGGTCTGCTGCGTCGCGAAGCGCCGGACGACGCCGACACGACGCCGACATGACGCCGAGACGCGGCCGAGACCGGCGCGGGGCTGCCGTACGCGCCGCGGCGCCCGATGGCCAGACCGGATCAGGCATCGGCCCGGATCAGGTCGGCGGCCTTCTCGGCGATCATGAACACCGCGGCCTGCGTGTTGCCGGAGACGATGCGCGGCATGATCGAGGCGTCGGCCACCCGAAGGCCGGCCACGCCGCGCACGCGCAGGCTGGGATCCGTGACCGAATCCGGATCGTCGCCCATGCGGCACGTGCCGCAGATGTGGTAGATCGTCTGGCCGTCGCGGCGGGCGAAATCGAGCCAGTCCGCGTCGGTCCGGCAGTCCGGACCGGGGTTGAGCTCGGCCCCGCGGAAGCGCTCCATCGGCGCCTGCGCGACGATGGCGCGGGCGATCTTCATGCCCTCGACCATCGCCCGGCGATCCTCCGCGGTGGCGAGGAAGTTCGGGCGGATGGCGGGCGGCGCGAGCGGGTCGGGCGACGCGGCGTGGATCGTCCCGCGCGATTCCGGTCGCAACTGCGTGACGCCGATCGTCATGCCGGGCAGGCGGTCGAGCTTGCGCTCGGCGGCGTTGGCGTAGCTCGCGTGCATGAAGAAGTACTGCACGTCGGGCCCGTCGAGCCCCGGCCGGGTGCGCACGAAGCCGTGGGCGAGACCGGTCCCCAGCGCCAGGATGCCCTGCCGGGTCGCGAGGTAGCGCGCCGCCGCGAGGCCGAGGCGCAGGCCGCGGGTCTGCTCGTTCAGCGTCACCGGCAGGCGCACGCGCCAGTTCATGCGCGTGCAGTAATGGTCCATGTAGTTGGCGCCGACGCCGGGGAGGGCGCGCCGCACGGAGACGCCGAGCCCTCTGAGGATCGCCGGATCGCCGAGGCCGGACAGTTCCAGGATCTGCGGGGTCTGGGCCGCACCCGCGGCGAGGATCACTTCCCCGCGGCAGCGGAAGAGCCGCTCGCGGCCGCCGACCAGAGCGGCGACGCCGCTCGCCCGACCCGCGTCGAAGGTCAACCGCAGGACGTGCGCGTCGGTCACGACGGCGAGGTTCGGGCGGGCCAGGGCCGGCCGCAGATAGGCATCGGCGGCGCTGACGCGCCGGCCGCGCCGCTGGTTCACCTGATAGTAGCCGAAGCCGTCCTGGCTCTCCGCGTTGTAGTCGGGATTGCGCGGGTAGCCTGCCGCCTGCGCGGCGGCGATGAAGGCCTCCGCGATCGCAGGACGTTCGGCCACTTCCGTCAGCGGCAGCGGACCGCCGCGGGCACGCAACGGTTCGCGGCCGCCCTCGTAATCCTCGAGCCTGCGGAAATAGGGCAGCACGTCCGAGAATCCCCAGCCGCGGCACCCGGCCTGCGCCCAGGCATCGTAATCCTGCGGCTGTCCGCGCACGTAGATCATGCCGTTGATCAGCGTCGACCCACCGAGGCCCTTGCCCCGCGGGACCGCGATCACCCGGCCGCCGGTCGCCGCCTCGGGCTCGGTCCGGAACCGCCAGTTGTAGGATGGGTGTTGGAGCAGGCGGCTGAAGCCCGCCGGGATCGCGACCCAGGGGCTGCGCGCCCGTCCCCCCGCCTCGAGGAGCAGGACCCGGTGCGTCCCGGACTCGGTCAGGCGGTTGGCCAGGACGCAGCCCGCGGTGCCGCCGCCCACGATCACGTAGTCGAACGCGCCGGCCGCGACGGCGTCGATGTCGGTCGGTCCCACGGTGCGCCCCAAGCTCAGTCCCCGGTTCCCGCCTCAGAGGGCGCCCATGTGGCGGGCCATCAGGGCGATCTGACACTCCAGCATCGGCAGGCCCTTCTGGACGCGGCAGCCCGCCCTCAGCGCGGCGGCGAGCAGCGGCGTAATCTCCGGATCCATGATCGCCTCGGCGACGAACTGGCCGGCGTGGAGGGCGCCCAGGTCGAAGGGGGCGGCGTCCTGCGGGCGCATCCCGAGCGACGTGCCGTTGACGAGGAGATCGTGCTCCGCCTGGACGCCTTCGGCCGCGACCGCCAGCCCGGGATAGGCGGCGCGCAGGCGCTCCGCCAGCGCTTTGGCGCGGTCGGAGGTGCGGTTCAGGATCGTCAGGCGGGCGACACCGGCCTCGGCGAGCGCGAAGGCGATGGCGCTCGCCGCGCCGCCGGCCCCTGCCAGCACGGCGCTCCGGCCGCGCGGCTCCAGGCCCGAGGCGCGCAGCGCCTCGACGAAGCCGATCCCGTCGAGCATCGTGCCGACCATGCGCCCGTCCGCCTCCCGCCGGACGCAGTTGACCGCCCCGATCTGCTCGGCCTCCCGGGTGAGGGCGTCGCACAGGCCGGTCATCGCGGTCTTGTGCGGGACCGTAGCGATGAAGCCGCCGAAATTGCGCAGGTGCCGCAGCCCGTCCATCACGGCGGCGAGGCCGTCCGCCGCCACGTGCAGCGGGACGAGGACGCCGTCCACGCCGTGGCGCGCGAAGAGC
Organism: Methylobacterium sp. 13MFTsu3.1M2; assembly: GCF_900112625.1. Lineage (NCBI taxonomy): Bacteria > Pseudomonadati > Pseudomonadota > Alphaproteobacteria > Hyphomicrobiales > Methylobacteriaceae > Methylobacterium > Methylobacterium sp. 13MFTsu3.1M2. The sequence continues at coordinate 94,820 of NZ_FOMM01000009.1, forward strand.
GCCCCCATCACCTCGGGCGCCTTCACGTGGTAGATCGGGTCCGCCAGGATCCCGTAGACCCGGGTCCGCCCGGTGATCCCGGTCGCGGTGACCGCACTGCTCATGGCCGTCCTCCCGTCCATCGCCTGTCCGACCGGTCCCGGCTCACGTCATGTAGAGGCCGCCGGCGACGTCGACGGTCTGGCCGGTGACGAAGCTGGCCTCGGCGGAGGTCAGGTAGAGGGCGAGATCGGCGACTTCCTCGGGGGCGCCGAGCCGGCCCATCGGGGTCAGGCGCACCTGCTCGTCATTGACGGCGCGGCCCACCGCCCGGACCATCGGGGTCTCGATCCGCCCCGGCGCGATCGCGTTGACGCGGATGCCGAACGGGCCGAGCTCGGCGGCGAGGTGCTTGGTGAGCCCGATCAGCCCGGCCTTCGAGGCCGCGTAGTGGCAGGCGACGATCGGCGAGTGGGTCTTGCCCGCCACCGACGACATGTTGACGATCCAGCCGCGCCCGGCCGCGCACATCGCGGGCGCCAGCGCGCGGACGGTGTTGAACGCCCCCGTCAGGTTGACCGCGACGACGCGGCTCCACTCCGCCGGGTCCATCTCCCAGACCCGGTGGGCCGCCCCGTCGTGCTTGGGCGAGATGCCGGCGTTGTTGACCACCGTGTCGAACGCGCCGCCCATCGCGGCGGCGGCCTCCGACAGGGCCGCCTCGACCGCCGCGTAGTCGGCGACGTCGAGCCGCATCGGCACGGCGCGACCGCCGGCGGCATCGATGGCCGCGACGGTCGCCGCGACGTCGTCCGGGTTCACGTCGGCCACGCCCACCAGGGCGCCCCGCGCGCCGAACCCCTCCGCGATCGCCCGGCCGATCCCGCGGCCGGCCCCGGTGACGAGGACGCGCCGGCCGGCGTGGCTCGGGCGCCGCGCGATCGCCTCGGCGTTCGTCTGCCGCTCGGTCATCTCAGATCCCCAGATAGGCGCGTCGGACGTGGTCGTTGTCGAGAAGGGCCGCGGACGCGTCGGCGAGGACGATCTCGCCGTTCTCCAGAACGTAGCCCCGGTCGGCCACCTGCAGCGTGTGGAACACGTTCTGCTCGACGATCAGGACGGTGGCGCCGGTCTTCACGATCCGGTCGACCACCGCGAAGACCTGCGCCACCACGATCGGCGCGAGGCCCAGCGAGGGCTCGTCGAACATCAGGAGCTTGGGACGGGCCATCATCCCGCGGGCGATGGCGACCATCTGCTGCTCGCCGCCCGAGAGGGAGCCGGCATTCTGGTCGAGGCGCTCGCGCACCCGCGGGAACAGGTCGAGCACGTCCGCGAGCGTCTCCGACTGGCGCTCGCGCGCCGCGCGGCGGTAGGCGCCCATCAGCAGGTTCTCCCGCACCGTCATCTCGGGGAAGAGCTGGCGCCCCTCCGGGATCAGGGTGACGCCGCGCGCCACCATCTCGTGGCCCGAGAGCCGGGTGACGTCCTCGTCCTCGAACAGGATCCGGCCGCGGGTGGGCTTCACCAAGCCCGCGATGGTCCGCAGCGTCGTCGTCTTGCCGGCCCCGTTGGCGCCGACGATCGTCACCACCTCGCCGGCGCGCACCTCGAGCGAGACGGCGTGCAGGATGCTGGTCGCGCCGTAACCGGCATCCACGCGCTCAAGCGTGAGCATGGGCGAACTCCTTGCCGAGATACGCCTCGATCACGGCGGGGTCGCGCACCACGTCCTGCGGGCTGCCCTGGGCGATGATCTGCCCGGAACTCAGGACGATCACCCGGTCGGAGAGCGCCATCACCGCCTGCATGACATGCTCGATCGCGATGATGCTGACGCCGGTGTCGCGGATCGACAGCATCAGGTCGATGGCGCGGCGCACGTCGGTCTGGTTGATGCCGGCCATGACCTCGTCGAGCAGCAGCACGCGCGGGTGCATCGCCATCACGCGGGCGACCTCGAGCCGCTTGAGGCCCCCGATGGTGAGGCCGCGCGCCTCGCTCCCGAGCCAGGGCGCGAGCCCCATCCGCTCGGCGGTCTCGCGCGCGACCGCCCGGGCCTCGCGGACGTCGCTGTGGCGGTGGAACGCGCCGACCATGATGTTCTCTTCGACCGTCATGGCCGCGAAGGGCTGCACGATCTGGAAGGTGCGGCCGACGCCGAGCGTCGCGAAATCCGACGGCCGGCCCGGCCGGTGCCACGTCCCGTCCGGCGCGCGGACGCTCACCGTGCCGGCATCGGGCTTGAGGAAGCCCGAGATCATATTGAAGACGGTGGTCTTGCCCGCCCCGTTGGGGCCGATCAGGCCGAGGATCTCGCCCTCCCGGAGCGTGAAGCCGACATCGTTGGTGACGTGCAGGCCGCCGAAGCGCTTCTGCAGGCCCTCGACCCGGATCAGGTCCGCGCCGACCGGCGGCCGCTCCGGGGCCCGCGGAACGGCCGGAACCGACGCCGCCTGCGCGCCGCGGCCGCCCGCGCGGGCCCGCGCGAAGCGGGACACGAGGCCCATCAGCCCGTTGGGCAGGAACAGGACGACGAGCACCAGAACGAGGCCGTAGACGAGGCCGTGGAGCCCCAGGGCCTTGGCGCCCAGCCAGCCGCGGGCCAGTTCGGTGATCGGCACGAGGAGCAGCGCGCCGAGGAGCGGCCCGAACACCGTGCCGAGTCCGCCGATCAGCGCGAACATCGCGATCTGGATCGACAGGGTCAGCGAGAACATCGCCGCCGGCTCGATGAAGGTCAGATACATGGCGTGGAAGGTGCCGACCATCGCGGTGAGCGCCCCCGACACCGCCACGGCGACGAGCCGCACCCGCACCGTGCGCACGCCCGCGGCGCGCGCGGCCGATTCCCGCTCGCGGGTGGCGACGAGATAGAAGCCGATCCGGTGGCTGCGCATCCACCACGCGACCGCCAGGGTCAGCAGGAGGAGCCCGAAGGCGATGGCCAGCGGCGGCCAGCGGTCCCGGAACACCATCCACGTCCAGCCGAACTTCAGCGGGATCATCAGACCGGTGGCGCCGCCGGTCAGGTCCCGGAAATGCAGCGCCAGGACGCGGAAGACTTCGAGGAAGGCGATGGTCGCCAGCGAGAAGAACGGCCCGTGCAGCCGGAAGCACGGGTAGCTGATCGCCAGCGCCACCAGCACGGCGAGGGCGGCGCCGGCCACCATGCCGATCCACGGGCTGATCCCGGCGCCGACGAGCAGCATCCCGCAATAGGCGCCGAGACCGTAGAAGATGCCGTGGCCGAGGGAGAGCTGGCCGGCGTAGCCGCCGACGATGTTCCAGGCGGTCGAGAGCGCGGCGAAGACGCAGATCGTGATGAAGACGTGGTAGATGAACGGGTTGCCGACCGCGACCGGCACCGCCACCAGGGCCGCGAGGACGAGCGCCAGCGCCGCCGCGCCCCGGCGCGGGAAGGCGGACGATGCGGCGGACGGTGCGGCGGACGGTGCGGCTGTCGGGGCCGCGGACGGTGCTGCGGCGAGCGGGATATCGGTCATCGCGGGCTCCCTCACGGCGAGACGTGGGACAGCCGCAGCTGCCGCCCGAAGAGGCCCGAGGGCTTCAATATCAGGATCGCCAGGAACACGCCGAAGACCGCGACCTCGCGCATGTCGGCGCCGACGTAGAAGCCCGTGACGCTGTCGATCAGGCCGATCAGGATCGCCCCGACGAAGGCGCCGCGGATGGAGCCGAGGCCGCCGAGCACGACGACCACGAAGGCGATCAGCACGAAGTAGGTGCCGCTGTTGGGCGAGGTCGGGTAGAGCGGCGCGATCAGCACCGCCGCCACCCCGACGCAGGCCGCGCCGATGCCGAAGGTCAGGGCGTAGATCCGGTCGACGTCGATGCCCATCAGCTCGGCCGCCGTGCGGTTCTGGGCGACCGCGCGGATCGCCCGGCCCGTGCGGGTGCGCGCCAGGAACATCTGGAGCCCCGCCACCAGCACGATCGCGGATCCGAGGATCACCACCTGCCCGAGCAGCACCCGGACCGGGCCGATCTCCAGCGGCTGGCGCAGGCCCGACGGCGGCGTGTTGGCGATGTCGGCGCCGAAGACGAGGAGGGCGAGGTTGATCAGCACCGTCGACAGGCCCACCGTGGCGAAGATCTGGATGTGATGGTCGCCCGCGGCGAGCAGGGGCTGGATCAGGAACCGCTGGGTGAGGGCGCCCAGCAGGAACAGGACCGGCACGACGAGGATCACCGCCGCGAAGGGGTGCAATCCGAGCCCGGTCACCGCGAGATAGGTCAGGTACATCCCGACCATCAGGAACTCGCCGTGGGCGAAGTTCACGACCTTCACGATACCGAAGATCAGGGTCAGCCCGACGCTGACGATCGCGAACAGGCCGCCGAGCATCACCCCGTTGGCGAGCACTTGGAGGAAGACGTCCATCCCGGATCTCCGTGGACCTGCGTGACGGCGGCGCTGTTACCTTCGGAGACCTGCGGTTACTTGCGCATCTCCATGGGCGCGACGGCGGCGCTGTCGGGATAGACCGTGACGAGCTTGCCGCCCTGCCACTGCATGCCCATCATCGCGGCGCGCTCGTTCTGGTTGTTCTTGCCGAACTTGAACCCGTAGCCGACCGCGGTGACGCCGTCCTTCACGTCGATGGCCTGGACGGCCTTGACGATGGTGTCGGGCTCGAAGCCCTTCGCCTTGCCGATGGCCTCGAGGATGAGCTTGGCGCCGACGTAGTTGTTCAGGGAGTGCCCGGAGCGCGGGGCGCTCCCGTACTTCTTCTGGTAGGCCGCGACGAAGTTCTCGATACCGGGCGTGTACTTCGTGTTGACGAGGTACTGTGTGAAATCCGTGTCGAGCACGCCCTCGATGACCTTATGGCCGACCGCGTCGGCGGTGGGCTGCATCGAGTAGCCGCCGCCGCCGCCGATGATGGCGCCCGGCTTGAAGCCCGCCTCGTTGGCCTGCTGCAGGAACAGCACGGAATCGTTCTGGTAGGACGTCTGGAGCAGGACGTCGATGCCGCGCCCCTTCAGGTCGAGGACGAGGGAGGACATGTCGACCGTCGAGGCGGGATAGCCCTGCGCGGTCACCACGTTGAGCTTGGCCTGGGCGGCGAACTTCTTCTGGAAGCCCGCCACAGAGGTGCCGTAGCTCGAATCCTCGTAGATGATGCCGATCTTCAGGTCCTCGGGCTTCTTGCCGAGCCCGGCGGCGACCTTGTTGACGATCATCTCCACCGCGAGCTTGGCCATGTCCTCGGCCGTCGGGTTGGTGCGGTAGAGGTATTGCAGCCCGCGCCCGGTGACCTCCTCGGCCACCGCGCCGAGCTCGAAATACGGGATGCCGGACAGCTCGGCCACCTGGCTCGCGGCGATGGAGCGGGCGGACGAGTAGGAGCCGAAGATCGCCGCCACCTTCTCCAGGGAGATGAGGCGGCGTGCCTCGCCGATCGCCTGGTTGTTGTCGATGGCGTCGCCGCGGGCGAGCACCACCTTCTGCCCCTGGACGCCGCCGGCGGCGTTGATCTCGTCGACGGCGATCTCGACGCCGCGGGCGCTCTCCTCGCCGAGCAGGGCGAGCTGCCCGCTGAACGGGAAGAGCGCGCCGAACTTCACGTCGGCGGCTCGGGCCGTCGTCGGTCCCGCCGCCTGGGCCGCGGCGCCCAGCACGAGGGCGGCGGCGAGTGCACGCGCCAGAACTCTCATCGTTTCCTCCCGTGTCAGTCGTCGACCCGGCGCTTCGCGCGCCTTTCGGTCGGGTCAATCGTCGGCGTCAGTAGGCGAGGGCGTCCTTGCCCTCGAAGCTGGTGATCGGCGGGTAGGCGCGCTGGTCGGTGATCACGTCGATCACCGTCACGGCGCCGCCGGCGAGCGCGTCGCGCAGCGCCGGTGCGAGATCCTCGGGGCGCTCGACCCGCGTCCCGGCACAGCCGCAGGCCCGCGCGATGGCGGCGTGGTCGACCGCCTCGAAGTCGCAGACGTCGGTGAAGTCGCCGAACAGGCTCAGCTCCGCGTGCTTCTGGTAACCGAGGATCTGGTTGTTCAGGACGACGACGGTGACCGGCAGCCGCATCCGCCGCGCCGTCTCCAGCTCCGACCAGACGTGGCCGAAGCCGCCGTCGCCGGTCACGCAGATCACGGGCGCGTCCGGGCGGGCGGCCTTGGCGCCGAGGGCGAAGGGCAGGCCCCAGCCGAGGCCCGCGATGCCGCGCGGCGTCAGGAAGCGCTGGCCGGCCTTCCGCGCCGTCAGGAAGTTGGCGATCCAGATCGAGGCGTAGCTCGCGTCGGCGACGACGACGGTCTCGGCGGTCGTCACCGCGTCGATCTCCGCCATGATCCGCTCCGGCCGGATCGGCGCGGCCTCCATGTCGACGAGGCGGGCCATGTCGCCGGCCTGGGCCTCGCGGGCGCGGGCGATCGTGTCGGCGAGCGGCGCGCGGCGGCCCTCCAATCCCGCGAGGTCGCGCTGCCGGAGCGCCTCGGCGAGGGCGGCGAGGGTCAGCTTGGCGTCGCCGACGAGGCGCAGGGCCTCGTAGTTGCGGCCGACCTCGCCCCCGTCGACGTCGAGATGGATGAAGCGGGCGTCCGCCGGGTAGAGCGACCAGCTGTCGGTGCCGTTCTGGTTGGTGCGGTTTCCGACGAGGAGGACGACGTCGGCCTCCGTGACGAGGCTGCGCAGATGGGACGAGCGCGCCCGCGGCGCCATGAAGTACCCGACGACGCCGACGGAGAGCGGGTCGGTCTCGGCGACGGCCCCCTTGCCCATCACCGTGGTGGCGACCGGCAGTCCGAGACCCTGCAGGGCGGCGAGTTCCGGGTAGGCCCCGGAGGAATGGACGCCGCCACCCGCGATCACGAGGGGACGCCGCGCGCCGGCGATCAGGTCCGCGGCCTCGGCGATCCGGGCCGGGTCGGCGATCGTGCGGTCGAGGGGGTAGGTGCCCAGGCTCGCCGACCGGCGCGGCGCGGCGGCCTCGAAGTCCGGCCGCTCGTCGAGGAGGTCCAGGGGCACCAGCAGCACCGCCGGCCCGGGCCGCCCGGAGGCCGCGGCCGCGAAGGCCATGTCGACGTAGTCGTCGATGCGCTCGGCGACCGCGACCCGGCGGACCCACTTGGCGACGCCCGCGAACAGGGCGAGGTGGTCCAGTTCCTGGAAGGCGTTCCGTTCGGTGAAGCGGCGGTGGACGTCCTGGACGATCGCCACGACCGGAATCGAGGCCTTCAGGGCTTCCGCGAGGCCCGGCACCAGCAGGGTCGCGGCGGGCCCGTTCTGGGCCGCGACCACCGCGACCCGGCCGGAGATCCGCGCGTAGGCGTCGGCCATGGCGGCGCCCGCGTTCTCGGTGCGGTAGCCGATCTGGCGGATGCCGTGGTGCGGCGCGGCCAGGAACAGCGCCGAGGGGATGCTCTGGCCGAACACGTCGCGGACGCCGTGCCGGTGGAGCGCGGCCGCGAGGGCGTGGGCACCGGTCATGTTGGCGCGCTCGGACATCTCGGACATCAGCGGCTCCCCTGCGCGGCGTCGCCCATCGACAGGACGATCTTCCCGATATGCTGGCCCGCATCCATGCGGGCATGGGCCTCCGCGACCCGCTCGAACGGGAACACGGAATCGATCGGCGGCCGCGCGCGGCCCGCCGCGAGCAGCGGCAGGACGTGCTCGGCGAGGGCCTCGGCGAGGCGCGCCTTCAGGGCCACCGGCCGGGCGCGCAGCGTCGAGCCCGTGAGCGTCACCCGCTTCATCAGCAGCGGCTGGAAGTCGATCTCCGCCACCCGCGAGCCCTGCTGGAAGGCGATCTGCGCGATGCGCCCGTCGACCGCCACGGCATCGAGGTTGCGGGCGATGTAGGGGCCGCCGACCATGTCGAGGATCACGTCGGGCCCGCTCCCGCCGGTGGCGGCCCTGGCCGCGGCGACGAAATCCTCCCGCCGATAATCGATGGCCGCGTCCGCGCCGAGCGTCAGGCAGGCCGCGCATTTCTCGGGCGAGCCCGCGGTGACGATCACCCGGGCGCCCCGGGCCTTCGCCAGCAGGATCGCCGTGGTGCCGATGCCCGAGGAGCCGCCGTGGATCAGGAGGCTCTCGCCCGCCTGCAGCCGGGCGCGCTCGAACACGTTGCTCCAGACGGTGAAGTAGGTCTCGGGGATCGCCCCCGCCTCGACCGCCGGGAGGCCCTCCGGCACGGGCAGAGCGACCGCCTCGTCGACGACGGCCCACTCGGCGTAGGCGCCGCTATGGACCAGCGCCATCACCCGGTCCCCGGTCCGGAAGCGGCCCGCGCCGGGCCCGAGCGCCTCGACGATCCCGGCGAGTTCGAGCCCGAGCACGTCCGAGGCGCCGGGGGGCGGCGGGTAGCGGCCCTCGCGCTGCATCACGTCCGGACGGTTGATGCCCGCGGCCTCGACGCGCACGAGCACCTGGCCCTGTCCCGGCTCCGGGCGCGGACGCTCGACGATCCGGAGGACCTCGGGACCGCCCTGTCCGTCGGCGATCACGGCTCGCATGCCCATGTTCATCGCTCCGTTTCCCGGCTCGCCGCCGCTTCCGGGAGAAGCAGCACCTTCATGGCCTGCCGGCTGCGCGCCAGCTCGAACGCCGCCCCGGCTTCCGCGAGGGGGCGGCGGTGGGTGATCAGCGCCTCCAGCGTCCCGGCATGCGCCGCGAGGAGCGCGAGCGCGGCGTCGAAGGCGCGCGCCGTCGTGTCGTGGGCCGCGCGCAGCTGCTTCTTGCTGCGCACGAAACCCGTCAGGTCGAGGTCGAGGGAGCCGGAATGGATGCCGGCCACCACCATCACGCCGCCCGAGCGCAGGACGGCCAACCCGTCACTGACCGACCGGGCGGAACCGGTCGCCTCGATCACCCGGTCGGCCTCCCCGTCGAAGGCGCGCCGGACGGCGTCGTCCAGGCCGATGCCGGCGAGATCGACCGTGTGGCGGATGCCGATCCGCCGGGCGAGGTCGAGGCGCGCGGCGTCGTCGAGCCCGGCGAGCAGCACGTCCGCGCCCCGATGCTGTGCCACGAAGGCGATGCAGAGGCCGATCGGGCCTGGCCCGAGCACCGCCACGCGGTCGCCGGGACCCACCTCCGCGACGTCCACCGCGTTGACCGCGACCGCCAGCGGCTCGGCCAGAGCCGCGACGGTCAGCGGCAACCCGTCCGGCAGGCGGCGGCAATTGTCGGCCGGGACGACGACCTGATCGGCGAAGGCCCCGTCGGCGTGCAGGCCGACGATGCGGCGGCCCTGGCAATCCTGCGGCCGCGCGGCGGCGCAGGCCGCGCAGGCGCCGCACGGCACCGTCGGCCAGCAGGTGACCCGGTCGCCGACCGCGAGCGCGGTCACGCCGTCCCCCACCGCCCGGACCGTCCCGGAGAACTCGTGACCGAGAGTGACCGGCATGAACGCGGTCATGAACCCGTAGCCCGGGGTCCACTCGAAGGCGTGGACGTCGCTGCCGCAGATGCCGGCCGCGGCGACCGCGACGGTGACGCGTCCCATGCCCGGGGCAGCGGGCGCATCGACGTGGACGAGGTCCGCCCCGAAGGCGGCGGTCGCCTTGCGCAACGCAAGCATTTCCGTCCCCTGTCTCCCGCCGAGCCTGCCGGCCCGGCGGCCTGCCTCGCGGCACGTGCCGTCGACGCTAGGCGTAATTTGTTATAACAAACATCGGACGAAGGGGAGGAATATGTCAAGCGCTTCGGCGTCCGAACCGGAAACAGGCGATATCGTGCCGGACTGGGTCCGTCCGATCGTCAAGGAGAGCCTGAGCGAGCGGGCCTACCGCGAGTTGCGCGTCGCGCTGATGCGCGGGCAGTTGCGACCCGACACGCGCCTGCGGCTCCGGCCGATGTCGGCCCGGTTCGGCATCAGCGCGACTCCCATGCGCGAGGCCCTCCTCAGGCTCGTCGCCGAGAAGGCCCTCGCCCTCGACGCGCGCGGCAGCGTCGTCGTGCCCCGCCTGACCTTGGATCAGCTCCTGGAGATCCGGGCGATCCGCACCGATCTCGAGGGGCGTGCCGCCGCCGCTGGGGCAGCCAGCCGCGCGGCCGAGGTCGACGACCTCGAGGCGATCCACGCGCAGATCTCGCACTGTCACGCGAGCCGCGACTTCGCGCGGGCGGTGAATCTCAACACCGAGTTTCACCTGACGCTGTGCAGGCTCGGGCAGATGCCGATCCTGTACGAGATCGTGGAGTTGCTGTGGGTGCGCTGCGGCCCGATCCTGTCGCACCTCTACGATGACGGCGTCCCCGACTGGGAACCGCACCCTCATCGCCGCATCATCGACGCCCTGCGCCGCGGTGACCCGGAGGCGGCCCGGGATGCCGTGCGCGAGGACATCGAGCGCGGCGGGAGCGGCCTGTTCGCGCATGTCCGCGCGGCCGCCACAGGGTGATGACCGGCTCGCGGAGAGTCCACGAGCGATCGATCGGTGGCCGAAGCAACGAGCCGACCTCGGCGGCCACTGCCCCGAAGGCGCCGGCGAAGACCGGCCCGCGGTTGCGGAACGCCGGAGCTCGATTATCGTGCCCCCATGCGCGCCGATCTCGCCGTCCTCGCTCTGGTCTTCGCCGCCACGGGCGCGCGCGCCCAGCAGCAGCTTCCGACCGTCCCGGAATTGCTGACGGCGGAGGCGAACGCCGCACGCGCCTGCGAGAGCACCGGCGATCCCGCCATCACGCGGGAGCAGTGTCGGCTGCGCGATCGGCTGAGCGGACGCCTGGCGCAGGCGGGCTATTGCTGGGGCCGCAAGGGGCAGGCGGACGAGAAGAAGGAATGGCACGCCTGCCAGCCGGACTCGATCTACGAGGATGATATCGAGGCCGTGCAGCGCTGAGCGGCAAACTTCGTCGTCGAACGCGGCCCGACACCCGAAGGTCTGTATGCCGGGCTACAGCAGGACACCGTTCCGCAGAACTGACGGCGCTGTGCGCGAGTCGTAGCTGTGGTGCTGCGCGGCGTTCACGGAGCCGCCGGCATCGAACTGGACGCATCACCTGAACGCCCGCGCTTCAACGTCCATCCGAGGAACAGAATTAGCATTGCTCGCACGATCGGACCAATGAACAAGTCATTATCTCAATAAAACTGTCGTTTTCCTCAAAACACTAGATCCAACGGCGTGAAATCTCCACGACATCGCCGTCTCGAAGTACACGAAAATTCTTGAAACGCTCATGCGGAGTGTTAGACCGCCATCGTTGCTCGAGACTCCGACTACGATACGGTCGCCATCGATGATTCACACGATCAAAGGTAGGCTTTTCGCGCTTCTCGCGGTGCTCGGTACACTCCTCGTAGGATCAGCAGCGCTCAGCAATTACGCGCTCTACAGAGATTTCCGGGGCCTCGAATCGATCTACGCCGACAGGGTCATGCCGCTCAGCCAGTTCGGCGCGATGCGCGATGCCTTCGATGCCATGCTGACCGCGACGCGGGATTTCGAGTTCCACGCGATTCAGGCGGCCGAAGCCGTGACGATCCTCGATCGCCAGCTGGCACGGGCGAAGGAAGCCTGGTCCGCTTACCTGACCACGTACCTCACGCCCGAGGAGGCACAGCTCGTCGCGAGCCTGACGACGCGATTCGATCGAGACGTGGCGATCGTCACCGACCTCGTCCGCGCCTTGACGAAGGGGGACCTCGACGCTGTGGCCGCGACCCGGATCGATCTGCTCCGCGCGATGGGTCCGACGACGGCGACCATCGGCGAGTTGTCCGACCTGCAGGTCCGCGAGGCCCGCGCCGAGTTCGAACGCGCGGACGCGATGGCGCGGCGCCTGCGAATCCTGCTCTTCGCGACACTCGCCGGGGCCGCGCTCGCGGTCGGGTACGGCATCTGCGTGATCCTCGTCCAAGTCACCCGCCCGATCGCGCGGACCACGGCGACGATGACCCGTCTCGCCGCGGGCGATCTCGACGTGCGGATCGACGGTGCGGACCGCGGCGACGAGATCGGCGCGATGCTCAAGGCTGTCCAGGTCTTCAAGGACGCGCTCGTCGCGAAGCGCGCGACGGATGCTGCCGCCGCCAACGAGGCGGCCGCGAAGGCGCGCCGCGCCGAGACGTTGGACAGCGCCACCGCGGCGTTCCGTGCCCGGATGGATCGCCTGACCGAGGCGCTGTCCGCCAGCGCCTCGTCCATGGAAGCCGCCGCCGCGACGATGGACCGGAGCGCCGGCGAGACCGCGACGCAGCTGCTCCAGGTGTCCTCGGCGGCCGAGCAGACAGCGGTCAACGTTCAGACCGTCGCGGCGGCCGGCGAGGAACTGGCCACGTCGATCGGGTCCATCAACGGCCAGATCACGCGCTCCTCGGACATGGCCCGGCGCGCGGCCACTGAGGCGTCGGAGACGAACACCCTCGTGATGAGCCTCGCCGACGGCGCCGAGCGGATCGGGACCGTGGTCAGCCTGATCGCCGGGATCGCCGCGCAGACGAACCTGCTCGCGCTCAATGCCACCATCGAGGCGGCCCGCGCCGGGGAGGCGGGACGCGGCTTCGCCGTCGTCGCCACAGAGGTCAAGGCGCTGGCGGCGCAGACCGTCCGGGCGACCGAGACGATCTCCGAGCAGGTCGCGACCATTCAGAAGGAGACCCACCGCGCGGTCGACGTCATCCAGGCGATCACCGCCGCTGTCCTGGACCTTCGGACCATCGCCACGGGCGTCGCGGCCGCGATGGAGGAGCAGGAGGCGGTGACGCAGGAGATCGTGCGGAACGTCAGCCAGGCCGCCGACGGCACCCAGGCGGTCACGGTCACGATCGGGCGCATCACGCAGGCCGCGGGCGAGACCGGCCGGACCGCGGCCGCGGCCCTGGACGCGGCCACCGCCCTGTCGCGACAGTCGGAGACCCTGAACGCGGCGGTCGCGGAGTACCTGGCGGCGGTGCGGGCCGCCTGAGGCGACACGCTCAGGGGCCGGGCGATCCGGGAAGCGGTGGCAGCCGCATCAGGGGCTCGCCGACCCGCAGGATCGATCCGACGGCGAGCCCGGGGCAGAGCGTGAAGCCCGGAGGCGTCAGCACCACGATGGTGGAGCCGTGCTCGAACCAGCCCATCTCGGCGCCCTTCGCGAGGCGCGCCGCGGTGGGCTGGGTCCGTCCGCCCGTCTCGCGCAGGGCGAGACCCTCGGGCAGGAAGCCGAGCCGCAGCCCGGCAACGAGGATGGCCGCCACCGGAACCAGCGTCACCGCGTGGCCGCCCTCCGCGAGGCGCAAGCGCAGGACGGCGCGCTCGTTCCGACAGAACAGCGCCTCGACGCGTTTCAGGGCGATCGGATTCACGTTCCAGGTGTCGCCCCAGATATGGCGCACCGACTCGACCCGCAGGTCGTGCGGCGCGTGGAATCGATGGTACATCCCGGCCGTCAGGCGCAGGGTGGCGTAGCTGCCGCCCTCGTGGGCGCGCGCCAGCGCGACGTCCCCGCCGAGCAGGTCGGCGAGCGGGTAGGACAGGCCCTTGATCTGGAACAGGCGTCCGGCCTCGATGCGCCCATGGGCCCCGAGAATCGCGTCGCTGGGGCTCGTGAGCACGGCCGGATCGGCCGCGATCGGCCGCGCACCGGGACGCAGGGCGCGCACGAAGGCGGCGTGGAGGCTGGGGAAGCGTGTCTCCCGCGCGTCGCGGAGGTCGACGTCGCAGAACAGCCGCCAGGTCGATATCGAGAGGTCGCGGATCAGCGGCTGCTCGATCCGGCTGAACCAGCCCATGAAGCGGGTGGCGAGACGGCGCGGCAGGCGGTTCGTCAGCAGGAAGTTGAGATCCTCCTGCGCCCCGACACGCGCCAGGACCGTCCGCAGCCGGGATCCGGAAACCGTCATCATGCCGTGAACCGCCTCCGGTAGGGCGCGGGGCGATGTCCGCGCTCCTCGTCACCCTGTCCGCCACCACCGTCGCCGCGGTGCTCGCCCTGCCACGGGCGGCCGAGCGCCTGCAGCTCTCCCGGGCGAAGCATCGCTCGCTCACCGGCCACGCCCGCATGGCCCGGCGCGTCGCCGGGCTGATCCCGAACTACGCCTACTCGGAGCGCGCCTTCTTCCGGTCGGACGATCCGGACGAGGCGGTGGCGCGCCGGCGCGAGGCCGGCTTCGCGCGGCTCTCCGACCTGTTCCGGGCGCGCTTCGCCCGGACACGCGCCGAGACCGAGGCGGTCCGCGACGGGCTCTCCGATCTCCAGTTCACCGGGCTCTACCGGGTGCCGTTCCAGTACGCCCGGCACGTGCGCGCCCATCTCGGCACCGGCGCCTTCGCGGCCGCCGCCGCCGGCGTCACCGTCACGGACCTCGACGGGAACGTCTTCTACGACCTCGCCGGCTCCTACGGCGTGAACCTGTTCGGCGTCGATTTCTATCGGGCCTGCCTGGAAGAGGGCGCGGCGCGGGTCTCGGCCCTCGGTCCCGTGCTCGGGCCGCTCCACCCGGTCGTCACCGGCAACGTCGCGCGGCTGAAGGCGATCTCGGGCCTCGACGAGGTCTCGTTCCACATGTCCGGGACCGAGGCGGTGATGCAGGCCGTGCGGCTCGCCCGCTACCACACCGGCCGCCGCCGGATCGTCCGCCTGTGCGGCGCCTATCACGGCTGGTGGGGCGAGGTGCAGCCGGGCATCGGCAACCCGGTCCCGACCCGCGACACGCTCACCCTGGCCGACATGTCCGAACGGACGCTGCGGGTGCTCGCCGGCCGCCGCGACGTCGCCTGCGTCCTGGTCAACCCGCTCCAGGCGATGCACCCGAATGCCGGCGCGCCGGCCGATTCCGCGCTGGTCGACAGCGGCCGCAGGGCGTCCTTCGACCGCGCCGCCTACACCAAGTGGCTCCACGACCTCCGGGCGGTGTGCAGTGCCCGCGGCATCGTGCTGATCCTCGACGAGGTCTTCCTCGGCTTCCGGCTGGCCCACGGCGGCGCGCAGGCGTATTTCGGCGTGCGCGCCGACATGGTCACCTACGGCAAGACCCTGGGGGGCGGCCTGCCGGTCGGCGTTCTCTGCGGGCGCGCCGACCTGATGCGCCGGTACAGAGAGGACCGGCCCGTCGACATCTGCTTCGCGCGGGGCACCTTCAACGCCCATCCCTACGTGATGGGCGCGATGGGCGCGTTCCTCGACCGGCTCGAAAGCCCGGCGGTGACCGCACTCTACGCCGACCTCGACGCGACCTGGGACGCGCGCGCGCGTCACCTGAACGCCCGGCTGGCGGAGGCCGGCCTGCCGGTGCGGGTCGCCAACATGTCGACGGTGTGGACGGTCCTGTACACCGAGCCGTCGCGCTACAACTGGATGCTGCAATTCTACCTGCGCGCCGAGGGGCTGGCCCTGTCGTGGGTCGGGACCGGCCGGATGATCTTCAGCCTCGCGTACGACGACGCGGCCTTCGAGGCCGTGGCGACGCGCTTCGAGGCGG
Organism: Methylobacterium sp. 13MFTsu3.1M2; assembly: GCF_900112625.1. Lineage (NCBI taxonomy): Bacteria > Pseudomonadati > Pseudomonadota > Alphaproteobacteria > Hyphomicrobiales > Methylobacteriaceae > Methylobacterium > Methylobacterium sp. 13MFTsu3.1M2. The sequence continues at coordinate 110,176 of NZ_FOMM01000009.1, forward strand.
CGGCGCGGGCCATGCGGGCGGACGGCTGGTGGGACAGCGGCGCGCCGAGCGACAGGGCGATCCGCCGGTCGATCCTGCGGGAGGTCGCGGCCATCCGCCTGGGCGGCCTCGGGGCCCGCCTGGGCCTGCGGGCACCGGATCTGGGCTGATCCGGCGCGCCGGGCGACGGGCCCGGCGCGCGACCTATGCTCAGGCGCCGCGCTCGTGCGGCTCCCGCTCCTCGACCAGCTCGCCATGCAGCAGGGCCAGCGGCGCCTTGTGGTAGAGCTTGATGTCGTGGAACGGGTCGGTGAGGATCTTGGTCACCCAGACGAGGCCGGTCTGGACGTCGCGCTGGACGAAGAGCTGCAGCATCCGGAACAGCAGGCCGGCGAGCGCCAGCCACAGCCAGATCCAGCCGACGTTGCGGATCAGGTCCGCGGTGCTCTGGTGCGGCGCGATCAGGCCGAACAGGCTCGGGTCGAAGTAGAGCGGCAGGGGCGACAGGGCCCAGATCGCCAGGAGCACGACCTTCCGCTGCAGGTTGTAGCCGACCTTGATCTCCTCCTTGTGCTCGTGGGTCGCGTCGTTGACGTGGTCGTAGCCTTTGGGCTCGAAGAACAGGTGGCCGGCCTGCCGCGAGGTCATCGCCACCAGCCAGCCGATCAGGGCCGCCGTGGCCGGATCCCTGAACGCCAGGGCGTAGGCGACCAGGAAGCTGATCGCGCTCACCACGTGCAAGCTCTGATTGACGCGGTTGTGGTGATAATAGCGGTGGTCGTCCCAGCGCTGGACGCGCAGTGCCTCCCGAAAACTCGCCATGATGTGGGTCCCCGATCGATGGTGGTGGGTTGGTCGAAGCTGATGCGCGTTCAGGCGGCGCGCTTGCGCAGGCGCAGCAGGGAGAAGTGGCCGAGCGGCGGGAGCGCCCGGCGCTCGACGATCTCCACCGGCGCGCCGGCGGCCCAGGCCGCGTAGCGCTCCCAGGCGAACTCGGTCCGCCATCCGAGGCGACTCGTCACCGGAGCGAGGGTGCGCTCCACCGCGCGCCGCAGGCCGGCCTCGGCGCCGATCCGCGTGGTGATCACGATCTCGCCGCCGGGGCGCAGCACCCGGGCGAACTCGTCCAGCGCCGCCTCGGGATGGGGGACAGCCGTGACGACGTACTGCGCCACCACCACGTCGAAGGCGGCGTCCGGGAAGTCGAGCTGCTCGGCGTCCATGACGGCGAGGCGCTCCACGTTGCGCAGACGCAGCCGCGCCACGCGCTGACGCGCCTTCTCGAGCATGGGGGCCGAAATATCGATGCCGACGATGCTGCGGGCGCGCCTGTAGGCCGGCAGCGACAGGCCGGTGCCGACGCCGACTTCCAGGATGCGGCCGCCGATCCGTTCGGCGGCGGCCGCCGCCAGGGTACGGCCCTGCGCGAAGACGGGTCCGAAGACCAGATCGTAGACCGGGGCCCAGCGGCCGTAGGCCTTGGCGACGCCGTCGCGGTCGAGATCGGGCCCGAGCGTGCCCGCGCGCGAGGAACCGGTGTCGTGCATTCCGAGGGCCATGGGCGTCCTGTCTCGTTGTCGGCTAGGTCGGCCCGACGGCTCGCCTCGACCGTCGGCTGCAGGTCTGAGGCAGGCGTTCACCAGCTCAGTTCGCGTCACCGCGCGTCCGTTGGTCAGACCAAGATCCGGCCAAGGGCTCGCGCTTGTCCGCCCCGAGAGCGCCGAGCGGCGTCGCGACAAGGCAGGGAGCGGTCAGGACGGGCGAGGGAGGCAGGATCTCGATCATGCCACGCCGCCCGGATCATCAACGACCCCACGCCGCCTCTCCGCAGAAGTCTTTCCGCCGGCAAAGCTATGTCGTTCGTTTGACAAGCTTGTGACATATCCGTCAAACACGCAAACGGCCATTCCATTTGCTGGCAAAATACTGATGTACCACGCGCGACATCTATGCACGAGGGGTGATATGCGACCCTTCGAGCTACCTGATCTTGCCCGGTGACGAACGCCTCGGCCGCGCGTCGGCCGTGCTTCGGCTTCTCGCACACGCGGTGTTCACGATGCTCCGAACACCCTGCCGTTGCGGCCTCGTCGCAGATCCCGAGATGCGCGATGATTTGAGGGCGGGAAGCCTGCAGGTCGCGCCTTCGACATCTTCTCGCCCTGATATCGACGAGATGTGACCCGGTATCCCCAGCAGGACAGGGCGCGACGACGCGCCGAAGGAGTGTTTCGCGTGATCGAGAATTTGCGGCGTCAGACCATCGCGGTCGCGGCCATCGCCGGGATCGCTCTCAGCGCCGGGCAGGCGCAGGCCGCGCAGTGCGGCAACACCGCGGCCGGCTTCGATGCGTGGAAGCGGCAATTCGCCGAGGAGGCGCGCGGCCGGGCCAGCGCGGCCAGCCTCGCGGCGCTGCAGAACACAACCTACTCGACCGCCACCATCTCGGCGGACCGGGGGCAGCACAGCTTCAAGCTGTCGCTGGAGCAGTTTCTCGCCAAGCGCGGCGGCCCAACCATCGTCAAGCGGGGCCGCGCGCTGAAGCAGCAGAACGCGGCCCTCTTCGACTCGATCGAGCAGCGCTACGGCGTTCCGCCGGGCCCGCTCCTGGCGATCTGGGGCATGGAGACCGGCTTCGGCGCGGTGCGCGGCAACGTCAACACGCTCTCCGCGGTGGCGACGCTCGCCTACGATTGCCGGCGTTCCGAATACTTCACGGACCAGCTCTACGCTGCGCTGACCCTGGTCGATCGCGGGCTCCTGACACCGAATACCCGCGGCGCGGCGCACGGCGAGGTCGGGCACACCCAGTTCCTGCCGAAGAACGTGCTGGCCTACGGCACCGGCGACCTCAACAACGTCGGCGCCGCCCTGTCGTCCACGGCCAATTTCCTCAAGGCCCATGGCTGGCGGGCCGGCGCCGGCTACCAGCCCGGCGAGCCGAACTTCGCGGCGATCCAGGGCTGGAACGCGGCGCCGGTCTACGAGAAGGCGATCGCCATTCTCGGGCGCCAGATCGACAACAATTAGCAGTATCTCGGCCTCGAATAGACCGAGACGTATTGCGAGAACTGCGGCGGCGCGCCCGAAAATGGTCCCGATCGAGCCAAGATCGACCATCGCATCGCCCCAGAAAAGCCGGCCCGACCCCGCTGTCTCACGCTGAGCGGGGCCGGTCCGCCCGCCGCGGATCCGTATCCTGTGCGGAGGGCGGCAGCCGGCAAGCCCCGCCTCGCGACGAGGAGCATGGGCAACCGCGATGGCTGTCGAATCCGTGCCGCTGGACGGCCTCAAGACCCGGAACGCGCGCAGCACGTGGCTCGCGCCCCTGACGGTGCTCACCGGCGCGGTGACGCTCGCCGCCCTCGGAGGCAGCGTCCTGCATCGCGCCCCGGTCCCGGTAACCGGCATCGAGAACACCCGGACGGAAGCGCCGGTGCCCGCACCGTCCGCGGAGGACAGGGCCGAGACCGCCGCCGCCGAGCCGGAGGCCGCCGAATCGCCCGAGCCCGGTCGCGACGCCCTCGGCAACTCGCAGTCACGATGGGCCTGGAATCAGATCGCCCCACCCTCGCTGACGCCCGAACCCGCCCCTGAAGGCGCCGATGCCGGCGCCGTCGCGCAGCCCGGAACGCAGGTCACCGAGACACCGCTCAGCGCGATGGTGGTCCCGCTGCCGATCCCCCGTCCGCCCGAGTTCCGCGGGCCCGCGGGCACCGCACTCGCCCGGCGGTCCGACCGGCGCATGGCGCGCCGCGAGATGCCGCCGGCGGCTCAGCCTATCCCCCAACCCGAAGAGCGCTCGTTCATCGAGAAGCTGTTCGGCATCGAGCGCGGACCGGCGCTGGCCTACACGGCGCTCGAGAGCAAGCCGGCCGACGTCGCGCCGCCGCAGCAGCGCGTCTCGCCGCCGCTGGCCCCGGCCCGGGATCCGGGCCCCTCGGCCGGCATCGCGGTCTACAACATCGCCGCCCGGACCGTGACCCTTCCGAACGGCGAGCGCCTGGAGGCGCATTCCGGCCTGGGCGAGGGGCTGGACGAGCCGCGCCTCGTCAACGTCCGGATGCGCGGCCCGACTCCGCCCGGCACCTACGATCTCACCGAGCGCGAACGGCCCTTCCACGGCGTGCGGGCGATCCGCCTCACGCCGGTCGGCGGCAACGAGGCGGTCTACGGCCGTGTCGGCCTTCTGGCACACACCTATATGCTGGGCCCGCGCGGCGACTCGAACGGCTGCGTGTCGTTCCGCGACTACGACCGGTTCCTCCAGGCCTTCCTGCGCGGCGAGGTTCAGCGTCTGGTGGTCGTCAGCGGCACGCAGGACCCGCTGCCGAGCCTCGCCGCCGGCACGGTCACGACCCGCATGGCCCGCAACGGCGGCTGACGACGGCTCGCCCGCGGCAACGGCCGCAAGCGCGCAGACGGTCTACCAGCACTGCTCGCGCGGCGCTTGGAACGCGCCCTGCCGGCCCGCAGAACGCGGTGGCGGCGCGATCCGGCGCCGCGACACGCGAGTCCCCGGTCCACACCATGCCCGCACAACGATCGGCCGCCGCGGCCGTCCGTATCCTCCTGGCGCTCTCCGGTGTCCTAGCGGCCGACTTGGCCTGGAGCGCCTCCGCGCCGGACCGCGTCGGCGCGGCGGTGGTCGGGGCGCGAGTGGCGGACCGGATCGTCGGCACCTGGGAACTCGTCTCCTACAAGGTCGAGGACAAGGAGACCGGCACACTCGTCGACGCCATGGGCGGCACGCCGCGCGGTCGCGTCATCTTCACCAAGGACGGCTGGGTCGCCTTCAACCTCGAGGGCAGCGCCCGCACGCCGGCGACCACCGACGCCGAGCGGGCCGCGCTGATGAAGACCCTCGTCGCCTATATCGGCCGCTACCGGATCGAGGGTGACCAGTGGGTCACCAGCGTGCAGACCGCGTGGGCGCCCGAATGGGTCGGCACCGAGCAGCGCCGCACCATCCATATCGAGGGCGACTACGCCGACGTCACGACTCCCTGGCGCGTGATGCCCAACTGGGATGACGGCCGCCTGTCGCGCAGCATCATCCGGTTCAAGCACATCCCGTAGCGGCGCGCCTTCGCCACGCCGTCGCGTCGAGCGACGGACCGGGCGACCGATCGCGGCCAGTCTATCGGCGGGTCGCCGCCATGCGCGCCGGTCGTCGCGACGGACTGACAGGATGGCGGCGATTGCAACCCTGGCAGTAATTGTCCTTTCAGGCCCCGTCCTCTATGAGGCCACCATCAATCTGCTGAGCCAAGCCAGCCAGCATCTTCCCGCCCACCCGGCAATCGCGCCACCGCGCGAGCGAGGTCTTGAACCGGTGATCCGTTCTCCGGCGAGATCGCGCGCCTAGGCGGAGGGAAGGCCTCTGCGTCGCGCGAGCGCGCCCCGTCGTCCCACGATCCGTGCGGCTCGGGGACGACAGACGCGATGCGGGCCAGGGCAGGACCGTCGTGCCGGGTCGAGCGAGACCGCGAGCGTGCCGCGACGGGAACGGGGAAACGATCCGGAAGGCCGGACGGGCGGGATTCGCGCCCGTCGCATCGAGTGTCTTCCGTACGCGCGGCGGCCGATCGGGCCGTGCGGTACGCAAAAGCGGGATCTGCCCATGCGTGGCGACGACGAGACCCAACACCGGCGTGACCGCCGGGCCGCGGACGTGCTGCCCCTGAGCCGGCGGCGGCTCCTCGGCACGGCCGCCGCCGGCCTGGCGCTGGCGGCCATGCCGGGCGCGCTGGCCCTGGCCGAGGGCGCGAACAGCAAGGTCGACGTGCTGCTGATCGGCGGCGGGATCATGAGCGCGACGCTGGGCGTCTGGCTGAACGCGCTGGAGCCGAACTGGTCGATCCAGATGGTCGAACGGCTGGATCAGGTCGCCCTCGAGAGCTCGAACGGCTGGAACAACGCCGGCACCGGACACTCGGCCCTGGCGGAGCTGAACTACACGCCTGAGAAGAAGAACGGGCAGATCGAGATCGCCAAGGCGGTGGAGATCAACGAGGCGTTCCAGGTGACCCGGCAGTTCCTGGCGCATCAGGTCAAGACCGGCGTGATGACGGACCCGCGCGCCTTCATCAACTACACGCCCCACATGAGCTTCGTCTGGGGCGACGACAACATCGCCTACCTGAAGAAGCGGTGGGAGGCCCTGAAGGCGAGCCCGCTCTTCGCCGGCATGGAGTACTCGGAGGATCCCGAGCAGCTCCGCAAGTGGGTGCCCCTGATGATGGAGGGCCGCGACCCGAAGCAGAAGGTCGCCGCGACCTGGTCGCCGCTCGGGACCGACTGCGAGTGGGGCGAGGTGACCCGCCAGTACGTCGCTCACCTGCAGAAGCAGCCGAGCTTCAACCTCCGGCTCTCGACCGAGGTCGAGAGCATCACCAAGAACGGCGACGGCTCGTGGCGGGTGACCGCCAAGAACCTGAAGGACGGGACGCGCCGGACGACCGACGCCAAGTTCGTGTTCATCGGCGCGGGCGGCGGTGCCCTGCACCTCCTGCAGAAATCCGGCATCCCCGAGGGCGACGAGTATGCCGGTTTCCCGGTGGGCGGCTCGTTCCTGATCAACGACAATCCCGACGTCGCCACGCTCCATCTCGCCAAGGCGTACGGCAAGGCGTCCGTAGGCTCCCCGCCGATGTCGGTGCCGCATCTCGACACCCGCGTGATCAACGGCAAGCGCGTGATCCTGTTCGGGCCGTTCGCGACCTTCTCGACCAAGTTCCTGAAGGAGGGCTCGTACTTCGACCTCCTCAGCTCCACGACCACCAGCAACATCTGGCCGATGATGAAGGTCGGCGTCGACGAGTTCCCGCTGGTCGAGTACCTGGCGGGGCAGCTGATGCTGTCGGACGACGACCGGATCGCGGCGCTGCGCGAGTACTTCCCGAAGGCCAAGAAGGAGGAGTGGCGCCTCTGGCAGGCGGGGCAGCGTGTGCAGATCATCAAGCGCGACCCGAACAAGGGCGGCGTGCTGAAGCTCGGCACCGAGTTCGTCAACGCCAAGGACGGCAGCATCGCGGCGCTCCTCGGGGCCTCGCCCGGCGCCTCCACGGCGGCGCCGATCATGCTGCAGGTGCTGGAGAAGGTCTTCGCCCAGAAGGTCGCCACGCCGGAATGGCAGGCGAAGATCCGGGAGATCGTGCCGAGCTACGGCACGAAGCTCAACGACGATCCCGACCGTGTCGCGCGCGAATGGACCGACACGAGCGCGCAGCTCCAGCTCCCGACCCCGCCGCAGATCGACCGGGCCGTGCTGAAGCCGGTCTCGACCGGCAGCACCGTGCTGAACAGCAGCGCCACGCCGGTGAAGGAGCCGGTCCACGACCTCGCGCCGTGAGTGGCGCGTCCCGGGGCGCCGACGGCCGCGCGCCCCGGGAGCGCGTCGGCGCTCAGAGCCCGACCCGACCCAGGGCCGGCAGCTTGAGACCGGGCCGGCGCAGGTCGATCCCGGCGACGCCGCCGAGCAGGTTCAGCTCCAGGCCCTCGACCCAGCCGAGGGTTACCCCGGCATAGCCGCCGAGGTTGATGCGGATCCCGGTCCGCGACGGCGTCAGGCCGATCCAGCGCCCGTCATAGGGGAAGTCCTTGCCGATCGCGGTGGTGGGCAGGCTCTCGCGGATCTCCGGCACCGCCGCCATGACGGCGGCCACGAAGGTGTTCGAGTTCGGGCCGGGCCACACGACGTAGTCGCCGGGCCGGCTGAACCGGTACTCGGCCACGGCCTGCCGGATCCGCGGCAGCATCGCCTCCGCCTCGGCGCCGTCGGCCGCGAACACCACCGTCGGCGGGTTCCCGAACCAGCGTCCGTCCGGCACGAACCGGTCGACCCAGATCGGCTGGCCCCAGGCCGTGTAGTCGAACCGGCTGTAGGCGCGGGCGCCGCGCTCCTTGACGACGACCCAGCTGTGCGTGGCCACGATGCCGCGCCAGCTCACGGTCCGCGCCGAGAAGATGCGCAGCACGGCGCCGGGATGCGCGTCCGCGCGCGGCAGCAGGCCGGCGCTGGACCGATCCGCCAGACGCCAGTCGCCGCTCGCCCGCGTCGCGTAGAGCAGGGCGGAGATCGCCACCGGCACGAGGAAGAGCGCGGCGAGCGCGAGGAGGGCGATCCTGAACAGGGTCACGGGCGGTCCGGGGGGAGGGCGGGATAGAATCCGCATGTAGGTAGAGCTCGCATCCGCGAAACTGCGACCGACGCGCCCCGGGGCTGCGCGCGCGTCAGGGTGGGGAGGCGAGGGCGTCCAGCAGCAGCGTCGCGGCGAGGAGATCGGCGCAGCCGCCGGGGCTCAGGCGCGCGGCCACGAAGGCGCGGTGGATCGCCGCCGCGCGCGCGCGCCAATCGGGGGCCGCGATGCCCCCGGCGTCGAGAAAGGTCGCGGCGGCCGCGCGCGCGCCGACGAGGCCGTCGGCACCGCCGCGGTGCAGGAGGTTCGTGTCGTCGACGACCGCCAGGAGGGCGAAGAAGCAGTGCACGCGGGCCGCCTCGGCATCGCCGGGGGCGCACGATCGGCCGAAGCGGAGAGCGGGCAGGGCGACGGCGCGGATGGTCGGAAAGCCCGCCGCGGCCTCGGCGCTGGCGCCACCGACGCCGAAGCGCCGCGCCGCGCGGCCGCCGTGGCTGACGGCCGAGACCGGCGCCCGGGTGATCGCTGTCCCCCAGAGGTGACCGACCGCCTCCGCCAGCCCTTCGGCGCTCGCGCGCTCCGCACCGGGCCCCACGCCCCGCGCTCCCGCCGCGGCACAGATCAGCCCCAGCGAGAAGATGGCGCCCCGATGCGCGTTGACGCCGCCGGTCGCCCGCATCATCGCGGTCTCGGCGGCCAGACCGATTGCCCGGAGTTCCGCCATTACGGCATCGCGGGCGCCCGCCGCGACCAGTTCCGCGAAGAACGGCCGGAGCGCCGCCGCGCTGCGGCGGAGCGTCTCCGCATCCATGTCGTCGTGGCTGCCGGAATCGACCGGGCTCACGAGGCCGGGCTTGGGCCAGGTCTCCAGTTCGCCGATGAGCGCCGCGTGCGCGAGATCCGCGACGCGTTCGGCCCAGGGCGCGGCGGCGTTGCTCCGGTCCGCGCCCGGCGCGATGAGGCTCTGATCGTCGCGCAGGGTCGAAGCTCCCCAAGGGTTCGCCGGCATGGCCGAAGCGGCGTCGGGCGGCCCGAGATATACCGGATGGCCGTGCCGGCACAGACGCGGCGTTCTCCGAGCCGGTTCGACTGTCCTGCCCTAGAAGGATCCGACGAAGCGCTCGGGCAGCGTCCAGAGGTCGGGCGCCTGGATCGCGCTCTTGCGCTCGATCGCGTCGGCGAACAGCCGCTTCGTGGTCTCGAAATGCGCCTCACCCGGACGCATCTGAACGGGGCGGCGCGGGACGCGACCGATATCGGCCTTCACGAAGGTCAGGAACTCCGTCGGGTCGATGGCGTGGTGGGAGTTCGGGATGCCGATCGGCGCGGCCGCATTCCGCTTCTGCTGGCGCCTGAAGAGGATGTCGTGGTCGAGATACGCCAGGTGGAACAGGAACAGGTCGCGGAAATCGGGGCGGTGATCCTGGATCAGGCAGTGGAAGCCGACGTGCCAGTCGACCCGCTCCGACACGATGGTCGCCTTGCACAGGGTGGATATCGGCCGGATGTATCCCCGCTGGCCGGAGATCGGCGCCGCGACGTCGATAGGGGCCTCGTCCCCGACGTGCATGACGTCGGCCCCGAACAGATCGAGGATGGGGGGCAGCGGCCGCGCGGCGATGTAATCGGAGAGTGTAGACGATACGTCCGGATCGGGGAGGATCAGCTCGTCGCTATCCGCATAGAGAACATATTTGAAGCCGATGAACAGCGATGCGCAGAAATCCCTGACCGTGTGGGCGCGCTCCCACTCGTTCAGGGGCAACCGCGGCAACCGGACGACGTTCGCGCGCAGTCCGGTCGTCGAGCCGTCGTCGGAACCGTGGTCGAGGATATAACAGTTTTCAGCCCCGACTTGTCGCTCGTAGTGCTTCAGCCAGAGCGGAAGCATTGTCGTTTCGTTGTAGGCCATCGTGACGGCGGCGAGCGGCCTCTTGTGCAACGGTATTCCTTCCCGCCAACGCGGCCTTCACCGCGCTTCTACAGCGCATTCGCGAAGCGTTTGATCGGAGCTTAGTGGCAATGGATCGTGCGCAGCAACTCCTGAGGTCGTTGACCAAGGACGCCCGCATCGTGGAGATTGGCCCGAGCTTCAGCCCGCTCGCGCCGAAGCGCGACGGCTGGAACACGTTCGTCATCGATCACGCGCCGCGCTCGGAGCTCATCGAGAAGTATCACGATCAGACGGTCGACCGCATCGAGGAGGTGGATTTCGTCTGGACAGGCGGCTCGATCGCGGACGCGGTCCCGGTCGACCAGCACGGCACCTTCGACGCGTTCATCGCCAGCCACGTCATCGAGCACACAACCGACATCGTGACCTTCCTGCGCGCCGCCGAGACGCTGCTTCGGCCGGACGGCGTGGTGATCCTGGCCGTACCCGACAAGCGCAAATGCTTCGATTTCTACCGTTCCCTCACCGGGACGGCGGACGCGGTCGCGGCGTTCCTGGAGAAGCGGAACCGGCACACGGTCCGGACCCACATCGACTACGCCCTGAACATGGCGCTGAAGGACCACGGCACGGTCGGCGCTTGGTCGGGCCAGGACACGCGGCCGGCCATTCCCGCGAATCCGCTCACCGACGAGCCGCAGTGGCTCGGCGCCGCGCAACTGCCCCACTACGCCGACGCCCATGCCTGGGTGTTCGTGCCGGCGAGCTTCAATCTGATGATCCTGGAGCTGGCGCAGCTCGGCTACATCGATCTGCGCGTCGAGGATTTCCTCGACCGGGACGCGACGGAATTCTTCGTGTGGCTCCGCAAGGGACGCCAGCGGCTGGCGCCGGACGAGATCCGCGAGCAGCGCACCGCGCTGATGCAGCGCGCCATCGTCGAGCTGGCGGAACAGGTGCAGCAACTGCCCGAGACGTCCTTCGTCGAGATGGCCTCGGCGGGGGCGCTGCGGGATCAGCTCCTCAAGGCGACCTACCGGACCGAGGCGCTCCGCACCGTGCTGGCAGCGCTGCGGGCCAGCATCGGCCGTTTCGGGCTGGATCGGGCCAAGTTCAAGCGCCTGATCGGCGCGGCGAGCCAGAAGATTCCGGGGAACCTCTCGGCGGCGGTCCAGCACAAGATCCTGCTGACCGAGGCGACCAAGATCCTCGACGGCAGCACGGATTCTGCGGTCGAGACCGACGACCGGGATCCCGCCGTCATCGACGGCGCCGTCTTGGTGGCGCCGCTCGGCGCGGCCCAGTTCGGGGATCCGCTGCTCGCCGCCGAACTGGAGCGCGAGCGCCAGCGCGCCCGGGCCGTCCGCATGGTGCTGGACGCCGTGCTCGGAAGTCTGCGCGGCCGCGCCCTCGACAAGAAGCGGTTCCGGGACCTCGTCACGCAGGCGGCCGCGCGGACGCCGAATGACGGCCCCGAATCGGCGCGCCACGCGGTGCTGTCCGAGGAATCGCGGCGGGTCCTCGGCCTGCCGGTCGCCTGAGGCAGGCCGCGGCACCGACCGCGCCGTGGCGCGAGCGGCGCCGGGCGCGCCCGGCCGGCCGTCACGCCGCCGACGCGACCGCGGGGGAGATGCGCTTGCGGGCCTTCTTGTCCTCGGTGCTGCTGACGAAGGCCTGCGCCTCCTCCTTGCGCTCGAAGACGTGCGGCGCGACCCCGCGCTTGTTCAGGGCCTCCTCCATCTTGAGGCGCAGGAAGGCGCTGGTCGCGTAGCGGGTCGTGGTCGCGTAGTAGTTCGCCTGCAGGTACTGGACCATGCCGGCGTAGTCGTCGACCAAGTTCTCGTTGAGCCGGAAGCCGTCGTGATTGATCACGGCGTTGACCCGCTGGCCCGCCTTCCGGCAGGCCTCGACGATGGTCATGCGCAGCTCGTCCATGTCGCCCTTCACCCGGCAGTACCAGCCTTCCAGGTTGACGAAGAGGATGTTGCGCTCGCCGTCGTAGCTGACGCGGGACTTCAGATCGAGGTTGAGCAGATCCGAGATCAGCTCCATCGGCTCCTCGCGGAAGATGCGCGGATCCATCGGCACCGGATTGCGCACGACGGGGGCGAAATCCATGTGGGCGAGGATGTCGCGCTCGATGTCGATCCCCGGCGCGACCTCGATCAGCTCCAAGCCCTCCGGAGTCAGCTGGAAGACGCAGCGCTCGGTCACGTAGAGGACCGGCTGCGACCGCTCGACCGCGTAGGGGCCCGAGAAGGTGTTCTGCTGGACCTGGGTGACGAACTTGCGGGCCTTGCCCTCGTTTACGATGCGCACTTGACCGTCGGACACCGCGATCTCGAGACCGCCGGCCGTGAACGTCCCGGCGAACACGACGGTGCGGGCGTTCTGCGAGATGTTGATGAAGCCGCCGCAGCCGTTCAGCTTGCCGCCGAACCGCGAGGTGTTGACGTTGCCGGCCGCGTCGCACTCGGCCATGCCCAGGCAGGTCATGTCGAGGCCGCCGCCGTCGTAGAAGTCGAACATCTGGTTCTGATCGATGATGCAGTCGGCGTTCGTGGCCGCGCCGAAGCTCGAACCGGACGCCAGCACCCCGCCGACCGCGCCCGCCTCGGTGGTCAGGGTGATGTAGGGGGTGATCTTCTCCTCGTTGGCGACCGACGAGATGCCCTCGGGCGCGCCGACGCCGAGATTGACCACGCCGTTCGGCGGCAGCTCGAAGGCGGCGCGGCGCGCGATGATCTTGCGCTCGTTGAGCGCCATCCGCTTGATGCCGGTGACCGGGACCCGGATCTCGCCGGCGAGCGCCGCGTCGTGCATCACGCCGTAGTTCATCCGGTGCATCTCGGGCTCGGCGACCACCACGCAGTCGACGAGGATGCCGGGCACGCGCACGTCCTTCGGCAGGAGGTAGCCGTCGTCGACGATGCGCTCGACCTGGGCGATGACGATGCCGCCGTTGTTGCGGGCCGCCATGGCCTGGGCGAGGCAGTCCAGGGTCAGCGCCTCCTTCTCGTAGGAGAGGTTGCCCGACGGATCGGCCGAGGTGGCCCGGATGAAGGCCACGTCGATCTTGGTCGCCGTGTAGAACAGCCACTCCTCGCCATCGACCTCGACGAGCTTGACGATGTCCTCGGTGGTCAGCTCGTTGACCTTGGCCCCCCCGTGGCGCGGGTCGACGTAGGTCTTCAGGCCGACCTTCGAGAACAGGCCGGGCTGGCCCGCCGCGCAGGCCCGGTAGAGCTGGGAGATCACGCCCTGGGGCAGGTTGTAGCCGCGGATCAGGTTGTCCTGCGCGGCCTTGGCGACCTTGGGCATGCGGCCGAAATTGGCCGCGATGACCCGCGTGAGGAGGCCGTCATGGTGCAGGCGGCCGGTGCCGAGCCCTTTGCTGTCGCCGGCGCCGGCCGTCATGATCAGGGTGAGGCCGCGGGGTGATCCGGTCTCGACGAACCGCTTCTCGAGGGCGGCGTGCAGGGCCTCCGGGATGCAGCTCTGGACGAACCCCGTGGTGGTCACGACGTCGTTCTCGCGGATCAGCGCGATCGCCTCTTCCGCCGAGATGACCTTGTTCTTCCTCATGGAGCCCGTGATCCTCCCCGGCACGTGGAGGAGCGGCCGGCCATGATGCCCGTCGCCTCCGACTGTGCCATGCGCCGCCCCCGTGGTGCCGGGACGTCTCGGCCCCGGAGATCGGCTGAGTTTTGAATACGATCGTTATTGCACCGCATCAATATTTGCGGCATCGCACGAGGGCACATGCCGGCGCCGTGACAGTACTCCGAAAATGAGTGTGGGCGCTCCTGAAAAACTCTTCGGTCCACGATCAGAAAAATTGCGCGCGTCGCGGGGCCGTCGGCCGCCTGTGCTCCGCCGCACGCGATTTCCATGGTCCGCGTGCGCCGCCTCACCGCGGCGTCCCGGGATCCGGTGTCTCTCGGTCTGGACACGACAGGAGGCGATCATGAACCGAGATCCGAGAGCCCGGAGCAGGCAGGCCGACGGCAAGGCCCGGACGGCGGAGTCCGACCGCGAAAATGATGCCCGCGCACGCGCCGCGGTGGTGGATGCCTGGCGCCGGGCACTGCTCCGGATGCGCGAGCGGCGCGCGACCGAGGACCGCGCCGATCCGGGCCATTGAAGCCCGGGGCGAGCCGAGCGGACCGGTCCGGCGCCCGGCGGCGACGCGGGGCCGGCGGTCCGGATCGGCCCCCGACGTCGCCCGAATGGGGACGGGGACCGACCCTTTTTCTCTACTTGGCGCGACGCGGCGGGAGCGGCACAGCGTGAGCAACGAACGGGGAGTATGTGAGCCGATGGACGACGACGTCGCAGACGGCATGGACGGCGGCGACGCGAGTTCCGCGGCGGCTCAGGAGGCGAACGGGATCGCCTTCCTGCTGGCGAGCGCCGCCTACCTGACGCTCGCAGACGCGCATCTGCGGCGGGAAGGTCCGGAGGGGCTCGCCCTGATGGACGAGATCGAGGACCGGATCACGGAGGCCCTGCGGAGCTTCGTCGAGGAGACGTCCTACGAGGATGCGCGGCCGGACATCCTCCAGCACGCGACCCGCAAGGTCCGCGCCCTCCTCGAAGCGGGACGCTCGCTGGCGCCGGAGATGCGGCGATTCCAGTGAGCACCGGCCCGGGCCGGACCGCGTGGCGGCGCGCTCGGGCCGGCGGGGCTCAGGCGCCCGGCGGTGAGGGCTTCGCGAAGCCGATATCGGCCGCGACACCGGCGAGCCGGTCGGGATCGCGCTCCTTGCGCTCGCTGTAGCGGTCCACGAGGTAATCGGCGCATCCGCGGGTCAGCAGCGTGAACTTCATGAGTTCCTCGCACACGTCGACGACCCGGTCGTAGAGCGGCCCGGGCCTCATACGGCCGGCCTCGTCGAACTCCCGGTAGGCCATCGGCACCGAGGACTGGTTGGGGATCGTGACCATCCGCATCCAGCGGCCGAGGACGCGCAGGGCGTTCACGGCGTTGAAGCTCTGGGACCCGCCCGAGACCTGCATCACCGCGAGGGTCCGGCCCTGCGTCGGGCGCAGACTCCCCTCGGACAGGGGCAGCCAGTCGATCTGGCTCTTTATCACGCCGGTGAGCGCGCCGTGCCGCTCGGGCGAGACCCAGACCTGCCCCTCGGACCAGGCCGAGAGGGCGCGGATCTCCCGCACCTTCGGATGGTCGGCGGTCGCGTCGTCGGGCAGCGGCAGGCCGTCGGCGTGGTAGATGCGGACCTCGCCGCCCATCGCCTCCAGGAGCCGCGCGGCCTCATAGGCCAGGAACCGGCTGAAGGAGCGTTCGCGGAGCGACCCGTACAGGATCAGGAAGCGCGGCGCGTGCGCGAGCGGGGTCCCCCGACCGGCCCCGTCGGTCGGCGTTGCGAAATGCGCCGCGCTGAGATTCGGCAGGCCGTCACGGACCGAAGGGGTAGGGGCCGGGCTCTTGCTCACCGGGACGCTTTCTCATACGTTCAAACAACCGTTTGAAGATTGGCTGGAAAATGGACGACGCGCAAGCCCTGGCGGCCTTCGCGGCCCTGGCGCAGGAGCACAGGCTGCGGCTGGTGCGGGCGCTGGTGAGAGCCGGTCCGGAGGGCCTCGCCTCCGGCACGCTGGCCGAGGCGGTCGGCGTGTCGGCCGCGACGGTGTCGCATCACCTGAAGGAACTGAGCCGCGCCGGGCTGGTCGGTTCGCGGCGCGACGGTCGCTCCATCCTCTACAGTGCCGCCTACCCGGTGCTGGCCGATCTGATCGCGTTCCTGATGTGCGATTGCTGCCAGGGCCGCGCGGAGATCTGCACGCCGGCGGCGGAGACCCTGGCCGCCTGCCTCAGCCCCTCGGGAGACGCAGCACATGTCTGAGCCGTTCGACGTCGTGATCTACCACAATCCGGCCTGCGGCACGTCGCGCAACACCCTCGCGATGATCCGTAACGCCGGGATCGAGCCCCACGTGATCGAGTATCTGAAGACGCCGCCGACACGCGCGCTGCTGCTGCAGCTCCTCGACCGCGCCGGGCTGTCGGTGCGCGACGTGCTCCGGGAGAAGGGCACGCCCTACGCCGAGCTCGACCTCGGCAACCCGGACCTGACCGACGGGCAGTTGCTCGAAGCCGTCGCGGCGCATCCGATCCTGCTCAACCGGCCGCTCGTGGTCACGCCGAAGGGCGTACGCCTGTGCCGTCCCTCGGAGGCGGTGCTGGATCTCCTGCCGCCGCAGCGGGGCGGCTTCGTGAAAGAGGACGGCGAGCCGGTGGTCGACGAGCAGGGCCGCCGTGTCGCCACGGCCTGAGCGCCCGCGGGCCGTGGCGGCGGCGGTCCGGACATGAGCGAAGCCAGCCGCTGGCCGGTTATCGCCGCACTCGGCGTCGTGGAGATCCTCGCCTGGGGCTCGTCGTTCTACCTGCCGGCGGTGATGGCGGCCCCCATCGCCGAGAGCACCGGCTGGCCCCTCGCCTGGGTGGTCGGCGGACTGGCCTTCGGCCTCCTCGTCGCGGCCCTCGCCTCGCCGCATGTCGGGGCGGCGATCCACCGGCTCGGCGGGCGGCCGGTCCTGGCCCTCGCGGCGCTGCTCCTCGCCGCCGGGCTGACCGTGGTGGCCGTGGCGCCGAACCTGCCGATCTATCTCGCCGGCTGGCTGATCCTCGGCGCCGGCATGGGCTGCGGCCTGTACGACCCCGCCTTCGCGACCCTCGGACGGCTCTACGGCGCGGCCGCGCGGCCGGCCATCACCACGCTGACCCTCTGGGGCGGGTTCGCCAGCACCGTGTGCTGGCCGCTCTCGGCCTTCCTGGTGGCCCATATCGGCTGGCGGGGCGCCTGCCTCACCTATGCCGGCCTGCACCTCGCGGTGACGCTGCCGCTCATCCTCGCGATGATCCCGCACGCGCCGGCACTCCCGGTCTCCGACGGGCCACAGGGAGCGGGGTCTGCGCCGCTATCGACCCGGGAGCGCCGCGCGTTCCTGCTGTTCGCGGGGGTGCTGGTCCTCGGCGGCGCGATCATGTCCCAGGTCTCGGTCCACCTGCTCACCCTGCTGCAGGCGCGCGGCGTGTCGCTCGCCGCCGCCGTCTTGTACGGGGCGTTGATCGGGCCCGCGCAGGTGAGCGCCCGCGTCGCCGAGATCTCCCTCAAGGGCCGGCACCACCCGCTCTGGACACTGACGGCCGCCTTCGGCCTGATCGCCCTCGGGCTGTGGCTCCTCGCGGCCGGGCTGCCGGGCGTGGCGCTCTGGCTGGTGCTCTACGCGGGCGGCAACGGGATCTACTCGATCGCCCGCGGCACGGTCCCGCTCGCCCTGTTCGGCCCCGTGCGCTACCCGCTGGTGGTCGGCCGCCTCGCCCGGCCGGCCCTGGCCGCCCAGGCCCTGGCGCCGCCGGCTGGGGCCGTCGTGCTCACCCATGTCGGGCCGGGGGCCCTGTGGTGGATGCTCCTCGCGCTGGCGCTCGCCGCCCTGGGCCTGATCGGGGCGCTGTGGCGCGCGCGGTGACGGCGGGCCGGTAGGATCAGCGGATGCCGCCGTCGCGCAGGCGGTACCAGGCGATGATCGCCGAGACGTACAGCCGGTTCAGCCCGTGGAGCGGCAGCGGCTCGATCGGCGTCAGCGGCAGGGGCAGGTTGCCGGCATCTCCAGTCGCGATGTAGGCGGCCATCGCCCGGCCCATCGCCGACTGGAGGCCGACGCCCCGGCCCTGGCAGCCGATATCGATGAGGAGCCCGGGCGCCGGCTCGTGGAGATGGGGCAGGTAGTCCCGGGTGATCGCGACGCGGCCGCACCAGCGATGGTCGAAGGCGATCCCGTCGAGCTGGGGGAAGAGCTTGCCGACGATCCGCTCGAGATGGGCCCAGTCGGCGGGGTCGCGCGGCTCCCGGAACGGACCGCGGCCGCCCATCAGCAGGCGTCCGGTATGGTCGAGGCGGAAGTAGAGCAGGAGCTTGCGCGTGTCCGAGGAGACGTGGCCTTCGGGCAGGATCGAGCGCCGCAGGTTGTCGGTCAGCGGCACCGTGGCGACCTGGAACGAGTTCGCCGCGATCACCGTCCTCGCGAGGTTCGGCCACAGGCCGCCCGTGTAGCCGTTGGTGCACAGCACGACCCGGCCGGTCGTCACCCGCTCGCCCTGGGCCGTGGTGACGGTCCAGCCCGATCCGGTCCGTTCGAGGCCGGTGACCGGCGATCCGCCGTGGATCGTGGCGCCGGCCTTCTGGGCGGCCCGGGCGAGGCCGCGGGCGTAGCTCAGGGGCTGGATCGCCCCGCCGCGGCCGTCGAGCCAGCCGCCGAGATAGCGGTCGGTCCCCAGCAGCTGCTCGGTCTCGGCCCTGTCGAGGACGCGGGTGGGCGCACCGAGATCCGCCCACTGGGCCGCCCGCTTGGCGACCTCGGCGAGCCCGGCCTCGGTGTGGGCGCCCTGGATCCAGCCGGCGCGGGAATGCGGCACGTCCATCCCGTGCCGGGCGATGAGGTCGAACACGACGTCGGCGGTCCCGCCGGCGAAGCGCGCGAGCCGCTCGCCGCGCTCCCGACCGAACCGCGCGACGAGGTCGGCGGGATCGTATTTCAGGCCCGGGATGACCTGGCCGCCGTTGCGACCGGACCCGCCGTAGCCGACCTCCTGCGCCTCAAGCACGACGGGTCGGATGCCGCGCTCGGCGAGATGCAGGGCGGTGGAGAGGCCGCAGAACCCGCCGCCGACGATCACCACCTCGGCCAGGCCGGATCGGGCCAGCGGCGGCGTGTCCGGCGCGGGCGCCGCCGTCGTGGCCCAGAGCGAGGGTGCGAGCGGGAACGGTTCGGCCACGGCGTGTCCTAGAGCGGGTGCAGCACGCGCTGCAGGAAGTCCCGGGTACGCGGATTCTGCGGCCGGTTGAGGACCTCGGCGGCCGGCCCCTGCTCGACGAGTCGGCCGCCGTCGAGGAAGAGGACCCGGTCGGCGACCTCGCGGGCGAAGCCGATCTCGTGGGTGACCACGAGCATCGTCATACCCTCGTCGGCGAGGGCGCGCATGACCTTCAGCACGTCGCCGACGAGCTCGGGATCGAGGGCCGAGGTCGGCTCGTCGAACAGGATCGCCTCCGGCCGCATGGCGAGCGCCCGGGCGATCGCGACGCGCTGCTGCTGCCCGCCGGAGAGCTCGTTCGGCCGGGCGTGCTCCTTGCCCGAGAGCCCGACCCGGGCGAGCAGGGCGCGCGCCCGCTCCTCGGCCTCGCCCCGGGGCTCGCCCTTCACGTGGATCGGCCCCTCGACGACGTTCTCGAGCGCGGTCCGGTTGGCGAACAGGTTGAAGCGCTGGAAGACCATCGAGACCCGGGTGCGGATCGCCTTGATGCCGCGCTTGTCCCGGTCGACCCGCTGCCCGTCGACGCGGATCTCGCCGCCGTCGTAGGCCTCGAGCCCGTTGATGCAGCGCAGGAGGGTCGACTTGCCGGATCCCGAGGGCCCGATGATGCAGACGACCTCGCCCTTGGTGACCTCGGCCGAGACGCCCTTGATCACCTCCAGCGCGCCGTAATGCTTGCGGACGTCCTCCAGCACGATCATCGATGCCGCCCCTTCGCCTCGAAGTGGCGGACCAGCAGGATCAGCGGCAGGCTCAGCGCGAGGTACATCAGCGCCACCAGCGTGTAGACGCTGGTGTTCTTGAAGGTCGACGAGGCGATCAGCTTTCCCTGGAGCGCCAGCTCGGCGACCGTGATGGTCGAGGCCTGCGACGAGTCCTTGAGCATCATGATCATGATGTTGCCGTAGGGCGGCAGCGCGATCCGGATCGCCTGCGGCAGGATCACCCGCCGCATGGTCATGCCCCAGCCCATGCCGATCGACAGCGCCGCCTCGACCTGGCCGCGATCCACCGCCTCGATGCCGGCGCGGAAGTTCTCGGCCTGATAGGCCGAGTAGGCGATGCCGAGCCCGATGATCGCCGCCTGGACGGCGGTGAGCGACAGGCCGAAATCGGGCATCACGAAGTAGATGTAGAACAGCTGCACGATGATCGGTATGCCGCGCAGGATGTTGATCATCACCGCGCTGAAGCCCGACAGGATCGCGATGCCGGAGACCCGCATCACCGCCCAGACCAGCCCGAGCAGCGTCGAGACCACCAGGGACGCGATCGTGATTAGGATCGTGAGCTGCACGCCCTGCAGCAGGATCGGCAGGTAGTCCTGGGCGTCGGCGAGGAACTCGCGCATGAAGGTCAGGACCGGTCGGCCGACGGCGGCAGACCCCACTTGGTCAAGATCGCCTGGAGCGTCCCGTCGGCCTTCAGCTTGGCGAGCGCCTTGTCGATCTTGGCGAGGAGCTCGGTGTCGGTCTTGCGGACGCTGAGGCCGACCGAGGCGACGACGGTCGGCTTGAAGGTCTCGACGAGGCGGACGCCGGGAAACAGGCCCTGCTTGACGTAGTAGGCGAGGATCGGCGCGTCGGCGAAGCCGGCCTTCAGCCGCCCGGAGTTGACGTCCCGGATGATGTCGGGAATCGCGTCGTAGATCTTCACCTCGTTGAAGAGGCCTGACTTCTTCAGCGGCTCGACGAAGGCGGTGCCGACCTGGGCGCCCACCGTCTCGCCCTTCAGGTCAGCGAAGGACGTGTAGTCCTTCGTGTCGGTCTTCGGGACGATCAGCCCCTCGCCGTAGCTGTAGACGGGCGCCGAGAACGACACGACCTCCTTGCGCTGCGGCGTGATGAACATCGCCGCCGCGATGATATCGATCTTCGAGGCGGTGAGCGCCGGGATCAGCGTCGAGAATTGCAGCGGCTCGACCGCGACCGTGAAACCCGCCTCCTTGCTGACCGCGTTGACGAGGTCGACCATCACGCCTTGAATGCTATTCGTCTTGGTATCGAGGAAGGTGAAGGGTAGGCCGGTGGGCGTCGATCCCACCTTCAGGGCCTGCGCGCCGACGGGGGCGCCGAGGACGCCGAGGAGCAGCGCCGACGACAGACACAGCTTGGCCAACCGTCTTCTCATGGTGCCGCTCCCGTGCAGTGCCCGGGTCACGCGGCGGAAGCCGGGCCCGATTTCATTCTCGTGAAGAATACCGCACGTTTTCGGTATCGACGCAAGCGACTTTCACGTGCATGAAGAAGCACACGAGAGGCAGGCTGGCGTGACGGTGAGCATCCCCCGAGGCGAGGCAACGGGTCCGGAACCGGTCGACCGGGCTGTGGGTCAGCGCCTGCGCGGCCTGCGTCGCGCGCGCGGGCTCTCGCTGGAGGCGGTGGCGTCCAGCACGGGCCTGTCGATCGGCTTCATCAGCCAGGTCGAGCGGGGCCTGTCGTCGCCGTCCCTGCGGGTCCTGGCGCTGCTCGCCGACACGCTGCAGATCGGGATCGGCGGCCTGTTCGAAGCGGGGCCGGACGCGCCCGACCCGGATCCCATCGTCGTGTTCCGGAAGGACCGGCCGGAACTTCAGCTCTGGCGGGCCGGCATCACCAAGCAGCTCCTGACCCCGCCAGGGGGCACGCAGGGGATGAGCCTGTTCCACATGGTGCTGAAGCCCGGCGCGAGCACCGGCGACGAGCCCTTCAGCCACGACGGCGAGGAAGCCGGCCTCGTCCTCGCGGGGCGCCTCACCCTGATCGTCGAGGCGCGGACGCTCCAGCTCGCGGAGGGCGACAGCTTCCGCTTCGAGAGTCGGCGGCCGCACCGCTTCAGCAATCCCGACCCGCGCAGCCAGACCACCGTCCTGTGGGTCAACGTCCTCGGATCACCGGCGACGACGTGAGCGGGGCGCGGCGCGTCAGTTGCTCAGGCGCACGCTCGCGAGCGTGGTGCTGAAAAGCTTCAGCATGGCGGCGGTGATGTCGCCGTTCGTGGTCACCGGAAAATACATGCCGTCGGACGCGCAGGCCTGCAGGGCCGGCCCGATCTTCGACTCGTACGGCCTGACGTAGCTGTTGTAGAAATCGTTATCGTAGATCGGCAGGTACTGCGTGTAGATGATCCCGATCTTGACGTTCTTGTTCTTGAGATTCGTGCAGGTCGAGGGACTCAGCGGCCCGATGAAGCGGTTGCTCTGGATCTGGAAACCCGCGCTCTGGTTGGTGACGCTGCCGCCGGTGTCCTCGACGCCGTCGGTGACCATGAACAGGAACCGGATCGGCTTGTCCGGCGTCAGCCCTTCGCCGCTGGCCGGGATCGTCGCGTTCATCTTCGCGATGGCCCGCTCGAAATCGGTCTGATTGTCGGACTGATTGTAGTAGGCGTAGGCGATATCGATATTCGGGGTCGCGGTCTTGATATTGTTCAAGGTCGGCGTCATCGCCTGCAGCCGCGTCTGCGTCACCGAATCGTTGAAGGTCCACATCTCCATCTGGAACTGTTGCGGCAGCAACATGCTGACATTCGCCTGATCGACGAGCGCCGAGACCGCGTCCCTCAGAACCTGGATGCGGAGCTTGATGTTGTTCCGCGACGCCACATGGTAGAAGTCGTTCTGATCGTCGCCGATGATGTTGCCCTTGTTGTCGAAGGTGTGCTGGTGGCAGGCGAACGCGCACCCGTTGGTGGCGCGCTTCATGTTGCTCACGTCGGCATCGGTCGCCGCGAGCCCCATCGACGGCGAGTTGTCGAGCAGCAGGTAGTAGTTGATGTACTGCGAGGTGTTGCGCGTCGCCGAGGACGTGCCGCTGATGGGCATGGCCGGGATCTGCATCATCGATGCCAGGCTGGTCTTGACCGTCGCCGTGTAGGTGGCGGTGAGGCTCAGCGTCTTCGCGCTGTTCACCGGCGCGCCGGGGACGAACGAGGTCACCGTGACGCCCGGAACCTTGGCGGCCTCGGCGCGGAACTGCGTCTCCATGTTCTGCAAGGTCGTCGCCGGGATCGTGTTGGTCTTCTGCGACATCACCGCGAGCACGGCGCCGTCGAGGGCGGTGTCGAGCTGGGTCTTCGCGGCGTTGCGGCGCCCGTAGTCGATCGCCGCCGCCGTGGCGAACATGACCGGCAGCGTCACGAGCGCGAACGTCAGCGCGACCTGACCGGAGCGCGCCCGCGGAAACGCCGCGACGGCCAGCCTGAGAGCGCGGTTCAACCGGATGCGGAACACCGACACGGGCCTTCCCTCAAACACTAGTTGTAGACCGGGCAGGCGGTGCCGCCCGGCATGACGATCTCGCTGGGGGTGCGCTCGGACCACGGGATCTGCCGCGTGAAGGTCAATCCGCGGCCGCCGAAGATCCAGCGGTACAGGGCACTCCCGATGATCGGGGTGTAGGGCATCGTGACTTCCGCCAGGATGTAGCGGGCCCCGTCGAACTGATAGGCGGCCGGCGTGGCGGGGAGTCCGTTGCTCCCGTTGGCCTGGTTGGCCGGGCGCTTCGTGGCGTTCTGCGGCCAGCTGGAGCAGACGAAGCCCTTGAGCGACCCGTTGACCGTTTCCACGCCCATCGCGTTGACCACGATCTGCAGGCCGGACGCGTCCAGCGGGCGCAGGATCGCAGTCGCCGCGCTGGTGATCTTCGTCATCCCGTCCTGCGTCGCCAGAGCCATCCCGTTCTGGGTCGCCAGAGCGTTGTCCACCCGTCCGGACAGATCGCCCAGCGTGCGCGCGAACAGGGTGAGTTTCCGGGTCGCGTCGACGAGGCGCGTCAGCTCGGCGGTCCCGAAATACAGGACGATCAGCAGGGGCAGGACGAGCGCGAACTCGACGGCGGCGATCCCGCGCTCATCGCGGCGGAAGCGGCTCAGGCCGATCGGCAGGCCGCCCATCACGAGCACCCCGACGGTGCGGTGTAGGGTTCCACCTTGAACACCGTCGCGGCCTGCAGCACCCGCCGCTTGTTCGGCAGGTTGGGCACGGCGGCACCGAGCAGCGGGAAGAAGACCGGGATGTCCACCGCGGCCTGCACGATCACGATGGCCGAGTTTCCGGCGCAGGCGTAGCTGGCGAAGTTCGGGTTCCAGTCGCTCGCACCGCTGGCGTTGGTCGCGACCGGCGAGACCGGGGTGGCGGACCCGTAATCGGCCACCTTCATCACGCTGACCCGGACGTTGGCGCAGGTGAAGATCGTGATCCGGGGCGTGCCGTTCGGCTGCGTGCAGATCGCCGTCCGGAAGCGGTTCATCAGCGTCGCGGGGTCGGTTGTGCCGGCGTTCGTCGTCTGGAACGTGCCCGTGTAGATCTGCCGGCTGGCGTCGGACACCGCCTGCTGGAGGATCTCCTGCTCCCAGAACACGATCCCGTTCTCGAGGCAGGCCCCGACCAGCGCGAAGAACGGCAGGGCCACCAGGGCGAACTCCACGGCCGTCGCGCCCCCGCGTGCCCGCGCGAAGCGCGCGGCCCGTTCCCGGAGGTCGAGCAAGCGCGACGCCGCTCGGATTGCCCTGCTCACATCCCAACTCGAAATCGGAACCACCGAGCTCGAGAGAGCATCAAAAGCTTACTTTTCTCCGCGCATCACTGCTCAAAGTCGAGCCGTTCACGCAGATGTGCTACCGAGCGGGCGCCGGAATAGTTCGTTAGCATCAACCAACAGTTGAGAGCGCCGCTGTTCCAGCCCTCATCGGTAACGCGGCGAGATCGCACTCTTCGGCCAGGCGGAGATCGTCGCGTCGACGTCGCGCGAAGCGGTCGGCAAGACGAGGCGCGGGTTCGGCGCACGTTCGGCGTGCTTTGACGTGTGGATGACGTGGAAATAGGACATTGCACAGTCACGATCGGCCGGAGCGGCACAGAATCGCGTCGAGATAAGTGCCATTAAGCGCGGCTTAAGAGGTCGCCGATAGTTTCACCGGCCAATATAAACCGCATGGCGATCCCCGATCATGGCCCGCGCTCTGCCGGACGTTGCCTCCATCGAAGAGGGTGTTGGGCTCCTCCGGACCCAGCTCCTGTCGATCTCCGACGCGATCGCGCGCACGCGGCAGGAGATCGCCGACCTCCGGCAGGAACAGGAGACGAGCCGCGCGCGGGACGAACTCCTCGCCGTGGTGCAGGGCACCGAGGACGCCACCAACGCGATCCTGACGGCTTCGGAGAAGGTGGACACGCTCGCGCGCGGCATCGTGAGACGGTCGGGCGAGGACGCCAACCGGGCCGACGCCCGAGCCATCCAGATCGAGATGCAGACGATCTTCGAATCCTGCAATTTTCAGGACCTCACCGGCCAGCGGATCTCGAAGGTCGTGCGCACGATCGTCCTCGTCGAGGAGCGGATCGGCGAGATGCTGCGCGTCTGGTCCGGTCCCGGCGACCCGCCGTCGCGGCCGAATCCGACGGCCGACACGCGCAGCGAGGAGGCGGCCCTGCTCAACGGCCCCGTCCTGCCCGGCGACGCCTCGGTATCGCAGGACACGGTCGACGCGATGTTCCCGTAAGGCGCGGTCCGGAAGGCGTGCCGATGGGCCGGATACTCCTCATCACGGACGATCCCGCACGCAGCCAGGGCCTGGCCCAGGACCTGTCCGATGGCCTGTCCTGTGAGCTCCACGATCTGCGCGCCGCGGAATTGCCCCTCGGCGGCGCGACCGCGATCGTCACCGACGTGCACGATCTGGGCGCGAGCTCCGTCGAGCGTCTCCGCCGCCGTCTCGCGGAGGTCCGGCACGGCGCTCCGCTGACCGTCCTGCTCCACACCGACAGCCCGCGAACCCGGCTGCTCGGCGTCGCCCTCGGCGCGACCCACACGCTGTGCGCGCCCTTCGACACGGATCGCCTGCGGGAGACGCTGGGGGCGCCGCGCGCGGCCGCGCGCCTCGCGACCTTCGCGGACGAGCCCCTGCCGGCCTGCGCCGTGCGGACGGCCGCGGCGGTGCGCGGATTCTATGCCTCGGTGTTCGTGCCCGACCAGCCGATCACGCCCGGCGTCATCGACAACGGAACCCAGGCCATCGACCTCGCGATCCGGGACACCGGGATCCGCGACTGGGTCCGGGCGGTCCGCCAGTTCGACGACGCCACGCACCAGCACTGCCTGCTGGTCGCCGGTCTGGCGGCGGCCTTCGCGGCGAGCCTCGGCCTCGGCGAGCAGGAGCGCCACCGCCTGACCAAGGCGGCCCTGCTGCACGACGTCGGCAAGATCCACATCCCGGCCGCGATCCTCAACAAGCCGGGCCGGCTCGACGATGCCGAGCTGGCCGTCATGCGGCTGCATCCGGAGAAGGGCTACAGCATGCTCGTCGATCAGGGCTTCGAGCAGCAGATGCTGCACGTCGTCCGGTCGCACCACGAGATGCTCGACGGGTCGGGCTATCCGGACCGGCTCAAGGGAGAGGAGATCCCCGACCTCGTCCGCCTCGTCACCGTCTGCGACATCCACGCGGCCCTGATCGAGCAGCGGCCCTACAAGCGGCCCATGGCGAGCGAGGCGGCCTACGCGATCCTGGAGGGCATGGCGGGGCGGCTCGACCCGGCGATCGTCGGCGCGTTCCGGCCGGTCGTCGCCGCCTTCGCGCCCCACACCCTCGACGCGGCCTGACAGCGTTCGGCGGCGTCGGGCCGCGGCTCCGTCGCGTTCCTTCGGCCGCGTTCCTTCGGCATGCGAGAGCCGCGCCGCGGAGGGATCCGCGGCGCGGCGTGCGTTTCCCACCGTCACGGCGTCGCGCGCTGCGCCGTGCGCGGCCCGCGACGCCGCGGGCTCACTCGGCCGGCTGGAGAGCCGGCGCGGGCGGAAGCGGCGCCATGGTCTGGCCGGACAAGGCCGCGGCGAGCTTGGCCTCGTCGACCTCGTTCTCCCAGCGCGCCACCACGATGCAGGCCACCGCGTTGCCGATGAAGTTGGTCAGCGCGCGGCACTCCGACATGAAGCGGTCGACGCCGAGGATCAGCGCCATGCCGACCACCGGCACGGAGGGCACCACGGCGAGCGTCGCCGCCAGGGTGATGAAGCCCGAGCCGGTGACGCCGGCGGCGCCCTTGGACGACAGCATGGCGACGAGCAGCAGCAGCGCCTGCTCACCGTAGCTCAGCGGCGTGTCGGTCGCCTGCGCAATGAACAGCGCCGCCATGGTCATGTAGATGTTGGTGCCGTCGAGGTTGAACGAGTAGCCCGTGGGCACCACGAGGCCGACGACCGGCTTCGAGCAGCCGGCCCGCTCCATCTTCTCCAGCAGCGAGGGCAGTGCCGACTCGGAGGACGACGTGCCGAGCACGAGGAGCAGCTCTTCCTTGATGTAACGGATGAGCTTGATGATCGAGAAGCCGTTGTAGCGGGCGACCGCCCCGAGCACGACCAGCACGAAGATCGCCGACGTCAGGTAGAAGGCGCCGACGAGGTAGGCGAGGTTGGCCAGCGAGCTGATCCCGTACTTGCCGATCGTGAACGCCATCGCGCCGAAGGCGCCGATCGGGGCGACCTTCATGATGATGTTGACGACGCCGAAGATCGCCTCGGACAGGACCTTGATGATGTCGAGCACCGGCTTGCCGCGGTCGCCCAGGAAGGCGAGACCGAAGCCGAACAGCACCGAGAAGAACAGCACCTGCAGGATCTCACCGCCCGCGAAGGCGCCGACCGCCGTCGTGGGAATGATGTTCATCAGGAAGTCGACGATGCTCTGCTCCTTCGCCTTGCCGGCGTAGGTGGCGACCGCCTTCGGATCGAGCGACTTCGGATCAATGTGCAGGCCGTTGCCCGGCTGGAGCACGTTGGCGACGATGAGGCCGACGATCAGCGCCAGCGTCGAGAACGTCAGGAAGTAGATCAGCGCCTTGCCGCCGACCCGACCGACCTTCTCGAGGTTGGTCATCCCGGCGATGCCGGAGACGACGGTCAGGAAGATCACCGGCGCGATGATCATCTTGACGAGCTTGATGAAGGCGTCGCCCAGCGGCTTCAACTCGGCGCCGAGCTGCGGGTAGAAATGGCCGAGCAGGATGCCGATCGCGACGGCGACCAGGACCTGGAAGTACAGGGTCCGGTACAGCGGCTTCGATTTGGCGGGCGGATGCGGGGCGGTGAGTGGTGACGGTACGGCAGCCATCGGGCGTTCTCCCTGTCTCGGGTTTCGGGCGGGGCGGCTCGCGTCGGGGTGTCCCGGCGGTGTCCGCGCTTGCTGTTGGCCTTCCGGCGCGCAGCCGTTCTCTGACGACATGGCTGCGTTTCGTGACGAGAATGGCAACCGGCATGCCAATTGACCGACGGCCGCTACATTTCTTTAACCACCTGCTGGAGATAGCTTTTTTCAAGCAGGCTCCCGGCAGGGCCGCGGGTGGTCTTGCGGATTCCCGCACGTCGCCGGTCGGAACGGTCCGGATCTCCGCACTGGCCCGCCGTCGGTGAGCGGGCACCCGCCCTCCGGTCACCGCCCGCCTTCGCGCCGGGGTGTCGCCGTCGTGGTCGGGCTCTGCGCGATCCTCGTGACGGCGTGGCTCGCCGGGCGCGCCGCGGAGCGCTGGGCCCTCTCGGACCTGCGGCGCGGCGCCCGTTCGGCGATCGGCCTTCAGGTCGGCGTCCTGCTCGCGGAGATGCAGAAGCAGGCGTCCCTGCCGCTGGCGCTCGCGGCCGACCCCGAGGTCGCCGCCGCGGTCGGTCCCGATCCCGGGCGCGACCTCTTGGACCGTGTCGACCGGCGGCTCGCCCAGGTCGCCGCCGCCACGGGTTCGGCGGTCATCTACATCATCCGTGCCGACGGACTCACGGTCGCGGCGAGCAACGCGGGCGAGGATCGCAGCTTCGTCGGCCGGGACTACGGGTTCCGCCCGTATTTCAAGCAGGCCCTGGCCGGCGGGGCCGGCTCCCAGTTCGCCCTCGGCACGGTCAGCGGACGGCCGGGCCTGTACCTCGCGCGCCGGATCGGGGCCGGGAGCGGGGTCGTCGTGGTGAAGGTCGAGTTCGACGCCGTCGAGTCGGCGTGGCGGGCCGCCCGCGAGGTCACCTTCGTCACCGACGCCCGTGGCATCGTCCTCGTCACCAGCGAGCCGGGCTGGCGCTTCGACACGCTCAGCGCCGTCGACGCGGCCGAGCGCGCCCGGATCGAGGCGGGACAGGAATTCGGCAACGCCCGCCTGGAGCGCCTGCCGCTCCATCCGGTCGCGGGCGAGCCGGACGTGGTGCGGGTCGGGCGCGGGTCGCTGCCGGCCTGGAGCGCGATCCTGTCGCAGGCGCCCGTGCCGGGCACGGACTGGCAGCTGCGGACGCTGACGCCGCTCGGCACCGCCGTCGAGCGGGAACGCCTGCAGGCCTGGATCATCGCGGCCCTCGTCACGGCATTCGCCGGGTACGGGATCTTCGCGCTCACCGATCGCGGCCGCCGGACCCGGGCGCGGCTCGCCGAGGCCGCGGCGCGCCGGGCGGAGCTGGAATCGAGCGTCGAGGCGCGGACGCGGGCGCTGCGGGAGACCAATGCCCAGCTGCGCGCCGAGATCGCGGAGCGGCAGCGCGCCGAGGCCGAGCGCGAGCGCCTCGGCCGCGAACTGGCGCAGGCCGGCCGGCTCGCGGCGCTGGGCCAGTTCGCGGCCAGCATGGCCCACGAGATCAACCAGCCGCTGGCGGCGATCCGCTCCTACGCGGACAATGCCGCGATCCTGATCCGCCGCGGGCGGGGCGAGGACGCGGCCGAGAATGCCGCCGCCATCGGGCGGCTCACCGACCGCATCGCCGGCCTCACCCGGCAACTCAAGGGCTTCGCCCGCCGCGCCTCGCCGCGGCGGGAACCGGTTTCCCTGCGTGAGGTGGTGGCGAACGCGCTGGAGCTCGTGGCGGCGCGCGCCGCCGCGCTGCACGTCCCGCTGGAGGCGGACCGGCCCGCCCCGGATCTGCGCGTCCTCGGGGACGGCCCGCGGCTGGAGCAGGTCCTGGTCAACCTGCTGCAGAACGCCGTCGACGCCGTGGCGGGTCGCGAAGAGGCCCGCGTCAGCCTGCACCTCGTCGAGGGGGACGAGCGCGTCGCGATCGAGGTGGCCGATACCGGGCCCGGGATCCCCGCGGAGGTGCGCGGCCAGATCTTCGACGCCTTCTTCACGACCAAGGCGGACGGCCTCGGCCTGGGCCTCGCCATATCCCGCGGGATCGTGGAGGATTGCGGCGGGAACCTGATCCTGGCCGGCGGCGACGGCGCCGGGACGGTCTTCCGGATGGAGATGATCCGGGCGGCGGACGCGGTCCCGAACGTGGGCAAGCCCGTGGGAGCGACACCGTGAGCGGACCGGCGGACGCGCAGGCGGGGACCGAGCGCGTCGTCTTCATCGACGACGAGGCCGAGGTGCGCCGGGCCAACGGCCAGAGCCTGGAGCTCGAGGGTTTCGCCGTCGAGGCCTTCGCGGCCGCCGAGCCGGCGCTCGCGGCGATCCTGGCCGCGCCGCCCGGCGTGGTGGTCACCGACGTGCGGCTGCCGGGGCTCGACGGCGTCGCCCTCCTGACGCGGCTGCGCCGGGTCGACCCCGACCTGCCGGTCATCCTGATCACCGGCCACGGGGACATCCGCATGGCGGTGGCCGCCATGCAGGACGGGGCCTACGACTTCCTGGCCAAGCCCTATCCCGCCGAGGCGCTCGTCGTGTCCGTGCGCCGGGCGCTGGAGCGGCGGCGGCTCGTGATCGAGAACCGGGCGCTGCGGGCCCGGCTCGACGCGGCGATCGAGGAGGATCCGGCTTTCCTCGGGACCTCCCCGGAGATCGTGGGCCTGCGCGCCCTGGTGCGCGAGGTGGCGCAGGCAGACGTCGACGTGCTGGTTTTCGGCGAGACCGGGTCCGGCAAGGAGGTCGTGGCCGGGGCCCTGCACCGGTGGAGCCGCCGCGCGGAGCGAAACCTCGTGGCCATGAATTGCGGGGCGCTGCCCGACAGCGTGGTCGAGAGCGAGCTGTTCGGGCACGAGGCCGGCGCCTTC
Source organism: Methylobacterium sp. 13MFTsu3.1M2 (assembly GCF_900112625.1). NCBI lineage: Bacteria > Pseudomonadati > Pseudomonadota > Alphaproteobacteria > Hyphomicrobiales > Methylobacteriaceae > Methylobacterium > Methylobacterium sp. 13MFTsu3.1M2. The sequence continues at coordinate 140,957 of NZ_FOMM01000009.1, forward strand.
ACCGGGGCCCTCAAGCGCCGGGTCGGCCGCATCGAGCACGCGCAGGGCGGCACGCTCTTCCTCGACGAGATCGAGAGCATGCCGCTGCCGCTGCAGGTCAAGCTCCTCCGCGTGCTCCAGGAGCGCACCGTGGAACCGCTCGGCACCAACGAGGTGCGCCCGGTCGACATGCGCGTGGTCGCCGCCACGAAGGTCGATCTCGGGCAGGCGGCCGCGCAGGGCACCTTCCGCGACGACCTCTATCACCGGCTCAACGTCATCACGATCGCGATCCCGCCCCTGCGCGACCGCGGGGAGGACGTGCTGCTGCTGTTCCAGCACTTCCTGCGCCGGGCCGCGGAGAAGTTCGGGCGCCCGGTGCCGCCCGTCACGCCGGCGATCCGCGAGCACCTGCGCCGCCACGCCTGGCCCGGCAACGTCCGCGAGCTCGGCCATTTCGCCGAGCGCTGCGCGCTGGGCCTCGCGGCGGCGGCGCAGCCCGCGGCCGAGAGGGCCGCCGCCAGCCTCACCGACCAGATCGATCGCTTCGAGCGGCAACTGATCCGCGACGAGCTGATCATGGCCGGCGGCGATGTCCGCGCCGCCGCGGAAGCCCTCGGCCTGCCGCGCAAGACCCTCTACGACAAGATGGCCCGGCACGGTCTGACCCCGGGCGACTACCGCTAGGGCCGTCGCCCGGCCCGTCCCGAGCCACCGACGGTGCCGGCGCGATCACGGGAGCGCCGCGACGGCGACCTGCCGAAAAGGGGTACGCGGGCCGGTGCGGAAACTGCTTAGCGTAGCGGACGGATCCCCCCGCCGAGCCGCCCATGCCCCGCTTCTTCATCGACCTGCACGACGGAACCGAGCTCGTCCGCGACAAGGACGGCTACGACCTGCCCGGTCTCGAAGCCGCCCGGTCGCAGGCCGTGAAGATCATGACGCGGATCGCGCAGGGGCTCTCCGACCGGCCCGGGCGCCAGGATTACATCGCGGCGGTCCGCGACGACACGGGCGTGGTGCGGATGCGCTTCCGCGTGTCGCTCGATGCCGGCCCCGTCGGCTGACGTGCCGAGACGCCGAGCGGCCCCGGCGCGCGCGCGGCCGGGACGAGTCCATCTGGCGTTCGCGTCGATTTGGCGTAGGCTGGCGTTCCCTAGCCGAGGAGGGACGACATGGGTCTGATCGCCTTCATCCTGATTGGTGGCCCCTGGGTGGCGGCAACGGCGTGGCTCTGGCACCAAGCCGGCGGCGCGGAGGCATGGCGCAACGCCGTCCACGGCACCGTGCCTGGCAGGCAGTGACGCGGCCCGCGCCCACCGTACGCCTCCGACGCTCCTGACGGGCGCGGCTCTCCGGATCCGGTCCGCGGTATCACCGCCGACACGGCCGGGGGCGGCCACGCTGTCGACCGCGCTGCGAGCCGGGGCGAGAACGCGTCCCGCGCTGCGCGGCGGCTCAGAGCCGGCTCGGCGCTCGGGTGCCCGCGCCCGACACCCCGCTCACGCCCGCGCTGCTCGAACGGGCCGCCGTGCCACCGTCGATTCCCCGAACGAGCAAGCTCAGCGCCAGGAGGGCGAGAAGAAGGCCCGCGGCCTTGTTCATCCGATTCAGAACCTGGCTGGTCACGCAGCGCCGGAACAGGGACACCGCGGTGTTGAGCACCACCCACCAGCCGAACGAGCCGACGAAGACACCGGCCGCCAGGACCGGGAACGGCGCGGTCCCGCGCTCGAGGAAGGCCGGCATCGCGGCCAGGAACAGCACGGGAGTGACCGGATTCGTCAGGGCCAGCACGACCGCGCTGCCGTAGCTCACCGCCAGCGTGTCGCGGCACGCGCGGCCCTCCTGCAGCACCGAGACGCTGCGAAGCACCCGGACCGCGAGGGCGAGAAGCACCGCCCCCGAGATCAGGGAGAGAACGGCGCCGTTCGACCACACCGCGGCGAGCTCCGCGCCCCAGCGCATGACGAGACCCCCGTATGTCAGGTGCACGGTGGCGACACCGAGCCCGGTGGCGAGGCCGGTCGACAGGCCGCCTGACAGCGTTCGCTGAACGCACAGCAAGCTCGTCGGCCCGATCGGCGCGGCGATGGACAGACCGAGACTCGCGCCGGTGAGCAGTGCCGTGGCGACGACGCTCATGGCACCGGGAATCCGGTCAGTCGTCTTCCGCGCGGTCGAGGGGCGAGGCGGCCGCCCGGGACCCCGCGGCCGCCCTGTCGGTGCCCGGGCACCCGATGTGATCGCGCTCCACGGCGGACGACGCTTGGGCACACGCGATGTCCGGCATGTCGTTCAGCTCGTCGGCGCGGGCGCCGGCGCAGAACATGACGACCACGGCGGTGGCGACGACTGTTTTCATGGCTGTTCCTCCCTCGCGTCGACACACTAGGGAGGGCCGGAACCCTGGCATCCTCTGTTCGGCGGATGGCACCGCCAGCGCCGCGCCGCGCTCGCCGCCGGCGTCCCGGTCGGGCGACAAAGCACCGTGGCGCCAGGCACTTACACCGCCGCACCGGCGCTCCGGGCGGCCGTGTCGACGCCGCGTATCCGGGGCCGGGGGGCGGTGAGTCCGTCAAAACGGCCCTCGGCGCACCGTCCCTGCCGGACGGCATCCTCTGTTTGAAGGATGCAAATGTCGGTTTTGGACTGATATTGGTATTACCGCGGTCAGAAGAATCGTCGCGGGACGTGCCAATGCGGGAAGCGCTTATCGACCGGATCTACGAGGCTGCGGGCACGCCGGAACTCTGGCCCGACGTCCTCCAGTCCATCGGCGATATGGCGAACTCGGACGGCGCTGTGCTCACGGTGCTCCCGCCCGTCGGGACCTCCCGCTGGATCGCCTCACCGGCCCTGGAGCAGCGCCTCGGTCACCAGACCGGCGCGGGGCGCAGCAGCGGTCGGATGGCGCCGTGGCGCACCGACGCCCAGGCGGGCTTCACGCGCGACGTCGACCTCGTGCCGGCCTCCTACGAAGGCTGGCCCCGCGAAGGCGACAGGCCGTTCTGGCAGGTGGGCACAACGATTCCCCTTTCGACAGGCGACATCGCGATCGTCACCGCCGAACGGCGGGCTCAAACCGGCCCCCATGAGGCCTCCGTCCTGCCCGGACTGGACGCCTTGCGACCACACCTCGTCCGCGCCTGCGAGCTCAGCGCGCAGTTCAGCTGCGAGCGCGGCCGCGTCACGACCGCGACGCTCAGCCAGATCGGACTCCCCGCCGCCGTTCTGTCGGCCTCGGGTCGGGTGCTGACCATGAATGCCCGGCTGCAGGAGCGGGAGGAGGTCCTGCCCCCCGGCCAGCACGGCGGCCAGCTCTTCAAGAGCCTGATCAACAGCAAGCTGCTGCAGGACGCGATCGGCAACGTCGTTGGCGGCCGGCGCCCGGCGCAGACCATGCCGGTGCGCAGCTACTCTGATCACCGTCCTCAGATCGCTCATGTCATGCGCCTGAAGCAGCGCCCCGGCGACGTCTTCGGTGCCTCGGCGGTGCTCCTCGTTCTCGTGCATGTCGGCGCGCGGGCGGTTCCGGACCACGGCCTGCTGAACATGCTGTTCGACCTGACCCCGGCGGAGGCGCGGTTGCTCCAGGCGCTCGCCGGAGGCTTGCGTCTGCAGAGCTACGCCGAGAGCGTCGGCGTCCAGACAAGCACCGTCCGCACCCAGCTCAACTCGATCTTCAACAAGACCGGAACGAAGCGGCAGGCCGATTTGCTGAGCATCGTCACGTCGCTCGCGCTCTTCAGCGGGCAGACGACGAAGCGCCTGGGCGCGGCGTGACTCACATATCGGCGTCGCGGAGGAAGGCGGCCAGCACCTGCGCGGTCGGAAAGGCCTCGAAAGCCCCGAACTGGCAGGTGGTGAGCGCACCGCAGGCCGCGGCCTGCCGCAGGATCGCGTCGAGGGGCTCTCCCGCGAGCAGGCCCGCGATCAGCCCGGCCGTGAACGCGTCCCCCGCGCCGACCGTATCGACCGCCGCGACCGCGAAGGCCGGCTGGCGGAGGGGGGGCAGTCCGGGGCGGAACGCCACCGCGCCGCGCTCTCCCAGGGTCACGATCAGCAGTCCGAGGCCTCCGGAGAGCAGGGCGGCGATCCCCGGCGTCGCTTCCGTGGCGTCCGCGATGGCGTCGGGAGTCCCGAGGCCGAGGTCGGCGGCCTCGACCGCGTTGACGACGAGGATCGCGGTATCGGCCAGGATCGCCGGATCGATGGGGCGCATCGGGGAGGGATTCAGCAGCGTGGGGATGCCCGCCTGCCGAGCGAGCGCGAACGCCGCTCGGATCGAGGCGTCCGGCGATTCGAACGTCGCCGCCACGAGGTCCGCTCGCTCGAGGCGGGCGGCGACGGCTCGGACGTCCTCCGCACCGAGGGCGAGGTTGGCACCGAGGCAGACCGCGAGACAGTTCTCGCCGGCCGCGTCGACGAACGCGACGCCGGCGCCCGTCGAGCCGGCATGCGGCACCAGCATGTCCTCGGCGAATCCGACCCGCGCGAAGGTGGCGCGGACCATAGGGGAGAACACGTCCGTGCCGACGGCGAAGAGTCCGTCCACCTCGACGCCGAGCTGGTGCGCGGCGAGCGCGAGGTTGAAGCCCTTGCCGCCAGGCTCGGCGAGGAAGGCCAAGCCATCGAGGGACTCGCCCGCCTGCGGCAGCCGCGCCACCTTGACCGAGCAGGCGATCACGAAGCTTCCGACGACGAACAGGCGCATGGAGCGCTCCGAACCTGTACACTGCGAATAGCTGTACCGGAGGCCGATCGGACGTGCGCCCCAAAAATCGGACGATCAAGGGTGCTGTCGAGGCGGACCTCGCGGAGGGCGAGCGTCCCTCCGTGCTCTCTCTCCTCCGCCTGCGCGCCGACACGGCGATGCCGCTGTACCGGCAGATCGAGGGTCAGCTACGCGAACTGATCCTGTCGGGCTCGCTGCCGCCGGGCGTCACCTTGCCGGCCGAGCGCCAGCTCGCCGACAGCCTCGGGGTCAGCCGCGTGACGGTCCAACGCGCCTATGCCGAACTCAGCGACAACGAGCTGCTCGTCCCGCGCGGGCGCTGCGGCTTCCTCGTGCGCCGTCCCCCCGAGCCCGTGCGCCCGGGTATGGACCGGCTCAAGGGCTTCACGGAGGAGATGCGGGAGCTGGGGAAGATCCCATCCTCGCGCATCCTCGATCGGGCGGTCACCGAGGACCGCTCGATCGCATCGATCTTCGGCCTGCCCTCGACGGCCCCGTTCCTGCGTCTGACGCGCGTTCGCTCCGGCGACGGCGTGCCGATGTCGCGCGAGGTCGCCTGGTACAACATCCGCGCCGTGCCCGCCCTCGAGACCGGCGACCTCTCCGGTTCCGTCTACGCCTTCCTGAGCGCGCACCCGGGCGGCCGCCTCGTGCGCTGCGAGCAGACGGTGGAGGCGACCATGCCGACGGCTGACGAGTGCGAGATCTTCGCCTTCGAACAGCCCCTCCCGTGCCTGCTGATCAAGCGCCACAGCTACAATCAGGACTCGGTGATGATCGAGTACGTGGAAGGCCTGTTCCGAGGCGATGCCTATCGCTATCGGCTGAATCTGCGCGCGTAGTAGGCCCGGCTGACCGAACCGGACTCGCTTCCGTACGGTGCGCGACGGGCTGGGCGATGCCCCGCTCGAACCGCTTCCGGTCCGCGCCGGGGACCCGCCTCCTTCAGGAAAGAGCTCTCCACGCTCGCCGGGCAAGTCGATTCCGCCGAGGCCGCCATCCGTCGCCCACCGCCGCCACGGCACGGGAGCGACGGCCGAGCTTCGCCGTTTTAACGGACGAGAACGCTCCGATGCCTCGCGTGGAACAGCGAGAAGCGCCGTGGTACACCTGATGTCTCGCGAGCGATCAGCCGGCGCAGCCAGCCATCCCGCTTCGGTCCGGAGCACACGATGAGCGAGTCCTCGACGGCGCCGACCCTGGCGACCCTGGCGACAGCCCGGGCCGGCCGGACGCAGCGTCGGCTCGCGGTCGCCGTCAGCCTCCTGTTCGGGGCGGTCACCCTCGCGCTGCTGCCGTTCGCCAACCGCCCGATGCCGCCGATGCCGGGCTTCGTGCCCGTCTACCAATCGGCGCTGATCGTGGTCTACGGCCTGACCACGTACCTGTTCCTCACGCAGTACCGCCGCATCGGCTCGGCGCCGCTGCTCGTGCTCGGGGCCGGCAGCCTCTACGTGACGCTCGTCGTCTTCCTGCAGATGCTGTCGTTCCCGAACGTCCTCGCGCAGGGTCGGCTCCTCGGCGACGGGCCGGACACCACGACGTGGCTCTGGACCTTCTGGCATCTCGGGCCGCCGCTCTTCGCGCTGCCCTACGCGCTCCTGGAGGGCGACGAGCGTCCGCCGCAGGCCCCGCGCGGAAAGGCCGGACGGATCGGCTGGGCCACCGTCGCCGGGACCGTCGCGGCCGCCGCGCTCACCGGCGTGGTGGCCGTCCGCTACGTCCACCTCCTGCCGAAATGCGTCGAGGGCGACGATTACTGGCTGCTCACCACCTCGGGCATCGGGCCGGGCGTGGTCGCCCTGACCGTCATCGCGCTGGCCGTGCTGTGGTGGAAGACCCGCCTGCGGACCGTGCTCCAGCTCTGGCTGGCCGTGTCGCTTCTGCTGCTCGTCTTCGACAACATGGTCACGCTTCCGGGCGCCGCCCGCGGCACGGTCGGCTGGTTCGCGGGCCGGATGGAAGCCCTGGTGGCCGGCTTCATCCTGCTCGGCGTCTACCTGCGCGAGGTCGACTTCCTGTACGCGCAGGCCGCGGCCGCCGCCGAGGACCGGGAGGCCCGGCGGGCGGAGCTGCAGCGTGCCCGCGACAACCTCGCCCTGGCGCTGGAAGCGGCCGAGATGGGCGACTGGGAGCTCGACCTCCGTGGCAACACGGCGCGCCGGTCGCCGAGGCACGACGCGATCTTCGGCCACAGCGCTCCGGTCGCGGCATGGGACGTCGGGACCTTCGTCGATCACGTCGTCCCCGAGGACCGAGACGCCGTGCGGGCGGCGTTCGATGCCGCCATCGGGACGGGCCGCCTCGACATCGACTGCCACATCCGGAGGGCCGAGGACGGGGCCGCCCGCTCGGTCACGATGCGGGGCAAGGTCTACCGCGACGGGAGCGGCCAGCCCCGGTCCATGGCGGGCGTCGTGATGGACACGACGCGCCAGCGCGAGGCCGAGGAACGCCTGAACCAGGCTCAGAAGATGGAGGCCATCGGCCAGTTGACCGGGGGCGTGGCGCACGACTTCAACAACCTGCTGACCATCATCGTCGGCAACCTCGACATGATCGTGCGCAAGCCCGACAACCCGCAGCGCGTCGAGAGGCTGGCCACGTCGGCGATGACGGCGGCGCGGCGCGGGGCCGAGGTCACCGAGAAGCTGCTGTCGTTCTCCCGGCGCCAGGTGCTCCGGCCCGAGACCGTCAACCCCAACCGGCTGCTCAAGGACTTCCAGGCCCTGCTGAAGCGGGCCGTCGGCGAGACCGTCGAGATCCGGTTCGACCTCGACGCGGTCCTCGATCCGGTCCGGCTCGATCCGGGACAGTTCGAGAGTGCGGTGCTGAACCTCGCGGTCAACGCCCGGGACGCGATGCCGGACGGCGGCGTCCTGACGGTCAAGACCTGCAACGGGCACCTCGATGCCGCGGAGATTCCCGACCGGCCCGACCTGCGGCCGGGCGCGTACGTGCTCGTCTCGGTCACCGACACGGGCCAGGGCATGGACGCCGCCACGCGCAGCCGCGCCTTCGAGCCGTTCTTCACGACCAAGGATGTCGGCAAGGGAACGGGCCTCGGCCTCAGCCAAGTCTACGGGTTCGTGCGGCAGGCCGGAGGGCACGCGCAGATCAAGAGCGAGCCCGGCGCCGGCACCTCCATCGAGCTCTACCTGCCGCGCTCGGCCGAGAGGGCCGTCGAGGCCCGGCCGGACAACACCCTCCCGCTGCGGCGGGCGGCCTCCGGCGAGGTGGTGCTCGTGGTCGAGGACGAGCCGGCGGTGCTGGAGATGGCGGTCGAGAGCCTGGGCGAGCTCGGTTACCGGACCCTGACCGCGACCCGGGCCTCGGAGGCCCTGGAGCGGCTGGGCGGCCCCGAGCGCATCGATATCCTGTTCTCGGACGTCGTCATGCCCGGTGGCATGAACGGCGTGCAGCTCTCGGTCGAGGCCCGGCGCCTGCGTCCCGGCCTGCGGGTGCTCCTGACGTCCGGGTACACGGGCACGGCGCTCGACGAGCACGCGGTGCCGGCCGACCTGCCTCTCCTGAGTAAGCCCTATCAACGGGACGAACTCGCCAACAAGCTCCGGGTCGTCCTGGGCTGAACCCCCGGGCCCACGGCATTCCGCCCCGCGATCGCGCGGCGTCGCGGACAGGTTGTCCGTCAACAGGCCTGAAGGCTTAACCCGGCCTTAACCGACCGGTTCAGCCCGCAGCAGCGGCATGTCGGCATGCTCCGTCCGTCCTCAACGGCGCCGACACGCGCAAGGAGCTGTCCCATGCCCATCATGCCCTGGATCCACGATGCCCTCTCTGTCGGCGGCCTCGCCGCCCTCGTCCTCGTCGCGCGGCAGGCGCTCGTGCGGCGCGATCTCGGTCTGTCCGGCCTGCCGGGCCTCGAACGCCTGCGCCGGTCCCTCGGGCCCGGCACCGGGTTCCGTGAGCGGCCCCGGTTCACGTCGCCCCGGACCAGCGGCAACACCGCCTTCGACACCTGGCGCGACGGCGAGATCGGCCGCATCGAGGGGGAGCGCCGCGCGCTCGGAACGCGTCTCCGGGACTTCGAGGGTTTCGTCGACGCGCTGAAGCGCGCCAAGGATCGCGCGACCTTCGAGCGCTTCGTGGCGGAACATCCCGCGGGATCGGGGGCAGCGGTCGACATCGCCGGCACCGCCGATCAGGCCGAACATCGAAAAGGCTAGGTCGCCTGAGGGTTGCACCGGAGCGTCGGGGCCACGCCGTCGAGGATCAGGATCCTCGTCTCCTCTACGCCGCCCCGCGCGACGCTTCGAAGACCGCCGCGAAACCTCCGAAGATCATCCGCGCCCCGTCGAATGGCATCGCCAGATCGCGGAAGCGCGGATCGGTCCGCATCGCGGCCTCGCACCGGTCTGCCGTTTCCCGGTCGGGCCAGAGGATCCACCCGAGGACGACGCTCTCGCCGTCGCGAAGGGCGACGGACCGCCGGAAATCGGTCCGCTCGCCCTCCGGAACGTTGTCGCCCCAGGCCTCCATCTGGTGGAGCGCGCCGTACTCCCGGAACAGCGCCCAGGCCGCCCTGGCCGACGCGACATAGGCCTCCCGGTTCGCGTCGGGAACCGGCGTGACGAACCCGCTCACGTAAGTCATGGGTTGCCTCCTCGAGTCGGGGTGCGCGCGGGGAGGCTTCAGGCCGGAGCCTGCCCTCGCGTCACGGCCTCGGGGTCCATCCACATCAGCTCGACGACGTGGCCATCCGGATCCTCGATGTTCCGGCCGTACATGAACGTGCCCATCTCCTGCGGCGGGCGGGGACCGGGACGTCGTGCAGCGGTTCGCCGGACCGTTTCCCCTGCCGGGGAAGGCGTTCTGATCGCTTTGGAGGGTGCAGACCGGATCACGACCGACCGTCACTCGACCAAGCCGAACTCGCTCTCGAAGCCGAGTCTTCCCCTCTCGGTCACGCGGATGGCGCGCCCGTCGCGCTGACGCTCGATCCACCCGAGATCCTCGCAGCGGCGGCACAGGGCGGCTCCGAGACGGCCGGCGAGGTGCGGTCTCCGCTCGCTCCAGTCCAGGCAGGGGCGGCAGAGCAGGCGGCGGGTTCGTCCGGCCGGTTCGACTTCGACACCGAACGCGGCCAGCCACGCACTGCCGGATGCGGTCACTTCACCCGCCTCCTCGCCCAGGACGATCAGTCCCCGTGCGACCAGCGCATCGGCGATCCCGACGCCGAGCCGTCCGGCGAGGTGATCGTAGCAGGTGCGGGCCTCGCGCAAGGCTGGATCGATCCGCGGCGTCGCTCGGCGCGACGCTTCCTCCGGCTCGCCCCGGTTCGCGATCACCATCATGGCCTCGAGCATGCGGGCGACCTCGACGGAGGCGAGGCGGAAGTATCGGTGCCGACCTTGGCGCGACACCGTGAGCAGGCCGCCGGCCACGAGCTTCGTCAGGTGCTCGCTCGCGGTGGCTGGCGCGACGCCGGCCGTCCAGGCCAGTTCGGTCGCGGTCAGCGCTCGCCCGTCGATCAAGGTCGACAGGATATTGGCGCGGCTGGGATCTCCGACGAGCGCGCCGATCTCGGAGAGTGCAGGACCCTGCGTCATGAGCTGAACCTACACGCGCTCAACGCCCGCCGCATCCGACGACGCTTCGGTTTGGACCGAAGCGTTTACGGCTGACTCGGCCGGGATCTCCGGATCAGAGTGGGAGCGAGAAGCTAGAGAACCGCGCCACGTCTGTGCCCAGGGTTCGCCAGCCACGGCAGGAGGTAACGCCCATGACGCCCGATAAGATGGACGACACGCAGGAGCATCATCGGATCGAAGATCCGCGATCCGGGCCCACACTGTTCCTTCGCCGGCTGTCTCCCCAGTTCCGGGGTGAGCGAGACGGTCTGACGACCGACGCCGCGTGGCTGCTCGATGCCTTCTCCGGCACCCCGGACCGGCGTGACATCAAGCTCGGGCGCGGCACCCATCTGATGCATCTCGAGGCCGGGCGTAGGGCCCTCTGACGAGCCTCCGCCGCATGTCTGAGTGAGCCGGTCCCGGCTTGAACCGTATCGACACCCAGGGAGGAGCCCATGTTCTCCGTCATCTTCGAAGTCCGACCCGGCGACGGTCGCAAGGACGCCTATCTGGAACACGCGCGCGTGCTGAAGCCTGAGCTCGAGGGCATCGACGGCTTCATCGACAACGAGCGCTTCACGAGCCGGACGCGGCCGGGCTGGGTCCTTTCGCACTCGACGTGGCGGGACGAGAAGTCGGTGATCCGCTGGCGCACCCATGCCGGTCATCACCTGATCCAGGGGAAAGGCCGGTCCGAGGTGTTCGCGGACTACCATCTCCGCGTCGGCGAGGTGACGGCTGACACCCACCCGCCGGCGGGACATCGGGTCCGCGAGCAACGCCTCGATGAGACGGAAGTCGGCCAAGCCAAGGCCTGTACACTGTCGGAGGCGATGTCGGCGGACCGGCTCACGCCCTTCGATGTCGACCTCATGGCCATGCTCGGTCTCGACCAGCGGACCGAGGGGCTGGTGAGTTGGGACGCGTTCGATTCCTTCACCAATCCGGGAAAGGTGCTGGTGCTGCTGTCGTGGAGTGATGCCGGCGCGGCGAACGCCGTCTCATCAGTCGCCGGCACGCGCCTCCGAGCTGTTCGGATCATTCGCGATTACGGGATGTTCGACAGGCGTGAGAGCCCGCAATATCACCCGGCCGTGCAAGCCCCGGGATAGGGCCCGACGACGAGAACCGGGCATCAACACCTTCGGCGTCGCTCCGTCATCGGTCTCGCGAATGCGGACCCGGTGGCACGACGCGGTCGTCCCGCGGCCTGCCCTGCGATCATGTGCGCGACCGGCCCGGGGAACCGGATCACGGACGAGGCGACCGATCCACGAGGCGGTCACCTCGCTGGCGGCACCCCAGGGCTCGCCCGCTCCCGTTGCACGAGCAGTCGGCTGCCCTCTGGGGGCGCGGCCCTTTCGGACGAGGGGGTTCAAGTCTCGGCGATGAGGTCCTTGATGCGGGAGGCGAGGGTCTCCAGCACGAACGGCTTGGTCAAGACCTGCATCCCGGGCCGAAGGTAGCCGTTCCCGAGCACGGCGTTCTCCGCGTACCCGGTGATGAACAGCACCTTCAGGTCCGGTCGCCGCTCGCGGCCGGCGTCCGCCATCTGTCGCCCGTTCATGCCCCCCGGCAGGCCGACATCCGTCACCAGCAGATCGATGCGCACGTCCGACTGCAGCACCTTCAGGCCGGCGACGCTGTCGGCGGCCTCGATGGCGGTGTAGCCCAGGTCCTCCAGCACCTCGGTGACCAGCATGCGCACCGAGGGCTCGTCGTCGACGATCAGCACCGTCTCGCCCTGGCCCGCTTGCTCGACCTCGGAAAGCCTGCGCGCGACCGCGTCCTCGTCGGCCTCGCCGTAGTGCCGCGGCAGGTAGAGGCAGACCGTCGTCCCCGCGCCGACCTCGGAGTAGATCCGCACCTGCCCGCCGGACTGCTTGGCGAAGCCGTAGACCATGGACAGGCCGAGGCCCGTGCCCTCGCCGGTGGGCTTTGTGGTGAAGAACGGCTCGAACACCTTTCCGATCAGATCCGGCGCCATGCCGGTGCCGGTGTCGGTCACGCAGACGCCGAGATACTGGCCGGGCGCGAGGTCGTGCTGGCGGCCGCCGACCTCGTCGATCCACCTGTTGGCGGTCTCGATGGTGATGCGACCACCGTCCGGCATCGCGTCGCGGGCGTTGATGCACAGGTTGAGCAGCGCGTTCTCCAGCTGGCCCGGGTCGATCAGCGCCGGCCACAGCCCCGCGAGACCGACGACCTCCAAGTGGACGGCCGGACCGACGGTGCGCCGGACCAGCTCCTCCATGTCGTGGACGAGGCGGTTCACGTTAGTGGGTTTGGGGTCGAGGGTCTGGCGGCGGGAGAAGGCCAGCAGGCGATGCGTCAGGGCGGCGGCCCGCTCGGCCGCGCCCTGGGCGACGCTCATGTAGCGGTCGAGGTCACCCATCCGCCCCTGGCTCATCCGCGTCTGCATCAGTTCCAGGGAACCGGAGATGCCCGCGAGCAGGTTGTTGAAATCGTGTGCGAGGCCGCCGGTCAGCTGGCCGACCGCCTCCATCTTCTGCGACTGCCGCAGAGCCTCCTCCGTCTTGGCCAGCGCCTCGGCCTGCTGCTTGATCTCGGTCACGTCGCGCACGGACGAGTAGATCAGCCCGTCGCGGGGCACCGCGTTCCAGGACAGCCAGACATAGCTGCCGTCCTTGCGGCGGTAGCGGTTCTCGAACGTGAGCTGGGCCTCCCCGCGCGACAGTCCCCCCGCCGCCGCCACGGTCGACGCGACGTCGTCGGGGTGGACGAAATCGAGGAACGGCCGCGCCTTCATGTCGGCGTCGGTCCACCCGAGGGTTCGCGACCAGGCCGGGTTGAGGCCGACGAAGTAGCCGTCGAGGTTGGCCACGCACAGCAGGTCGGACGAGGCCTGCCAGATCTGGTCGCGCTCGGCGGTCCGGGCGGCGACCTGGCGGGCGAGGTCGGCCTCCGTCTGCACCCGGACGGTCACGTCCTGCACGAAGACGTGGAAACCGTCGACGCGGCCGCCGGAGGTCCGTCGCGGCAGGTAGCGGATCTCGGCGACGCGGTGGCGCCCGTCGCGGTGCGGCCAGTCCGTCTCGAAGGTGACGGGCTCACCCCCGAGCGCCCGATCGATGAAGGGTCGCCGCACGGTGTAGGCGGCCGGGCCGAGCAGCTCGCGGACATCGCGTCCGACGACCTCGCCGGGCGGGGCGGAGAACCAATCCTTGTAGGCCTCGTTGGCGAAGCGGTAGACGTGGCCGGCGTCGATGAACGCGATCAGCACCGGCAGCGCGTCGGTGATGAGCCGGAGCTCGCGCGCGCTGGCCTCCGCCAGCAACTCGGCGTTCCTGCGCGCGGTGATGTCGCTGAAGAAGACCGCGACGCGGTGGTCGCGCGGGTCCCCGACCCGGTGCGCACGCACGTCGAACCAGCGCCCGAACACGGCGGCGTAGTTCTCGAAATGGGCGGGTTCCCCGGTCAGGGCGACGCGGCCGTAGCTGTCGAACCAGTGCCGTTCGAGGTCGGGCGCGAACGTGCTGACCCAGCGGCCGGCGACGTCGGCGCCCGTCTGCCGGGCGAAGGCCGGATTGGCCTCCTCGATCAGGTAATCGACCGCCCGTCCGTCCGCGGCGAACCGCATCATGAGGATGCAGAACCCGACCTCGACCGTCTCGAACAGCGTCCGGTAACGGGCCTCGCTCTCCTGCAGCGCCGCCTCGGCCAGGCGGCGGTCGTGGATGTCCTCGACCACCCCGTACCAGGCCACGATGGCGCCGGCTCCGTCGCGGCGGGGACGCGCGCGCGCCCGCATCCAGCGGTATGTGCCGGCCGCCGCGATGTTGATGCGATAGTCCACGTCGACCGGCTCGCCCGAGGCGAGACAGGCCGAGAACACCTCGACCGTGTGGGGGACGTCCTCCGGATGCAGGGCCTTCATCCAGCCCGCGCCGTCGGGTTCGCCGGGTGCCTGGCCCGTCAGTTCCAGCCAGCGGTTCGAGTATGAGGTGATGTTGCCCGCCGGGTCGCAGGTCCACGGCACCTGGGGATTCAGTTCGACGGTATGCCGGAGGTGGGCCTCGCGCTCCCTCAGCGCCCTCGCGGCCTGATGCTCGGCCGTGCGGTCGCGGACAATCTTGGTGAACCCGCGATGCGCACCGGCCTCGTCGAGCAGCGGCATCATCTCGCCCGACGTCCAGACGCGACTGCCGTCCTTGCGGAGGTGCCAGCGCTCGACGGAGGCGCGCGCCTCGCTCGTCGCGAGCCGCATCTCGGCCTCAGGGCGCCCCTCCGCACGGTCCTCGGGCGTGAAGATCCGGTCGGCGGGCTGCCCGCGCATCTCCTCCGCCGTCCAACCGAAGATCCGCTCGGCGCCGGGGTTCCAGGCGATGACCGAGCCGTCGCGGTCGGTGACGACGATGGCGAAGTCCCTGACGTTGTCGAAGACGACCCGGTGGCGCCATTCGCTCGCTGGCGCGTCCTGCCCGGCGGTCCGATGCACCGGGCGCACCTCCCGGCCGACGGTCTCGCCCCCTGCCTCCGGCAGCCTCGAGCGCAGGCGCAGCACCTCCGCCTCAAGTTGCGCGCGCGACATCGCGCCGACGTCCGGGCCGATCGATTTCACCGTCTCCCGAATGGCCGGCGTCTCTTCGAAGTCGTGCATCAGGAGGCCAAGCCATCCAGTCCCGGCCGGTTCCGTTTAGAGAGATCACGGTCGCCCGCCGGTTCGGACCGGCAGCCGCGGTCCGCCCGGCAATCGTGGCCGCCGCGTCATGCGATGGACGGATACCGTCCTGAACTTTCAAGACGGGACGGTGTTCGCCGGCATCAACCTTCGCCTGCCTTAAAGGGTCGCGACCCGATCAGCTGTCGGGCCGGCCGAGATCGAAAGGTCGGTAGCGCTCGACGCGCCGATCTCCGTCCTCGACGGCAAGCCGTACAAGATCCTGAAGCAAGTTCAGACGTCCATTGCTTCGCGGCAAGCGAGACGGGATTGAAAAGTGAGTGGCTTCGCGTGCGACCGAAGCGGTCGAGCGAAGAACTCATCGTCTTGGAGACCGGCCGCTCGCGGAAGGATTTGCGATCCTCAGGATCAGCGTTCCGGCTGCGGCCCAGATCCGACACAGAGGCCGGCAAGCTCAGAGGAGAATTGAATTTATAGACGAAGATTACTGAAACTGTTGGTAGCGAGGGAGGGATTTGAACCCCCGACACAAGGATTATGATTCCTCTGCTCTAACCAGCTGAGCTACCCCGCCACGAGCCGCGACCGTCCATCGAGACGATGCGTGCAGTGGCGGCGGTATAGGAAGAGCGGGCGCTCCGTGTCAACGTCTTCCCGTGAGCAAATCGCGCCTCCGGAGGTCGGGCAGGCCGCGTGCCGTCGCGCGCGGGAGGGAAACGCTTGGCTGTCACCGAGAATCGCTCGGCGACAGCCACTTCGCCATGTCCGACCCGTCCCGGCCCGCTAGGTTTGGCACGGGCCGCTCGACGGCCCGTCAGATCGCGGAGCGTTCGATGACAGCGCGCAAGAGCCATCGCTGGACCACCAGCCTCGCCGCCCTTCTCGTCCTCGGGGTGCCGCTCGCCACGGGTCCGGCATTCGCCGCGGGCCAGGACGTCACCTACCGCGCGGCGCTCACCGGCGGCAGCGAGGTGCCGGCAACCGCGTCCTCCGGCAAGGGCGAGATCACCGCGACCTTCGATCCCGCCACCAAGCGCCTGAGCTGGTCGGGCCAGTACAGCGGCCTCACCGGGCCGGTCACGGCCGCCCACTTCCACGGGCCGGCCAAGGCGGGCGAGAATGCCGGCGTGCTCGTGCCGGTGACGGCGGCGAGCAGCCCCTTCACCGGCGAGGCGACCCTCGACGACGCCAAGGCCGCCGATCTCGAGGCGGGGAAGGTCTACTTCAACCTCCACACCGCCGCGAACCCGAAGGGCGAGATCCGTGGCCAGATGGAGCGCGCACCCTGATCCGGAACGCCGGACGCCTCGACGTTCCCGGCCGCGCCCGGTAGGCGGATCCCCGTCCACCTGCCGGAGCCTTCGATGAAGCACACCGACGCCATCATCGCCTGGACGCCCGTCCGCTGGGCGGAACTGAAGCCGGAAACCGCCGGGCAGGTCGTCGTCCTGCCCGCGCCAGACGCGGCCGGAGAGGCCAAGCGCTACATGATGCGCGCCGGCGCGAGCTCGTCCGCCCTGGCCACCCTGACGGAGGAGGCCCGCGTCGCGCGCCTGTTCATCGACTTCCAGACCCTGGTCGTCCGCGACGGGATCGACCCGCAGGTCGCCCATCGGGCGTTCCTGGCGATCGACGAGTACCGGTTCCGCATCGCCCCCGATACCGAGGGCGCGGAATTCGAGGACCCGCCCGAGGAAGATTAGACCGAGCCTCGAAGGTGCAGCGCGCATCTCTCGCAGAAGCGTGAGAATTAAGAATACACAGAGCGCGGACGCGCCCTATCTCCCGGCGGGTCCTGAATCCGTCGGAGGCCGGCCATGCCCGTATCCCGTCGCGCCGTCATCGCCGCAGCCGCTATCGCCCCGCTCGCCAGCCGCCTCGTCGCGGCGGCCGAGCCGCTGATCCGCCGCCCGATACCTTCCACCGGCGAGACGCTCCCGGCCATCGGGATCGGCACATCCCGACGCTACGAGGTCGAGCCGACGCCCGAGGCGGTGGCGCCCCTGAAGGAGGCGGTGAAGACCTTCGTCGCACTCGGCGGATCGGTGATCGACACGGCCCCGAGCTACGGGACCGCCGAGGACGTCCTCGGCCTGATCCTGGCGGAGCCCGGCCTGCGCCAGAAGATCTTCCTCGCCAGCAAGGTCGACACGACCGGCCGCGACGCGACGCTCGCGGAGTTCGACCGATCGCTGAAGCGCATGAAGGTCGACACCCTCGACCTGGTAGCGGTCCACAACCTGATCGACGTGATCGGGAATCTGGCGGTCCTGCGCGATCTGAAAGCGCAGAAGCGCGTCCGGTACGTCGGCGTCACGGTCTGGCGCGACAACCAGCTCGACGCCCTGGAGGCCGTCATGAAGCGCGAGAGCCTCGACTTCATTCAGGTGAACTACGCCATCGACAACCGTGCCGCCGCGGAGCGCGTGCTCCCGCTAGCCGCGGATCGCGGCGTGGCGGTGATGACCAACGTGCCGTTCGGCCGCGATCGCCTGTTCAAGGCGGTCCAGGGCAAGGAGTTGCCGGCGGTCGCCAAGGATCTCGGCTGCGCGAGCTGGCCGCAGTTCTTCCTGAAATACGTGCTCGGCAACCCGGCCGTGACCTGCCCGATCCCCGGTATGGCGAAGGCCGCCTATGTCGAGGACAACCTCGGGGCCGCGCGGGGCAAGCTGCCCGACGCGGCGCAGCGCAAGCAGATGGAGACGTTCATCGATGCGGTCTGATCTCACCTCGCGCCGCGCGGCGCTCGCCCTCGCGGCCGGCCTCGCCGTGGCCGCCGCTCTTCCCGCGGCCGTGCCCGCCGCAGCCCAGGACGGCGCGAAGAAGATCCGGATCGGCGTGATCGGCGCCGGGAACATCGGCGGCACGATCGGGACGCTCTGGGTCAAGGACGGCCACGAGGTCATGTTCGCCTCCCGCCACCCGGAGCAGCTCGCCGCGATGGTCTCGGAGCTCGGGCCCAAGGCCAGGGCCGGCACGCCCGAGGAGGCGATCGAGTTCGGCGACGCCGTGTTCATCGCCGTCCCCTACAAGGCCTATCCGGACCTCGCGAAGGAGATCGGCCCGTCCCTCAAGGGGAAGGTCGTCCTCGATGCCGGCAACGCCACGCAGAAGCGCGACGGCGCGCTCTACGACGAGGTCCAGGCCAGCGGGATCGGCGCGACCTCGGCCAAGTACTTCCCCGGCGCCAAGATCGTGCGCGCCTTCAACGCGGCCAACTACAAGATCTTCGCCAAGGAGGGCGCGGACGGCGGCAAGGGTCGTGCGGGCGGGCGGATGGCGATCCCGATCGCCGGGGACGACCCGGAGGCGCTGAAGGTCGCCGAGGGCCTCGTCCGCGATGCCGGGTTCGACCCGGTGGTGGTCGGCCCGCTCAAGGATGCCGACAAGTTCGCCATGGGCAGCCCGGGCTTCGGTCACGACGTCACCGCGCCGGAGATGCGCGAGAAACTCGGACTGGCGAAGTAGGCGCGTCGCCCGGCCCCTCGCCGGGCCCCGCAACGGCGAGGGGTCCGACCGAGCCTTCCCCGAGGGAGGCCCGTCCGGGGAAGAAGCCCATTCCGGTGAGATCGGCCCATGCCTGAACCCGTCCCCGCCCGCGGCACGCTCGCGCGCCTGATCGACGTTCAGCCCGGCGAGGGCCGCGCTCTGGCCTGGTCTTGGGCCTACATCTTCTCGATCCTGGCCGCCTACTACGTGCTGCGCCCGATCCGGGACCAGATGGGCGTCGCCGGCGGCATCGAGAACCTGCCCTGGCTGTTCACCGCCACCCTCGTGGGGATGCTCGCCCTCAACCTGCCCTTCGCCTACCTGGTGAAACGGATGCCGCGGGCGCGGTTCGTGCCGATCACGTACCGGTTCTTCGCGGCCAACATCCTGGCCTTCGCGCTGACGCTCTACCTCGCGCCCGCCGAGTGGGGCGTGTGGATCGGCCGGGTGTTCTTCGTCTGGCTGTCGATCTTCAACCTGTTCGTGGTCTCGATCTTCTGGGCGACGATCGTCGACGTGTTCTCGAACGCCCAGGGCAAGCGGCTGTTCGGCTTCATCGCGGCCGGCGCGACGCTCGGCGCCATCGCGGGCTCGGCGACCACCGCGATCCTGGCCAAGAACGTCCCGACCTGGGGCCTGATGCTCTGCGCGGTGGTGCTCCTCGAGGTCGCGGTGTTCTGCATGCGCGGGCTCGCGGCGCTGTCGACGCAGCTGCACGAGGTGCCGGGCCGGAACGGGGGCCCCGAGGACGGGCAGGACCGGACGATCGGCGGAAGCGTGCTCGCCGGCGTGACCCGGACTCTCGCATCGCCCTACCTGCTCAACATCTCGCTGTTCCTGCTGCTGTTCTCGGTGACCTCGACGTTCCTGTACTTCGAGCAGGCGGGCATCGCGAAGCGGAGCTTCCCGGACCGCGGCGCGCAGACGGCGTTCTTCGCCAGCGTCGACCTCGCGGTGAACGTCCTCACGCTGGGCATCCAGCTGTTCCTCACGGGCCGGATCGTGAACCGAATCGGCGTCGCCCTGACGCTGGCGATCCTCCCGGCCTTCAGCATCCTCGGCTTCGCGGCGCTCGCGCTCTGGCCGACGATCGGCGTCATCGTGGCGTTCCAGGTGCTCCGCCGGGCCGGGAACTTCGCGATCGCCCGGCCGGTGCGCGAGGTGCTGTTCACCGTCGTCCCCCGGGAGGACCGCTACAAGGCGAAGAGCTTCATCGACACGGTGGTCTACCGGCTGGGCGATCAGGTCGGTGCGTGGTCGTTCACCGGCATCCAGGGCATGGGGCTCGGCAGCGCCAGCGTGGCCGGCGCCGCGATCCCGCTGTCGATGGCGTGGCTCGTGAACAGCGTCTGGCTCGGGCGCGCGCAGGAGCGGCGGCGGGCCGAGCAGGCGGCGGAGCCGGGCATCGAGCCCGAACGGGCCGCGCCGGTCGGCCGCGCGGCCGCTGCGCCCGGCGGGTGAGTGCCGTTTCGCCCCGCCTATCGATGCCGCATGAAGTCCCAGACCAGGTAGGCCGGGAACGGCAGCATGATCGCGAAGAAGATCCAGTCGAACATCTGAGGCATCAAGCCGTCTCCCGCTCGGTCCCCCCTGGTTCTACCGGCGTCCCGAGGTGAAGTTCCGCGCGGCCGCGGCGGCCGTTAAGAGGCGGTTTACCCTGACGGGTGAGGTATCGCGCTCGATCCGGGCGGGAGAGTGACATGGCGGGACCTGCATGGTCGGCGCCGCGGCGCCGGTGGCGTGCCGCCGATCCCGCGATGGCGCTGCTCGGGCTCCTCGCCCTGACACCGGCACCCGTCGCCGCGCAGGAGCCGCTCTTCATCCGCATCCGCCCGCTGCCGGACGCCGAGGCGGCGCGCCTCGCCCGGGAGATGCTCTGGGCCCGTCGGCAGGCCCATGCCCGCGCGGTGATCGAATCGGTCTGCACCGGCTGCCTGGGCGCCTGGAAGGCCGAACCGGTCCCGCCACCGACGCCTGCGCCCGCGCAGGACAGGATTGCGAACCTCACCGTTCCGATAGGGGTTGAACTCGACCCCGGCTCCGGGGCATCCGAGCCCGGTCCCGATCCATCGACCTCCGAGAGGCATCCATGACGCAAGCGCATCCGACCAGCGGCGCCGAGCCCGAAGTCGATTGCCCGGTGACCCTCGAGGTTCTGGGCTCCGTGTACCGGGCTGACGACTTCGACCTGCCGCTGATCCTGGAGCAGATCCCGCCGCTGAAGCGCGCGCAGCTCGCCGCCTACCTCTACGGCAAGAGCCACATGCACAAGCTCGGGCTGAAGGTCGCCCGCTCCTGCGAGCGCGACGACCTGATCCGCGTGGCGGGGGAGATCGGCTCGGTGATCCACGGCCAGGCGCACTTGAAGCCGTCGCGACCGACGCCCGAGCCCGCCCCGCAGCTGCGCGCCAAGACCCCGCCCGGCCAGAAGAAGGTGAGCCTCGCGGGCGCCGCCGCGAAGCCCGCGATCAGCCTCGGTGGCTCGGCCAAGGTCCGCAACTTCGACTGAGAACTGGCGCGCGTAGGGCCAGCCGAGACCGCCGCGCGCGGCTGGCCGCGCCGGCACCGACGGGGCGACGGCGACGCGCGGGACCTGACGGCCGGGTCCGGCATTCCATCGGTGACGGCACGTCGGAAGGCCGGACAATCCGGACTTGTGCGTTGCACGCGCCGCGGGCTTCGGATAATCGCCCGCGATGAACACCGACCACGACAAGATCCTAATCGTCGATTTCGGCTCTCAGGTGACGCAGCTCATCGCCCGCCGAGTGCGCGAGGAGGGCGTCTACTGCGAGATCGTGCCCTTCACGAAGGCCGAGGCCGCGTTCCGCGAGCAGAAGCCCAAGGGCGTGATCCTCTCCGGCGGCCCCGAATCGGTGACCGTCGAGGCCTCGCCCCGCGCGCCCCAACTGGTGTTCGATTCGGGCGTCCCGGTCTTCGGCATCTGCTACGGCCAGCAGACCATGGCGGCCCAGCTCGGCGGCGCCGTCGAGGGCGGCCACCACGCGGAGTTCGGCCGCGCCGAGGTCGAGATCCTGGCCGACTGCCCGCTGTTCAAGGGCGTCTGGCACAAGGGCGAGAAGTACCCGGTCTGGATGAGCCACGGTGATCGCGTCACCAAGCTGCCGGACGGCTTCACCACCGTGGCGATCTCCAGGAACGCGCCCTTCGCGGCGGTGGCCGACGAGGCCCGCAACTACTACGCGGTCCAGTTCCACCCGGAGGTGGCGCACACGCCCCACGGCGCCCTGCTGATCCGCAACTTCGTGCGCGACGTCGCGGGCTGCTCGGGCGACTGGACCATGGGCGCCTACCGCGAGGAGGCCATCGCCAAGATCCGCGAGCAGGTCGGCTCCGAGAAGGTGATCTGCGGCCTTTCGGGCGGCGTCGATTCGGCCGTGGCGGCGGTGCTGATCCACGAGGCGATCGGCGATCAGCTGACCTGCGTGTTCGTCGACCACGGGCTCCTGCGCCTCGGCGAGGCCGAGCAGGTCGTGGCGCTGTTCCGCGACCACTACAACATCCCGCTGGTCCACGTGGAGGCGTCGGGGATGTTCCTCGCGGCTCTGGAGGGCGTCAGCGACCCGGAAATCAAGCGCAAGACGATCGGCCGCCTGTTCATCGACGTTTTCGAGGCCGAATCGAAGAAGATCGGCGGGGCGAAGTTCCTCGCGCAGGGCACGCTCTACCCCGACGTGATCGAGAGCGTGTCGTTCACCGGCGGCCCGTCCGTGACCATCAAGAGCCACCACAATGTCGGCGGCCTGCCCGAGCGCATGAATATGAAGCTCGTGGAGCCGCTGCGCGAGCTTTTCAAGGACGAGGTCCGGGTGCTCGGCAAGGAGCTCGGCCTGCCCGAGGGCTTCGTCGGCCGCCACCCGTTCCCGGGCCCGGGCCTGGCGATCCGCTGCCCCGGCACGATCACCGGCGAGAAGCTGGAGGCCCTGCGCAAGGCCGACGCGATCTACCTCGACGAGATCCGGCAGGCCGGCCTCTACGACACGATCTGGCAGGCCTTCGCGGTGATCCTGCCGGTGAAGACCGTCGGCGTGATGGGCGACGGGCGCACCTACGACCACGTCTGCGCGCTGCGCGCCGTCACCTCGGTCGACGGCATGACCGCCGACTTCTACCCGTTCGACATGGCCTTCCTGGGCCGGGTCGCGACCCGGATCATCAACGAGGTGAAGGGCATCAACCGGGTGACCTACGACATCACCTCGAAGCCGCCTGGCACGATTGAGTGGGAGTGAGCCGGCGTCCGACCCGATTCCCGCGCCGTCATCGCGAGCGGAGCTAAGCGACCCAGAGCAGCGTGACGCTTCGATCCGTGTCGCGCTCCTGGATTGCTTCGCTCCGCTCGCGATGACGCGGCGCCGGTCCTCACGGGGTGCAGAGCGCCGGCTCGACCGCCTTCAGCGCCGGCCGGAACGCCGCGAGGTGCAGCCCGTCGCGCAGGGCGCCGGGCTTGGCGTAACCCGTATCGCCGTCGCGCAGGGCGGCGAACGGATCCGTGAAGACGCAGCCGAGCCGCCCGCAGAGGTTTTGCAACCGGCGCGAGTAATCCGCGACCGCGCCGGCATCGACCAGCTTGCCGATCTCGCGACCGACCGGGGGGAGGGCGGTCACCACGACGCGCGGGCTGAGGGTCTGCAGCCGCTTGACGATCGTCTCGGTGGCGGCCTCGAACTGCTCCGTCGGCTTGTGCAGCTGCGGGTTGTTCTTCACCAGGATGTCGTTGGTCCCGATGGTCAGGACCGCGAGCCGCGGCTGCACCTTGAAGGTCAGGCGCGCGAGGTAGTCCGCGTAGCTGCCCGCGGTCGCGCCGCTGATCCCGCCGTTGAGGAAATCGAGCCCGCAGGGCCGCTGGCTCCCGGGCTGCAGCTCCACCTGGGAATCGCCGGCCCAGAACACGTAGTCCGGCGGCGCCTCGTCGAGGCTGACCTGCACGGCGATCAGGCGCATCTCCGCGTAGGCCCGTGCGTCGGCCCCCGGCCGGTGCAGGCGCCACCCGGCGAAGCCGCCGATCGCCAGGAGGGCGAGCCCGCCGAGAACGAGGGAAACGACGCGCTTCACGGCTCGGCCCCGGCCCGGTCGACCCGGGCGTCGGGCCGCGCGTCCGTCGAGGCGTAGTAGGGCTTGATGTCGAGGAGCGGCGTGCCGTCTAGGCAGTCGAGCCCGCGCACGCGAAGCGTGTCGCCGACGCGGCCGAGCAGTTCCACGACCGACAGGGCGATCGGGTTGGGACGGGCCGGCGAGCGCAGGGAGAACGTGCCCCTGGGGCCGTCGGCGTGGCGCGGCCGCTGGATCACGAGGCCGCGGGTCGCCCGGTCCATCCAGTAGAGGAGGATCAGGTGCGTGCACCCCGTGACGTTGCGCAGGCCGGGGGCGTAGGCCGGGTCGACCTCGACGGTGCAGATTGCGTCGGTCTGCAGGCCATTCTTCGGACAGTCGGACCGCGCCAGCCAGGGCGTGCGCAGCCGGCCGATGAAGTGGAGGCCCGCGTCGAAGGTCGCGGGCAGGGCGGCCCTCTCTTCACCGGGACGGGTCCCGAACTCATCCGCGTCCAGCCCCGTGTCCATGCCCGCGTCCTCGCCGCCGCGCTCCGCGCCGGCCGGCTTGTCGGCCATGTGTCCGCGGCTCGCAACCCCGCATCTCGCCCCCGGATGGCGCGGGGTGTAGATCCGGCAGCAGGAACGGAGGCGACATGATCGAGCGGGAATTGCGGCCGATGCAGGCGGTGGCGGATGCCGCGACCGCCATCGACCGGCTGGTCGAGCTCTACGACGACGCGGCCGGCGCCCTGCGGACCGCGCTGGAGCGCTACCTCGCCGGCGGGCCGCCGCCGGACGCCACGGAGCGGCTCGCCTTCCGCTACCCGGAGCTGCGGATCAGCTACCGCCCGGACGGGCCGCTGCCCCGGGTCCGGCGCGCCACCGCCAAGCTCCAGGCCGCCGGCACCTATGCCACCACAATCACGCATCCGGGATTCTTCCGGACGTACCTGACCCGCCAGCTAGAGCCGCTGATCGCCGACTACGGCATCGCCCTCGAGGTCGGTCTCAGCGCGCAGGAGATTCCCTATCCCTACGTGCTGGAGGCCGGGCTGGACGCGCGCGGGCGGACCGTCGACGGCGCTGACCTCGCCACCTACTTCCCGGTGCCGCTCCTGTCGCTCGTGGGCGACGAGATCGCGGACGGGCTGTTCGACCAGATCCCTGGCGAGCCGCTGCCCCTGGCGCTGTTCGACGCGGTTCGGGTCGATTACTCGCTCCGGCGCCTCGTTCATTACACCGGCTGCGACTGGCGCGACGTCCAGCCCTGGATCCTGCTCACCAACTATCACCGCTACGTCGACCAGTTCGTCCGCCACGGCTTGGAGCGGCTCGCCTCGGGCGCGGAGGGGTTCGAGCGGCTGGTCCTGCCGGGTGGCGTGTCCGTGACCCGTGCCGAGGCGGCCGATGCAGACCCGGCCGCTGTGATCGCCGCCTCGCCCTGGCACCGCCATCAGATGCCGGCCTACCACTTGGTGGCGCGCGATTCCGACGGGACCCAGCAGGGCACGACGCTGGTCAATATCGGCGTCGGCCCCTCGAACGCGAAGACGATCACCGACCACCTCGCGGTGCTGCGCCCGGATTGCTGGCTGATGGTCGGCCATTGCGGCGGCCTGCGGCAGTCGCAGACCATCGGCGACTACGTGCTGGCGCACGCCTACCTCCGCCGCGACCGTATCCTCGACGAGCTCGTGCCGCCGGACGTGCCGGTGCCGGCCCTCGCCGAGGTGCAGGTCGCCCTTCAGGACGCCGCCGCCGCGGTGACGGGCGAGCAGGCTGACGCGCTCAAGCGGCGCCTGCGCACCGGCACGGTGGTGACCTACGACGATCGCAACTGGGAACTGCGCTTCAGCCAGGAGCGGCGTCGGATCAACCAGTCCCGCGCCGTGGCGGTGGACATGGAGAGCGGCACGGTCGCCGCCCAGGGCTTCCGCCTGCGCGTTCCCTACGGCGCGCTGCTCTGCGTCTCAGACAAGCCGCTCCACGGCGAGATCAAGCTGCCGGGTGCCGCCAACGCCTTCTACGATCGGGCCGTCTCGGAGCACCTCCGGGTCGGGCTGGCGGCCCTCGACGTTCTTCGGGCCGATCGGCAAGGTCTCCACTCGCGCAAGCTGCGCAGTTTCGATGAACCACCCTTCCGGTGAGACTTCGTGAAGTCCAGGGTGACGTTCGAGCCCGACGTACATATCGCCAACTCAGCGACCGACTGCCACGCCATCGGTCATACTCAAGCTTGGATACAGCCGCCTTGAAGCCGGGTTGAGTGGTTAAAGCACCACACATCAGGCTGAGCTTTCCCATGACTCGTATCGCACTCGTCTCCACCGCCCTCCTGGCGGCCGTCGCGTTCGCGCCGACCGTCGCCGATGCCCGCGGCTTCGGCGGCGGTGGCTTCCACGGCGGCGGATTTGGCGGGGGCGGCTCCCGCGGCGGCAGTGTCGGCGGCGGAGCGTTCCGGAACGGCGGCTTCGGCGGCGGCGCCTTCCAGAACGGCGTCGGCGGGGCGCGGGCCGGCGGACTGGGCGGCGACTTCCGCGGGGCTGGGCTCGGCGTGGCCGGCGTCGGCGGCGTCCGGACCGGCGGCCTGCGGGCCGGCGGATATAACCAGGCCGGCCGGTTCGGCGGGGTCGGGAACCGCGGGATCGCCGGTCGCGGCTTGGTCAACCGCGGCTATTACGGCCACCGCTACGGACGCGGCGTCGGCTACGGACTCGCCGGGCTCGGCCTCGGCGTCGGTTACGGCCTGGGCGGTCTCGACTACGGCTACGACAATTGCGCCTACACTTACGGCTACGGCGCCTACGACCCGGCTGCCTGCAACGGCTACTACGGCTACGGCTACTGAGTCAGGCGGCGCGGGTCTCGTCCCCGCGGCGCATCCTCGAAACCGCGCGACGCCCGGCCGGCCTTCGCTCGGGCAATGTCGTGAGGACCCCTGGGCCAGATCGGCCCACCGGATCCACAGCCTTCGCCGCAGGCGAAGGCTCGCTCAACAAGTCCCGAATTGCGAACCGTTCCAATCCGATGAGGATGCCGCTTCCGGCGTAGCGTGGTGCGGGGACGATCGCGGTGAGCGGCGAGGGACTGGTTGCGGCGACGGCGGGGCTGCTCGTGCTGTGCATGGGCCTGTGGGCGACCGCGCTGCTGCCCGAGATCGTCACGGCACTCGCCTTCTTCGGACTGGCGATGTTGCTGCGTCTCGGCTCGGCCGCGACGGTGTTCTCGGGCTTCTCGTCCTCCGCGTTCTGGCTGGTCCTGTCCGGCATGGTAGTGGGGCAGGGCATGACCCGGACCGGACTGGGCGCCCGGATGGCGCGCACCCTCGCCCTGCGGCTCTCCGGCTCCTACGGCCGCTTCATCGCTGGGCTGGTGACGCTGAGCTTCCTCATCGCCTTCGTCATGCCGTCGAATCTGGGCCGCATCGCCCTGATGATCCCCGTCACCCTCGCACTCTGCGACGCCTTCGGCCTCGCGGCCGGGCGCCCGGGGCGGACGGGTGCGGTCCTGGCCGTCGGCCTCGCCACCCCGATCCTCTCTGCGGCGATCCTGCCCGCCAACGTCCCGAACCTCGTGATGGCCGGCTCGGCCGAGCACCTGCTCGGCCTGCACCTGTCGTACCTCTCTTACTTCCTTCTGCATGCCCCGGTCCTGGCGCTGGTGAAGGGCGTGCTGCTCGTCGGCCTCATCGTCCGGCTGTTCCCGGACAACCTCGGCTCCGCCGCTCCGGCCCTGCCGGACCTTCCCCCGCTGTCCGCGCCCGAGCGGCGCCTCGCGGTGATCCTCGCCTGCACGCTGATCCTCTGGATGACCGACAGCCTCCACGGCCTTGCCCCCGCCTGGGTCGGCCTCGCCGCCGCGGTCGTCTGCCTGCTGCCGCGGATCGGGGTCCTGCCGCCGGAGGCGTTCCAACAGGTGAACCTGCGGACCTGCTTCTACATCGCGGCGCTGCTCGGCCTCGTCGCCCTCGTCAACGAGACCGGGCTCGGCGAGCGCCTCGGCCATCTGCTGCTGACCGTCGCCCCCCTGGCGCACGACGCGCCGACGCAGAACTTCGCGGTGCTCACCGGCATCGCCACGGTGCTGACCCTCCTCGTCACCGCCAACGGCGCCCCGGCCCTGTACACGGCGCTCGCGGGCGAGATGTCGGAGGCGAGCGGCCTGTCACCCTTCGCGGTCGTCTCGCTGCAGGTGATCGGCTACTCGACCCTGTTCTTCCCCTATCAGGCGCCCCCGATCGTGTTCGCCAGCGAGCTCGGGCGGGTCCGTCTCCGGGACGCGACCCGGCTCACCCTGAGCTTCGGTTTCCTGTCGCTCCTCGTGGCGGCGCCGCTCGACTACGCGTGGTGGCGCCTCCTGGGACAGCTGAAGTGACAGAATCGGCAAAGTGTCGCCCCAGAGGGCACATTGCGCCGCACCATGATGGATTGCGGGTTGCCCGCTCAGGCTCTAGCGCTACCAGATTAGAGACGGTCCAGTTCGCAGCTGCGAGGCTTCAACACGATGGCACCCACCGCCCGCCCGACAGTGGCTCAGCCCATGTCGCCGCATCTCCAGATCTATCGCTGGACCTGGACGATGGCGATGTCGGTGTTCCACCGCATCACCGGCACCGCGCTCTACGGCGGGACTGCTCTCGTCGCGATCTGGCTCGTGGCTCTGGCCTCGGGACCGGCCGGCTACTCTTACGTGGCCGGGTTCTTCGGCTCGATCTTCGGGCGCCTGATCCTGTTCGTCTACACGTGGATCCTGATGCACCACATGCTCGGCGGCATCCGGCACCTGATCTGGGACACCGGCGTCGGCTTCGACCGGGAGAAGCGCCTCTCGATGGCCCGGCTGACGCTGATCGGCTCGGTGGCCCTCACCCTCGTCATCTGGGCGGTCGCCCTTTTGGTCCGCTGAGGAGGACGACATGGCTAAGGAAGAGGTCCGGCAGGACACGCGCGTCTCGATCCGCACGCCGCGCGCCCGCGTACGCGGCCTCGGCGTCTCCCATCACGGCGCCGGGCACTGGTGGCTGCAGCGGCTGACCGCCGTCGCCAACGTCGTGCTGATGCTGAGCTTCGTGGTGATCATCGCCAAGATGGCGGGCCGCGGCTACCCGGAGGCGCGGCTCCTCGTCGCGACCCCTCTGGTGTCGATCCTCCTGATCCTGGCGCTACTGTCGGTCACGGTCCACATGCGCCTCGGCATGCAGGTGATCATCGAGGACTACGTGCACGCGCCGGCGACGAAGATCGCGGCGGTGTTCGCCAACAATGCCTACGCGGTCGTCGTGGCCGTCGCCTGCCTCTACGCGGTCCTGCGCATCGGCTTCGGACAGCCGGCCTGACCCCGCCAACATCGATCTCGAGGAGCCGAACATGGCCGCCAACGGCACAAACGGCAGCGGGCCTGCCTACACCATCCACGATCACGCCTTCGACGTCGTGATCGTCGGCGCGGGCGGCGCGGGACTGCGCGCCACGGTGGGCTGCTCGGAAGCGGGCCTGCGCACCGCCTGCATCACCAAGGTGTTCCCGACGCGCTCGCACACGGTGGCGGCGCAGGGCGGCATCTCGGCCTCGCTGGGCAACATGGGCCCGGACGACTGGCGCTGGCACATGTACGACACCGTGAAGGGATCGGACTGGCTCGGCGACCAGGACGCCATCGAGTACCTCGTGCGCAACGCGCCCGCCGCCGTCTACGAGCTGGAGCACTGGGGCGTACCGTTCTCCCGCACGGAGGAGGGCAAGATCTACCAGCGCCCGTTCGGCGGCATGACGACCGATTACGGCAAGGGCACCGCCCAGCGCACCTGCGCGGCGGCCGACCGGACCGGCCACGCGATGCTGCACACCCTCTACGGGCAGGCGGTGAAGAACCAGACCGATTTCTTCATCGAGTACTTCGCCCTCGACCTGATCATGGACGATGAGGGCCGCTGCCGCGGCGTCATCGCCCTCGATCAGGCCACCGGCGAGATCCACCGCTTCCGCGCCCAGATGACCATCCTGGCGACCGGCGGCTACGGCCGCGCCTACTTCTCGGCGACCTCCGCCCATACCTGCACGGGCGACGGCAACGCCATGGTGTTGCGCGCCGGCCTGCCGCTGCAGGACATGGAGTTCGTGCAGTTTCACCCGACCGGCATCTACGGCGCGGGCTGCCTGATCACCGAAGGCTCCCGCGGCGAGGGCGGCTACCTCACCAATTCCGAGGGCGAGCGCTTCATGGAGCGCTACGCGCCGTCGGCGAAGGACCTCGCCTCGCGCGACGTGGTCTCGCGCTCCATGACCATGGAGATCCGCGACGGCCGCGGCGTCGGCAAGAACAAGGACCACATCTACCTGCACCTCGACCACCTGGACCCGAAGATCCTGCACGAGCGCCTGCCGGGCATCTCGGAATCTGCGCGGATCTTCGCGGGCGTCGACGTGACCAAGGAGCCGATCCCGGTCATCCCGACCGTCCACTACAACATGGGCGGCATCCCCACGAACTATCACGGCGAGGTGCTGACGCTGCGCGACGGCAACCCCGACACGGTGGTCCCGGGGCTGATGGCGATCGGCGAGGCGGCCTGCGTCTCCGTCCACGGCGCCAATCGCCTCGGCTCGAACTCGCTGATCGACCTCGTGGTCTTCGGCCGCGCCGCCGGCAAGCGCTGCGCCGAGATCGTCGAGCCGAACGGCCGGGCCATGGAGCTGCCCAAGGGCGCGACCGACAAGGCCCTCGAGCGCCTCGACCGGTTCCGCTACGCCAACGGCTCGACGCCGACCGCCGAACTCCGTGCCGAGATGCAGAAGACGATGCAGAACAACTGCGCCGTGTTCCGCACCGGCGAGGTGCTGGAGGAGGGCAAGGGCCTGATCCACAAGGTCTGGAACGCCGCCGCCGACGTGAAGATCACCGACCGGTCGCTGGTCTGGAACACGGACCTGCTGGAGACCCTGGAGTTCGACAACCTGATCGGCCAGGCGGTGGTGACGATGGAATCGGCCGCCAACCGCACGGAGTCCCGCGGCGCCCACGCGCGCGAGGACTTCCCGGACCGCGACGACAAGGACTGGATGAAGCACACGCTGTCCTGGCTCGACGAGGGCCAACACCAAGTGGTCATCGATTACCGCCCGGTCCACACCTACACGATGTCCAACGAGATCCAGTACATCGAGCCCAAGGCGCGCGTGTACTGATCTGCAACTCTGCACAACGACTGCGGCGGCGGGGCCTCACCCCTCCGGCCGCCGCGTCCTGCTCCAGCGGAAGCCGTCGAGAACCATGGCTCAGTTCAACCTTCCGAAGAATTCCCAGATCACCCAGGGCAAGTCCTGGCCGGCCCCGCCCGGCGCCAGGAACCTGCAGACCTTCAAGATCTACCGCTGGAACCCGGATGACGGGGCCAATCCGCGGATCGACACCTATCAGGTCGACCGCGAGGATTGCGGCCCGATGGTCCTCGACGCGCTGCTGTGGATCAAGAACAAGATCGACTCGACGCTGGTCTTCCGCCGCTCCTGCCGCGAGGGCATCTGCGGCTCCTGCGCGATGAACATCGAGGGGCAGAACGCGCTCGCCTGCACGATGGGCATCGACGAGTGCAAGAGCCCCGACAACGCCCTGCCGGTGATGACCCGCAAGGACAAGGACGGTGCGATCCGGATCTACCCGCTGCCGCACATGCCGGTCCTCAAGGATCTCGTGCCGGACCTGACGAATTTCTACGCCCAGCACGCCGCCATCGAGCCCTGGCTCCAGACCGAGACGCCCGCGCCCGAGAAGGAGTGGCGCCAGACGCCGGAGGACCGCTCCCGCCTCGACGGCCTCTACGAGTGCATCCTGTGCGCGTGCTGCACCACGTCGTGCCCGAGCTACTGGTGGAACGGCGACAAGTTCCTCGGCCCGGCGGCCCTGCTGCAGGCCTATCGCTGGCTGATCGACTCGCGCGACGAGAACACGGGCCACCGCCTCGACG
Source organism: Methylobacterium sp. 13MFTsu3.1M2 (assembly GCF_900112625.1). Taxonomy (NCBI): domain Bacteria; kingdom Pseudomonadati; phylum Pseudomonadota; class Alphaproteobacteria; order Hyphomicrobiales; family Methylobacteriaceae; genus Methylobacterium; species Methylobacterium sp. 13MFTsu3.1M2. Next base: position 172,416 of record NZ_FOMM01000009.1, read on the forward strand.
GGCTGCACGACCCGTTCCGGCTGTACCGCTGCCACACGATCATGAACTGCGCCAACACGTGCCCGAAGAGCCTGAACCCGGCGAAGGCCATCGCCGAGATCAAGAAGATGATGGTCGAGCGCACGCTCTGATCGCGCAGTCGAGTCGGGTGTTGAGGCCTGAGGGCCACACCCGGCCGAAAAGGCCGGCTCTCCGCAGCAGAGTTGGTCCGGGCTGAGAGGGCTGCCTTGCGGACAGCGCAATTGCCACGGAGTCAGGATCGAAGCGCCTCCGCGCCGTGAATCCTGACCCGAAGTGGACCGATGCTGCGCCCGAGCCTGTCGACGTTCGCCGTTCTCTGTCTGGCCGCCAGCCTCGGCGCCTGCGCCTCCAGCCGCCTCGACGGGCCGCGCACCCGGGGGCCGTCGCCCCAGGCGTCCCTGGACACGGTGCCGGCCATGCCGTCGGGCACGGTGACGGCGGCCCCGCTGGCGCCGCCGCCCGGCGTCGCGGCGAGCCCCGACGCGCCGCCCCCGCCCGGTGCCCAGGCGGCCGCGCCGCCCGCCGGCGGCCCCACCGTGATCGCCGAGCCGGTCGCCCCGCCGGCGCCGCCGCCGCCGGTCGCCACGGGCGGCCGCTCGTCGGTGGTCGGAAGCTGGGATGCGCGGGACGCGACCGGTGCGAACTGCAAGGTCACGCTCTCGAGCACCCCGGCCCTCGACCTCTACCGGGCGACGGCCTCGGGCTGCGCCAACAAGGATCTCGCGCGGGTCTCGGCCTGGGACTTCCGCGACGGCGAGGTCTACCTCTACCAGCCGGGCGGCTCGGTGGCGGCGCGGCTGCGCCAGGGCGGCGGCGGCCTGGAAGGCGCCCTCACCAAGTCCGGCGCGGCCCTCGCCCTGAACCGCTGAGGCCGGGCGGCGCGACCACGCCGCGCGGTTGGCGCGCGGCGGGAGGCGCTTACATGAGGGGCTCCCGCCGCGTCACGCCCCCGTCAACATGTTCCTCGATTGGCTTGAACGCCGCGTCGACCCCTTCGCGCCCTTCGACGAGGCGCGGATGCCGCCGCGGTCGGTGCTCGGCTTCGCCTGGTTCTACCTGCGCCCGATCCGCGCCGCCCTGGCGGCGCTGTTCGTCATCGCGGTGATCGCCGGCACGGTCGAGGCCTCCCTCTACCTCGTGATGCGCTGGTTCATCGACCTGCTCGGCTCGGCCGACCGGGCGACGGTGCTGTCGGACCACGCGGTCGAGCTCGGGCTGGTGGTCCTGCTGATCGCCGTGGTGCGACCGCTGTCGATCTGGGCCCACGAGGTGCTGTCCAACCAGCTCGTCGTGCCGCAATCGACCAGCCAGATCCGCTGGCGGGCGCATCTCTACACCCTCGGGCACGCGCTCTCGTATTTCCAGGGCGACTTCTCGGGACGGCTCGCCAACCGCGTCGTCCAGGTGGGCCCGGCGGTGCGGGAACTCGCCGTCGTCTTCATCGACACGCTCCTGTACGTGGCGATCTACGCGATCACCGCGGTCGGGCTGTTCAGCGCGATCTCGCCGTGGCTCGCCGTCCCGGTGCTGCTCTGGATCGCCGCCTACGCGGCCCTGACCGCGTGGTTCGTGCCCCGAGCCCGCGCGCGCTCGCACAAGACCGCCGACACCCGCTCGACGCTGATCGGCCGCATCGTCGACAGCTACACCAACATTCTGACGGTGAAGCTCTTCGCCCGCGACCGCGAGGAGCGGGCCGCGGTGCAGGACGCCGTGGAAGTCCACACCGCCGCCTATCTCCACCAGTTCCGGCTGGTCACCCTGACGACGAGCCTCCTCGGCCTGCTCAACAGCGGGCTCCTGATCGCTACCGGCGCGGCCTGCCTCGTGCTGTGGCGCGACGGCGGCATGACGACCGGCGAGGCATCGGCGGGGCTCGCCCTAGTCCTCAGGCTCATCGCCATGTCGGGCTGGGTCATGCAGACCGTGCGCGGCGTCTTCGAGAATGTCGGCGTGGTCCAGGAGAGCATGCAGACGATGGCCCGGCCGCACGCCCTCGTCGACGCGCCGGACGCGCGGACGCTCGCCGTCACCGGCGGCGAGATCCGGTTCGAGGAGGTCGGCTTCCACTACGGGCGCGGCGACGCCACCGTCATCGAGGATTTCTCCCTGACGATCCGTCCGGGCGAGAAGGTCGGGCTGGTCGGCGTCAGCGGCGCCGGCAAGTCGACCCTGGCGGGCCTGCTCCTGCGGCTCTACGACGTGGAGAGCGGGCGGATCCTGGTGGACGACCAGGACATCGCGACGGTGACCCAGCAATCCCTGCGTGAGGCCATCGCGATGGTCAGCCAGGACACCTCCCTGCTGCACCGCTCCATCCGCGACAACATCGCCTACGGCCGCCCCGGCGCCACCCAGGTGGAGATCGAGCGGGCCGCGCGGCTCGCTCACGCGGACACGTTCATCGCCGACCTCGTCGACCACAAGGGCCGGCGCGGCTACGATGCCCAGGTCGGCGAGCGCGGCGTCAAGCTGTCCGGCGGCCAGCGCCAGCGCATCGCCATCGCCCGCGTCATGCTGAAGGACGCGCCGATCCTGATTCTCGACGAGGCGACCTCGGCGCTCGACAGCCAGGTCGAGGCGGCGATCCAGGAATCCCTCGACACGCTGATGGCCGGCAAGACTGTGCTGGCCATCGCGCACCGCTTGTCGACGATCGCGGCCCTCGACCGGCTGGTCGTGATCGACCGCGGCCGGATCATCGAGGAGGGGACTCACGCCGAACTGGTCGCCGCCGGCGGCGTCTATGCCGGGCTGTGGTCGCGGCAGTCGGGCGGTTTTCTCGACGACGGGACGGCCCGGTACGACAGCGCCGTCGCCTGAGCGTCGGAGGAGCGAGATTGCCGGCAACATACCGCTACGATCGAGGGGCGACCTTATCGCCGCGCCGCACACTGCGGCTTGACTCGGGGGCGGCAGACGGTCTCATTGCTCAGATTAGAACCATAATGCTTTGTTCCCGGGACGAGCCGGGACGAGGGCACCTGCGGCCCTGACGCCGACGCATGGAGTTCCGAACCTTGGCGAACACATCAGCCGCCGCTGCCGCGGTCTCTGGTCATGAGGGCAGCCGCCGTGACTTTCTGTTCCTGGCGACGGGCGCCGGGTTGGCGGTCGGGGCGGGAGCCGTCGTCTGGCCGCTGATCTCCTCCATGGCGCCCGACGCCGACACGATCGCCGCCGGCGCACCGATCGAGGTCGACCTGACACCGATCCAGGACGGTCAGATCATCAACGTCTTCTGGCGCGGCAAGCTGATCTTCGTGCGCAAGCTGACCGCCAAAGAAGTGACCGACATGAAGGCGGTCCCGCTCTCGGCCATGATCGATCCGGCCGCCTTCCCGACGCGGGTCAAGAGCGGCCACGACCAGTGGCTGGTGGTCTACGGCAACTGTACGCATCTCGGCTGCGTGCCGATCGGCCACCAGGGCAATTTCGAGGGCTGGGCCTGCCCGTGCCACGGCTCGCAATTCGACGCGGTGGGTCGCGTGCGCCACGGACCGGCGCCCATCAACCTGCCGATCCCGCCCTACGCCTTCCAGACCGATACCAAGATCCGGATCGGCGAAGGCGGCAAGGAAGCGGCCTGAGGAGGACGGAAGCATGAGCGGAACAGCCAGCACCTACGTCCCGAAGAGCCGCGTGGCCAAATGGTTCGAGGCGCGCCTGCCCATTGCCGGGCTGGTGCACTCGTCCTTCATCGCCTACCCGGTTCCGCGGAACCTCAACTACTTCTGGACCTTCGGGGCGATCCTCGCCGCCTTCCTGGGAATCCAGATCGTCACCGGCATCTGGCTGGCGATGCACTACGAGCCCTCGGCGACAGGTGCCTTTACCTCCGTCGAGAAGATCATGCGCGACGTGAACTACGGCTGGCTGCTGCGCTACGCGCACGCCAACGGTGCCTCGATGTTCTTCGTGGCCGTCTACGTGCACATGTTCCGCGCCCTCTATTACGGGTCGTACAAGGCGCCGCGCGAGGTGCTCTACATCCTCGGCGTCGTCATCTACCTCTTGATGATGGCGACCGCCTTCCTCGGCTACACGCTGCCGTGGGGCCAGATGAGCTTCTGGGGCGCGACCGTCATCACCAACATCCTGGCGGCGATCCCAGTGGTCGGCGACACGATTCAGACCCTGCTGTGGGGCGGCTACTCGGTGGGCAACCCGACCGTGAACCGCTTCTTCTCGCTGCACTACCTGCTGCCGTGGATGATTGCCGGCGTGGTCGTGCTGCACGTCTGGGCCTTGCACGTCACCGGGCAGAACAACCCGGCCGGCATCCCGATCAAGTCGGGCAAGGACGCGGTGCCGTTCACGCCCTACGCGACGGTCAAGGACGTGTTCGCGACCTGCGTGTTCATGATCCTGTTCGCGTGGTTCCTGTTCTACCAGCCGAACTATCTCGGCCACGCCGACAACTACATCCAGGCGAACCCGGCGGTGACGCCCGCGCACATCGTGCCGGAATGGTACTTCCTGCCGTTCTACGCGATCCTGCGCGCGGTCCCGAGCAAGCTCGGCGGCGTCATCCTGATGTTCTCGGCGGTGATCATCCTGGCGTTCGCGCCGTGGCTCGACACGTCGCGGATCCGGTCGTGCAACTACCGGCCGATCTACCGCCAGTTCTTCTGGGTGTTCATCGGCGCGACCCTCCTCCTCGGCTGGCTCGGCTCGCAGCCCCCGGAGGGCGGCTACGTGCTCGCCGCCCAGGTCTGCACCGCCTACTACTTCGCGCACTTCCTGATCGTCATGCCGCTCTGCGGCCTGTTCGAGACGCCGAAGAAGTTGCCGGGCTCGATCCTCGAGAGCGTGACCGGACCGGGCAAGCAGGTGACCGGATCCGGCATGCCGGCGGGCGCCGCCGCCGCTCCGACCACCAAAGGCTGACGGGCTGACGACAGGACCATGATGATGACCCGCGTCCTCTCGACGACCGCCGCGGCCGCCCTGGCGGCCCTGCTGATCGGCGCCATGCCGGTCTCCGCCCAGGAAGGGCATGGCGGGCCGATCCCGGCCCGCGTGAACTGGAGCTTCGCCGGCGTGTTCGGCCGCTTCGACACCGCGCAGCTGCAGCGCGGATTCCAGGTCTACAAGGAGGTCTGCTCCGCCTGCCACTCGATGAAGCTGGTCTCCTTCCGCAACCTCGCCCAGGAGGGCGGGCCGCACTTCTCCGCCGGGCAGGTCAAGGCGCTGGCCGCGACCTACCAGGTGAAGGACGGGCCGAACGACGCCGGCGACATGTTCGAACGGCCGGGCCGGCCGGCCGACACCTTCCCGCCGCCCTTCCCGAACGACCAGGCGGCGGCCGCGGCCAACGGCGGCAAGGCGCCGCCGGACTTCTCGGTGATCGCCAAGGCGCGGACCTTCTCCCGCGGCTCGCTCTACTTCCTGACCGACTGGCTGCCGCTCGTCGGCTACTCGGAGCAGGGACCGGACTACATCCACGCCCTGATCAACGGTTACGAGGATCCGCCGAAGGACTTCGCGCTGCCGGAGGGCGGCCACTACAACAAGTACTACCCCGGCCACATCATCGCGATGCCGCCGCCGATCACCGACGGGCAGGTTTCCTACCCCAAGAACGATCAGGGCCAGCCGGTCGTGCCCGAGACGCTGGACCAGTACGGCAAGGATGTCTCGGCCTTCCTGATGTGGGCGGCCGAGCCGCACATGATGGACCGCAAGGCCCTGGGCTTCCGGGTGATCCTGTTCCTGATCGTGCTGTCGGGTCTACTCTACTACGTGAAGAAGAAGATCTGGGCGGATGTCGGTGGCGAGGTGCACGGCCTCCAGCCGGAGCTGCACAAGACCTACTGAGGCGGGCCGGATCGGTTCGCAGTTCGGATGGGCCTCCCTCGCGGAGGCCCATCTTTTTTTCGGCCGGCGCTCCATGCTACCGCTCGCCCGCCGCGACGGTCCGCCTCCCGAGACTGCCCGCCCCCTGCACCACCTCATCCTGAGGTGACCGCGTCAGCGGGCCTCGCAGGAGGGCTTCAGGGATCAGAGCGGCGTCCGGAGGTCTCCGTCGAGGCCTACGCATGGCTCCGGCACCCGAGGACGAGGTGCCGGGTGGGATAAGCCGCGCTGCCGAGGCGTCGCGCGTTGAGGGAGTCCGGCATGAGCGCAGCGGTACTGGGTGTCATGGGTGGGTCCGGCGTCTACGACCTGCCGGGTCTTGAGGACGTGCGCGAGGAGCGCGTGGCGTCGCCCTGGGGCGAGCCGTCGGATGCCCTGCGGATCGGGCGCATCGGCGACACCAAGGTCGTGTTCCTGGCGCGCCACGGGCGGGGGCACCGGCTCTCGCCGTCGGGCATCAACTACCGCGCCAATATCGACGCCCTGAAACGGGCCGGGGTCACCGACCTCGTCGCCCTCTCGGCCTGCGGCTCCTTCCGCGAGGACCTGCCGCCGGGCCTCTTCGTGCTCGTCGACCAGTTCGTCGACCGCACCCACGGCCGGGCCTCGTCGTTCTTCGGCGACGGCTGCGTCGCCCACGTCTCCCTCTCGCACCCGGTGGGCCCCGGCCTGCAGGCGCGGATCGCCCAGGCCGCGAAGGCCGAGGACATCGCGGTCCATCGCGGCGGCACCTACGTCTGCATGGAGGGGCCGCAATTCTCGTCGCTGGCCGAATCCCGCGCCTACAAGGCCCAGGGCTTCGACGTGATCGGCATGACCAACATGCCCGAGGCCAAGCTCGCCCGCGAGGCGGAGATCACCTACGCGACCATCGCGATGGTGACCGACTACGATTGCTGGCACCCGGGCCACGACGCCGTCGACGTCGCCGCGGTGATCGCCGTCGCCCGGGCCAACGCCGACAAGGCGGCGCGGCTCGTCGCCCGTCTCGCCCGCGATTTCCCGGGCGAGCGGGAGCCGTGCCCGGCGGGTTCGCACCGGGCCCTGGACGGCGCGATCATGACGGCGCCCGCCGTCCGGGATCCGGCGCTCCTCGCCAAGCTCGACGCCGTGGCGGGGCGGGTTCTCAACGGCTAGCCGGCCGGCCTTTCCATTCGGCGACGAGTCCCTCTAGAAGGCGCAGGCGGCCCAGGCCGCCCCCGACGCGAAGTCCAGACCGAAATGCGCAGCGCCTCCATCAGCCGGAAGACCGCGGAGACCGATATCGCGGTCACCGTCAATCTCGACGGGACCGGGCGGTCGAAGATCGCCACCGGCATCGGCTTCCTCGACCACATGCTGGATCTGCTGGCGCGGCACGCCCTGTTCGACCTGGACGTGAAGGTCGACGGCGACCTGCACATCGACCAGCACCACTCGGCCGAGGATTGCGGCATCGCCCTGGGGCAGGCCTTCGCCAAGGCGCTCGGCGACAAGCGCGGGGTCACGCGCTACGCCGACATCCACCTGCCGATGGACGAGGCGCTGACCCGGGTCTGCGTCGACATCTCCGGCCGGCCCTTCCTGGTGTTCCGCACGACGTTCCGCGTGGAGAAGATCGGACAGTTCGACACCGAGCTGGTGCGCGAGTGGTTCCAGGCCTTCGCGATGAATGCCGGCCTGACGCTCCACGTGGAGACCCTCTACGGCGACAACGCCCACCACATCGCGGAGAGCTGCTACAAGGGGCTGGCCCGCGCCTTGCGGAAGGCCGTGGCGATCGATCCGCGGGAGGAGGGGCGCGTTCCCTCAACCAAGGGCTCTCTGTAGACCCGTTGTCGTCGGGCGCCCGGATCGGCCACACGGCCGTCGCGGCGCGCGCTGTCGGAGTTTCGCGATGCGGATGCGCAGCTACACGCTCCACCTGCCGGCCGATGCGCGGCCCGGCGAGACGGTCGGGCTCGACCGGGCTCTCCTGGTACGCGACGGCTTCTCCTGGCCGGCCTTCGCCTTCACGGTGCTGTGGTTCCTGTTCCACCGCCTCTGGCTCGCCGCCCTGCTCGTCCTCGTCGGTCTCGTGGCGCTGGCCGCTGCCGGCATCGCCCTCGGGCTCCCGGCCGGTGCCGGCCTGATCGTCACCCTGCTGGCCGCTTGGCTGATCGGCCTCGAGGCCTCCAGCCTGCGCCGCTGGACCCTGGCGCGGCGCGGCTGGCCGGCGCGCGACGCGGTGGTCGCCGCGACGCCCGAGGAGGCCGAGGCCCGGGCGCTGAACCGCTGGATCGAGGCGGTCCCGGGCACCCCCCGGGCCCCGTTCCCGAGCGGCCCCAGCCGGCGGGCCGAGCCGGTGATCGGGCTGTTCCCCGTCCAGGAAGGCGCCCGGTGAGTTCCCGGGCGAGACGCGCATGACCACCGAGACCGTCGCGATCATCGATTACGGGTCGGGCAACCTCCACTCCGCCGCCAAGGCCTTCGAGCGCGCCGCCCGCGAGAGCGGGCGCGACGCGCGGATCTGCCTGACCTCGGACCCGGAGGTGGTGGCCGCGGCCGACCGCGTCGTGCTGCCCGGCGTCGGCGCCTTCGCGGATTGCCGCCGCGGGCTCGATGCCGTCCCCGGCATGGTCGAGGCGATGACGCGGGTCGCCCACGGGGCGGGCCGCCCGTTCCTCGGCATCTGCGTGGGGATGCAGCTCCTGGCGAGCCGCGGGCTCGAGTACACGACCACGCCGGGGCTCGGCTGGATTCCCGGCGACGTCGGTCCGATCCGGCCGTCGGATCCGGCCCTCAAGGTTCCCCACATGGGCTGGAACACCCTGCGGACCGAGCGCGACCACCCGCTGCTCGGCGGCATTCCCACCGGCGAGGACGGGCTGCACGCCTACTTCGTGCACAGCTACGCGCTGCAGGCGGAGCGTCCGGACGACGTCGTCGCGCGCGCCGAGTACGGCGGCCCGGTCACCGCCCTCGTCGCCCGCGGCAACGTCGCCGGCACGCAGTTCCACCCCGAGAAGAGCCAGCGGCTGGGCCTCGCGCTCATCGCCAACTTCCTGAACTGGCGCCCGTGAGCGCCGTTCGGCCCAGGCAAGAAGGACGGAAGCGCCCGTGATCCTGTACCCGGCGATCGACCTGAAAGAGGGGCGTTGCGTTCGCCTCATCCAGGGGGACATGGCGCAGGCCAAGGTCTTCGGCGACGATCCGGCCGCGCAGGCCGCGATCTTCGAGGCGCAGGGCTTCTCCTGGCTCCACGTCGTCGATCTCGACGGCGCCTTCGCGGGCGCCCCGCGGAACGCCGAGGCCGTCGACGCGATCCTCGCGCGGGTCACGATCCCGGTCCAGCTCGGCGGCGGGATCCGCGAGATGAAGACGCTGGAGGGATGGCTGAGCAAGGGCGTCGCCCGCGCGATCATCGGCACCGCGGCGGTGCGCGATCCCGGCTTCGTCCGGGAAGCGGCCCGCAAGTATCCCGGGAAGATCGCGGTCGGAATCGACGCCAAGGACGGCCGCGTCGCCGTCGAGGGCTGGGCCCAGACCTCCAGCATGACCGCGGAGGAGCTAGGGCGCCGATTCGAGGACGCGGGCGTCGCGGCGATCATCTACACCGACATCGCCCGCGACGGGATCCTGAAGGGCCTCAACGTCGAGATGACCCTGGCGCTCGCCCAGGCCGTGCGCATCCCGGTCATCGCCTCGGGCGGCCTCGCGTCGATCGACGACGTCCACCGGCTGCTGCAGCCCGACTGCGCCCTGATCGCGGGCGCGATCACCGGCCGGGCGCTCTACGACGGCCGCATCGATCCGGAGGCGGCCCTGGCGGCGATCGCTGCGGCGCGCGGCCCGACGGCGTGATATCCAGAGGCTCGCGACATGAGACGCCGCCCGTGCTGAAGACCCGCATCATCCCCTGCCTCGACGTGAAGGACGGGCGCGTCGTGAAGGGCGTGCGCTTCGAGGGCCTGCGCGACGCCGGCGACCCCGTCGAGGCCGCCAAGGTCTACGACGCGGCCGGCGCAGACGAGCTGTGCTTCCTCGACATCACCGCGAGCCGCGAGGCCCGAGGCACCCTGCTCGACATCGTCAGCCGGACCGCCGAGGCCTGCTTCATGCCGCTGACCGTCGGCGGCGGCGTGCGCACCGTCGAGGACGTGCGCGCGCTGCTGCTCGCCGGCGCCGACAAGGTCGCGATCAACACCGCCGCGGTGAAGGATCCCGACCTCGTGGCCCGGGCCGCCGAGAAGTTCGGCGCGCAGTGCATCGTGGTGGCGATCGACGCCAAGCGCGTCTCGCCCCCCGGCACGCCGGCCGCCTGGGAGATCTTCACCCATGGCGGCCGCGACCCGACCGGGATCGACGCCGTGGCCTTCGCGCGGCTGGTGGCCGAAAAGGGCGCCGGCGAGCTGCTCGTCACCTCCATGGACAAGGACGGGACGCGCTCCGGCTACGATCTCGCTTTGACGCGAGCGATCAGCGATGCCGTCACCGTGCCGGTGATCGCCTCGGGCGGCGTCGGCGGCCTCGACGACCTCGTGGCCGGCGTGGCCGAGGGCGGCGCCAGCGCCGTCCTGGCGGCCTCCATCTTCCATTTCGGGCAGGCGAGCGTCGCCGAGGCGAAGGCGCACATGGCGGCGGCCGGCCTCGCCATGCGCCTCGACGACCCGGCCTCTTCCGCGAGGGCGCCCCAGTGAGCAGCTACCTTCTGGCGAACGCCGACCTCCTCGATCCCGTGACCGGTCGCCAGACCGCCGGCGCGGTGCTGGTGAGGGACGGCCGCATCGCCGATATCGCCGCCGGCGCGGCGCCGGGCGCCCCGGCCGACGCGAAGCGCGTCGACTGCGCCGGCCGCGTGCTGACCCCCGGGCTGATCGACATGCGCGCCTTCGTGGGCGAGCCGGGGGCGGAGCATCGCGAGACCCTGGCCTCGGCGAGCGCCGCGGCGGCCGCGGGCGGCGTCACGACGCTCGTCTGCATGCCCGACACCAATCCGGTGATCGACGAGCCGGCCATCGTCGACTTCGTGCTCCGCCGCGCCCGCGACACGGCGAGCGTCAACGTCCTGCCGGCGGCCGCCATCACCAAGGGCTTGGCCGGCCGGGAGATGACCGAGTTCGGCCTGCTCAAGGAGGCCGGCGCGGTCGCGTTCACCGACGGGCTCAGGGCCGTGGCGAATGCCCAGGTTCTGCGCCGCGCCCTGACCTACGCTCGGGATTTCGACGCGCTGATCGTGCAGCACGTGGAGGAATCCGCCCTCGTCGCCGAGGGCGTCATGAACGAGGGCGAGCTCGCCTCGCGCCTCGGGCTCATGGGCATCCCCCGCGAGGCCGAGACCGTAATGCTGGAGCGCGACATCCGCCTCGTGCGGCTGACCGGCGCCCGCTACCACGCGGCGATGATCTCCTGCGCCGATTCGGTGGAGATCGTCCGCCGCGCCAAGCAGGACGGCCTGCCGGTGACCTGCGGCGTCTCGGTGAACAACCTCGTGCTCAACGAGAACGACATCGGCCATTACCGCACCTTCTGCCGGCTCTCGCCGCCCCTGCGCCACGAGACCGACCGTCAGGCGGTGGTGCGCGCCCTCGACGAGGGCGTGATCGACGTCGTCGTGTCCGACCACAACCCGCAGGACGTGGAGACCAAGCGCCTGCCCTTCGCCGAGGCGGCGGACGGGGCGCTGGGCATCGAGACGCTGCTCGGCGCCGCCATGCGCCTCGTCCACACCGGCGACCTCGCGCTGCCCAAGCTCGTCGCCGCGCTCACCGTGAATCCGGCGCGCATCCTCGGCCGCGAGGCCGGCCGGCTGGCGGTCGGCGCCCCCGCCGACCTCGTGCTGATCGATCCCGATCTCCCCTACGTCCTCGACAAGCGCCGGCTAAAGTCGCGCTCCAAGAACTCCCCCTTCGACGAGGCGCGCCTCCAGGGCGCGGCGGTGCTGACGCTGGTCGGTGGCCGGATCGTCCACGCGGTCGACGACCTCGCGGCCGCCGCATGATGCCCCCCGATCTCGCGACCCCAGCCGCCCTCGGCGGCCTCGCCCTCGGCTACGCCCTGGGCTCGATCCCGTTCGGGCTGATCCTCACGAAGTTCGCCGGCCTCGGCGACGTGCGGGCGATCGGCTCCGGCAATATCGGCGCCACCAACGTGCTCCGCACCGGCCGCAAGGGCCTCGCCGCGGCGACGCTCCTGGGCGACGCCCTCAAGGGCACGGCGGCCGTCCTCATCGCCCGGCAGTTGGGCGAGGGCCCGGCGCTCGCGGCCGGGCTCGGCGCCTTCCTCGGCCACCTCTTCCCGGTCTGGCTGGGCTTCAAGGGCGGCAAGGGCGTCGCGACCTTCATCGGGGTGCTCCTCGCCTTCAGCCCGCCCGCCCTCGCGGCGTTCGCGGCGATCTGGCTCGGTCTCGCCTTCGCGCTCAAGTACTCGTCGCTGGCGGCGCTCGCCGCCTCGGCGGCCACACCCCTCGTCCTCTGGGCGCTGGGTGCCCCGACGCAGGCGTTGCTATTCCTGCTCCTCGGCCTGCTGCTATGGTGGAAGCACGCGCCCAACATCCGCCGACTCGCGTCCGGCACCGAGGGGCGCATCGGCCAGAAGGGCTGAGTGCCGGCGCGCCGCGCCGACCTTCGGGCAGGTGTGGGGGTGGTGGATGCAGCTCACCGAGGCCCAGCGGCTCGACTGGCTGCGGCTGATCCGGACCGAGGGCGTCGGCCCCCGCACCTTCCGGAGGCTCGTGAACCGTTTCGGCGGCGCGGCCGCCGCCCTCGACGCCCTGCCGGAGCTCACCGGCCGCCAGGGGCGGCGGATCGTGCCACCAACCCGCGCTGAGGCCGAGGCCGAGCTGGCGGCCCTGACCCGCCTCGGCGGCCGGCTGATCGCCACCGGCGAGGCGGAATACCCGCGGCTCCTCACACAGGTCGACGCGGCGCCACCGCTTCTGGCCCTGCGCGGCGCACCGATCCTCAATCGGCCCGCCGCCGCCCTCGTCGGCTCGCGGAACGCATCGTCGGCGGGGCTCGCCTTCACGGAGCGGCTCGCCCGCGGGCTCGGCGAGGCAGGCCTCACGGTGGTCTCGGGCCTCGCCCGCGGCATCGACGCGCGCGCCCACAGGGCGAGCCTCCGGACCGGCACGATCGCCGTCATGGCCGGCGGCCAGGACCGGATCTACCCGGCGAGCCACGCGACCCTGGTCGAGGCCATCCTGGCGGAGGGCGGCGCGGTCCTCGCGGAGATGCCGATGGGCTGGGAGCCCCGGGGGCGGGACTTCCCGAGGCGCAACCGGATCATCTCCGGGCTGTCCTACGGGACGGTGGTGGTGGAGGCCGCGCGCCGCTCCGGCTCGCTGATCACGGCGCGCTACGCCCTGGAGCAGAACCGGGAGGTCTTTGCGGTTCCCGGCTCGCCGCTCGACCCGCGCGCCGAGGGCACCAACGACCTGATCCGCCAGGGCGCCACCCTGGTCTCCGAGGTGGACCACGTGCTGGAGGTGCTGGGACCGATCATCGAGCGCGGCCCGGACGCCGAGGCGGCCCCGGCGCGCGGGCGGCCGGACCTGGCCGAGCAGCCGGATTTCTGGGACGAGGTCGCGCTCGACGCGGCTCTCGACCCGGGACCGGAGCGAGCTGACGGCGCGTCCGCCGACAATCCCGCGCGCGACGAGCCGCCCGAGGCCGAGGACGACCGGGCGCGGATCGTGGCCCTGCTCGGCCCGAGCCCGGTCGGCACCGATGAGCTGGCGCGGAGCGCCGGGGTCGGTGCCCGGACCGTGCAGAGCGTGCTGCTGGAACTGGAGCTCGACGGACGGATCGAGCGCCACGGCAGCGGCACCGTCTCGCTGGTCAGCCGCTGAGGGAGTCCTCTTCGGGATCGTCGTCCGCATCGGCGTCCGCGAGGTTGCGCATGACGTCGAGGCAGCCCTGGAGGATGTAGGCGGCGGCGAGCTTGTCCACGAGTTCGCCGCGCCGCGCCCGCGAGGCGTCGGCCTCGATCAGCGCGCGGGTGACCACGGCGGTCGAGAGGCGTTCGTCGAAGAAGACGTGGGGCAGGGGGAGGATCGGCGCGAGGTTGCGCATGAAGGCGCGGGTCGACTGCACCCGCGGCCCCTCGCTCCCGTCCATGTTGAGCGGCAGCCCGACGACGAGGCCGCCGACCGCGTGCTGCCGGCACAGGGCGGCGAGCCGCTGCGCGTCGGGGGTGAACTTCACCCGGCGGATCGTCTCCAGCGGCGTCGCGATCTGGCGGCCGAGATCCGACAGGGCGAGGCCGATCGTCTTGGTGCCGAGATCGATGCCGATCAGGCGGGCGCCGCCGCGAGACTCGGCCGCGAAGGCGCGGATCGCGTCGAAATTCATGGTTCCACCCGCTTGGCGCGCGCCAGAATGGCCTCGGTGACGCCCTCGAACCGGGCGGGGAGGGGCTCCGAGCCCGGTCCCAGGACCAGGGCCGCGGACGGCGCCGTGACCCGGGTGAAGAAGTCGTCGAGGCTCTCGCCGCCGAACCGCACCGTCTCCAGGTCAGGCGCCAGCAGCCAGACGTCGTACTCGCCGTCGGTCCCGGTGACGTCCCAGAACAGGAAGCTGCCGTCCTCGCCCGCGCCGAAGAAGCAGGCGCGCTCGACGACGCCGGCGTCGCCGCCCTCGACGTCGAAGCGGTGCGGCTCCGCCCCGTCCTCCAGCATGGCGACCGCGGCGCCGACGCTGTGGGCGATGAGGGCCGCCTGGCTCACCAGATCGCAGGCCTCGAACGGTGCCGGCACGGCGACGCGGAACTGCCCGCCCGCGAGGCCGACGCCGCAGGTCCGGCAAAAGTCGCGGTAGGAGGCCGGCAGGGCGAAGCCCAGCGCCTCCGCCGCACGGTCGAGGGCCGCCTCGTCCGGCACGAAGCCCGGCGCAAGCTCCTCAAGGACCGTCTCCCACATCGCTCCCGCTCCACCGTCCACAGACTTCGGTTCCTCCGCAGATCGCCCCCGGTGCGCGCAGAGCCGTTCGCGTCTAGGTAGGTTAATGTTCCGTTAAACCACGCTGTAGGGGTCCGCCTTGTCGACGAACGGTAAGCTCTCCTCTTCCGCTCCGTCCGGCCGCTGGCGGGCGATGCCGCGCAAGCACCGCTGGATGCTGCTCCTCGCCTTCGAGGTGCTGGTCGCGGGCTTCACCCAAGCCATGATCCAGCCGGTCCGGCAACCGGGAATCACGATCGAGATGTCGGTGACGCCCCACCACGTCGTGACCTGATCCGCCCGTCGCCCGCCCGCGCCGAGCGCGCGGTCAGCCGGGTCCAGCGCGGCCGGCCGCCCTGCGGGCGGCGCGGCATAGCCCACCCGCGTTGCGGTGCGTCGAGCGCCGATGCTATAGCGCGACCGACTTCGGGAGAGCGCTCCCGGGCAGGGACGAACGAGACGGCATGTCGGTCGACGAGAAGACGGTTCGGCGCATCGCGCATCTGGCGCGGATCGCGGTCACCGACGACGAAGTCGGGCCCCTGCAGGGCGAGCTGAACGCCATCCTGTCCTTCGTCGAGCAGCTCGGCACGGTCGACGTCGCGGGCGTCGAGCCGATGACCTCGGTGACGCCGATGGCGATGAAGAAGCGCGAGGACGTCGTCACGGAGGGCGGCCGCGCCGCCGACGTCGTCGCCAACGCACCCGAGACCGAGGACAATTACTTCCTGGTCCCGAAGGTGGTCGAGTAGGCCGAGGACGGCCCGGACCTTGCGGACCGGATTTCTGGCGGGCAGGCGCGCGGCGGCGCGCGCGGGGACGTGAACAGCGTGGATCCGAACGAACTTACCCTGGCCGAAGCGCGCGACGCCCTGAAGGCGAAGCGGATCTCGGCCCGCGAGCTGACCCAGGCCCATCTGGACGCCATGGCCAAGGCCCGCGTCCTGAACGCGTATATCCGGGAGACCCCGGACCGCGCCTTGGCGATGGCCGAGGCCTCGGACCAGAAGATCGCGTCCGGCGAGGCGCGGCCGCTCGAGGGCATCCCCCTCGGCATCAAGGACCTGTTCTGCACGCACGGCGTGACGACCACGGCGGGGTCCAAGATCCTCGAGACCTTCGAGCCCCATTACGAATCGGCCGTGTCGGCCAATCTGTGGCGCGACGGCGCCGTGATGCTCGGCAAGCTGAACCTCGACGAGTTCGCCATGGGCTCGTCGAACGAGACCAGCGCCTACGGCAACGTGGTCTCGCCCTGGCGGCGCGCCGGATCGGACGCGCCGATCGTGCCCGGCGGCTCGTCGGGCGGCTCCGCCGCGGCGGTCGCCGCGCGCCTCTGCCTCGGCGCCACCGCGACCGATACCGGCGGCTCCATCCGGCAGCCCGCCGCCTTCACCGGCACGGTGGGGATCAAGCCGACCTACGGGCGCTGCTCGCGCTGGGGCACGGTGGCCTTCGCCTCCTCCCTCGACCAAGCCGGCCCGATCGCCCGGACGGTGCGCGATTGCGCCATCCTGCTCGGCTCCATGGCGGGCGCCGACGCCCGGGACACGACCTGCGCCGACCTCGCGGTGCCCGATTTCGAGGCCGCCGTGTCGCGCGGCGTGAAGGGCCTGACCATCGGCATCCCGAAGGAGTACCGGGTCGACGGGATGCCCGCGGAGATCCAGAAGCTCTGGGACGAGGGCGCGGCGTGGCTCAAGGCCGCCGGCGCGACGATCCGGGAGATCTCGCTGCCGCACACCGCCTACGCGCTGCCGGCCTACTACATCGTGGCCCCGGCCGAGGCCTCCTCGAACCTCGCCCGCTACGACGGCGTCCGCTACGGCCTGCGCGTGCCCGGCAAGGACATCGCCGGGATGTACGAGAACACCCGCGCCGCCGGCTTCGGCCGCGAGGTGAAGCGCCGGATCATGATCGGCACCTACGTGCTCTCGGCCGGATACTACGACGCCTACTACGTCCGAGCGCAGAAGATCCGCACGCTGATCAAGCGCGACTTCGAGGCCGCCTACGCGGCCGGGGTCGACGCGATCCTGACGCCGGCGACGCCGTCGGCCGCCTTCGGCATCGGCGAGAAGGCCTCGGCCGACCCGGTGGAGATGTACCTCAACGACGTGTTCACCGTGACGGTGAACATGGCCGGGCTGCCGGGCATCGCGGTGCCGGCGGGTCTCGACGGGCAGGGCCTCCCGCTTGGCCTCCAGCTCATCGGCCGGCCCTTCGACGAGGAGACGCTGTTCGCGGTCGCCCAGGTGATTGAGGACGCGGCCGGTCGCACCGTCCTGCCCGAGCCGTGGTGGTCATGACCGTCCCGTACTATCCCTGGACGGTCTGGATCTGGGCCGCGTTCGATCCGGCGCTGATCGTGGTGGCGGTCTATCTCGGCTGGACCGCCAGCCAGTTCGGCAAGGTCTTCATCGCGGCGATCGCGGCGCTCGGCTTCTCGGTGCTGTTCTCCTACGCGGTCAGCGCGGCCGGCATCCCGTGGCCGGCGCCGATCACCCGCGACGGCCCGACCTTCTTCCCGGTCCGCGCCGTCGCGGCCCTGCTCTGGGCCGTCGTGGGCTACGGTGCCCGGCAGGCGGTCGGACGCCGCGCTTGACCCTGCGGGCAGGGGCCTCCTAGAAAATCTCTCGCTCGACGCATGCGGCGCCTCCGCCGTCTCTGCGAGCGCAGCGAAGCGATCCGGCGGTGCAACGCCTGGAAGCCTCGCGCTTCCCTGGATCGCTTCGCTGCGCTCGCAGAGACGGCGACGCCTCGAACGCCAGCCGCCTTTCGGACCGACCATGAACGCACCCGTCGACCCCAAGAAGCTGATCAAGGGCGGCCTCCACGATTGGGAGGTGATCGTCGGCATGGAGATCCACGCCCAGGTGTCCAGCCGGGCGAAGCTGTTTTCCGGCGCCTCGACGGAGTTCGGGGCCGAGCCGAACGACCACGTGTCGCTGGTCGACGCCGCGATGCCCGGGATGCTGCCGGTGATCAACGCCGAGTGCGTGGCCCAGGCGGTGCGCACCGGCCTCGGCCTGAAGGCCAAGATCAACCTGCGCTCCGTGTTCGACCGAAAGAACTACTTCTATCCGGACCTGCCGCAGGGCTACCAGATCTCGCAGTATAAGGACCCGATCGTCGGCGAGGGCGAGGTCCTGGTGGACTTGGCCGACGGCGCGTCCATCACCGTGGGCATCGAGCGCCTGCACCTCGAGCAGGATGCCGGCAAGTCGCTGCACGACCAGGATCCGACCCGGAGCTTCGTCGACCTCAACCGGTCGGGCGTGGCGCTGATGGAGATCGTCTCCCGGCCCGACCTGCGCTCGTCCGAGGAGGCGAAGGCCTACGTGACCAAGCTGCGCACGATCCTGCGCTACCTCGGCACCTGCGACGGCGACATGGAGAAGGGCTCGCTCCGCGCCGACGTGAACGTCTCGGTGCGCCGCCCCGGCGAGCCGCTGGGCACGCGCTGCGAGATCAAGAACGTCAACTCGATCCGCTTCATCGGGCAGGCGATCGAGACGGAGGCGCGGCGCCAGATCGCCATCCTCGAGGACGGCGGCAAGATCGACCAGGAGACGCGCCTGTTCGACCCGACCAAGGGCGAGACGCGCTCGATGCGCTCGAAGGAAGAGGCGCACGACTACCGCTACTTCCCCGATCCGGACCTGCTGCCGCTGGAATTCGACCAGGCCTACGTCGACGCCCTGGCCGAGGGGCTGCCCGAGCTGCCGGACGCCAAGAAGGCGCGGTTCGTCTCGGCGTTCGGCCTCTCGCCCTACGATGCCGGCGTGCTGGTCGCCGAGCGCGCCTCCGCGGACTATTACGAGGCGGTGGCGAAGGGCCGGGACGGCAAGGCCGCGGCCAACTGGGTGATCAACGAGCTGTTCGGGCGCCTCAACAAGGAGGGGCTGTCCATCGACGCGACCCCGGTCTCGGCGGACCAGCTCGGCGCGATCATCGACCTGATCGGCGAGGGCGTCATCTCCGGCAAGATCGCCAAGGACCTGTTCGAGATCGTCTGGACCGAGGGCGGCGACCCGCGCGCCGTCGTCGAGAGCCGCGGCATGAAGCAGGTGACCGACACGGGCGCCATCGAGGCGGCGGTGGACCAGATCATCGCGGCGAATCCCGACAAGGTCGCCCAGGCCAAAGAGAAGCCGACCCTGCTCGGCTGGTTCGTCGGCCAGACCATGAAGGCCACCGGCGGCAAGGCGAACCCCGCGGCGGTGAACGCGCTGCTCAAGGCGAAGCTCGGGATCGAGTGAGCCTTCCGCGGCGAGCGGCCAGTCCGCGCCCGGCCTCAGGATGAGTGCCGGGATCGGATGGCCGTCGCTTCGACGTCGCCGGCCAGTCCCATGCTCGCCAAAGCCACGACGAGATCCCGCCGCGGCGATGCCGGGCAGGTGGGCCACGAACAGATCCTCGAAGAGAAACCGCGGCGGAACGGCTCGAAGTGGGGCCTTTCGCGCATTCGAAGGCGTGCCATGCGTGGCCGCTTCTGCGCCCCTGGAGCCGCGTCCGTCCGGCTGTTCGTGTTGTGCCGCTAGGTCTCGGGCCGAACCTGTCCCTGAACCGTCTAGGCGGCATTCCGCTGCGGTGGAGTCATCCCTGTCTCCTCCAGCTTCCGACGACCGACACCGCTGCGAAACCTGATCGCGTCAAGATTTCGTGCCGGTCCGTGCTCGCTCTCGCTAAGCACAGATGGAGACTGCGCCCGTCCTCCAAGTCGGTCAATAGCTATTTTCTCGGCAAAAGGCTTTTTCGATCCACTTGCGCCCGCCGCCGCACCGCAGCGCGTGCGAGCTCAATCACTTGGATCGATCCCGTGGCGCTGCGAAATATTGATTGGCCCGCAAGCTACTTGCCGGCGCCCATATTGTTCTCGACCAGAAAGCGGATGCCGCGGTCGAAGGCCTCATCCGTGTCGCCGCGCAGGTCCACGCTGTAGGCCTTCTCGGGCGCGTCGCCGGTGAGGGACTTCACGTAGACGTTGAGGTTGAGGATCAGGTTAGAGACCTTCTGCACCTCGCCGGTGATCGCGACATCCGCGCCGAGCTTGCGGGCGAAGTCATCCGCGCAGCCATTGCAGCGGCGCAGGTCGGCACTTCTGGTGACCTCGTCCCGCACCGGCTCGGTCGAGACCACGACGAACAGGCCCTTCTTCTGGAGGAGGTCGCGCAGTTCGGCGCTGACCCGCTTCAGCCGCGCGGTGTCGGCGGCGTCACCCGGCACCGGCGATAGGTTCGAGAACTGGAAGTCGAATACCGCGGCCCGCGGGGGCGCGGCCGCGGCCGGTCCCGCGGTCAGCAGGACGGTGGCGAGTGCGAGCAGTCGGTTCATCGTGATCTCCGGCGCGGATGCGTGTCCGGGAAACCGCGCCCCCGCCAACCGGATCGCGTCCGCGCGGCGATTCAGCGCCGGTCGGCCTCCCGGGTGGGGCTGGCCGCCGGCCTTGCCAGGCCGGAGACGCGGTCGCGCAGGTCCATGAACCAGCTCGGTGCCGGGCCGCGGCCGCCGTTGACGAACACCGTCGCGGTCATGCCGGCGATGAGCGGGACGCCCGCCGGGACGTGGTCGATGCGGATGCGGACCGGCACCCGCTGGGCGAGGCGCACCCAGGTGTAGACGGGGTTGACGTCCGGGAGCCCCTGCGTGCTGGCGGCGGCGTTCGCCGTGGAGATGCCGAGCGTGATGCTGTGGACCGTGCCGGTCAGGTGCGGATCGAAGCCCATCAGCTTCACGTCGGTGGGGTCGCCGACGCGGATGTTGGACATCTTGGTCTCCTCGAAATAGCCGTCGATCCAGAAGGAGTCTGTGTCGACCACGTTGATGTTCGAGGTGCCGGTCCGGGCGTAGTCGCCGACCCGCATCAGCAGGTTGGTCACCCGTCCGTTGACGGTCGACCTCACCTGGGTGCGCTCCAGATTCACCTTGGCCTGCCGCAGCTGCGCCTGCGCGCTCTCCAGCGACGCCTCGGCGATCTTCGCGGCGCCTGCGAATCGCTGCTTCTCCTCGATCGAGGTCGACACGGTCGAGAGCGCTTGGCGCCGGGCCGACTCGGCGTTCTTCACCTGCAGATCGGCTTCGCGATTCTTGACCTCGGCATCCGCCGAGGTGACGGCGACCTCGAAATCGACCGGGTCGATGACGTAGAGGACGTCGCCCTTGCGGACGTTCTGGTTGTCCTGGACCCGGACCTCGACGATCTGACCCGCGACCTGCGGGGCGATGTTGGCGACCTGGACCCGGACCGTGCCGTCGCGCGTCCAGGGCGCCGCCACGTAGAACTCCCACACGAACGCTCCCGCCAGGATCGCCGCGAGCAGGATCACGCCGGTGGCCGCGAGGCGGAACACCTTGGCGGCCCGGCCCCGGCGCGGCACTGCGGGCAGCGGGTCGCTCCGCCCGGGCGCGCCGTCGCGGGCGGCGGACTTCGGATCGTCCTCGTCGGCGGTCGTGTCGGGCATCAGATGAACGCGATCAGGAGGGCGAGGACACAGACGTAGAGGCCGGCTTCGGCGAGCGGGGCGTTGGCGACGTAGCGGCTGAAGCGGATGCGGGCGAAGACGAGGCGAAGGACGACCAGGATTACGAACGCGGCGAGCGCGTAAGCGACGAAGGCCGTGACCAGCACCCCGCCGACATGGATGTCCTCGTGCATGGTTACCCCGGAAGAAGCGGCAATCAGAATAGCGCGATGTCGAGGCGTTGGAGGAATCGCCTGTGGCGGGCGATGGTTCGCGACGCGGTGACGAGGTCGCTGGCGGCACGGGCCGTCGTGAGCCGCACCGCCCGGTCCTGGCTGGAGGCGGCGTGGATCAGGTCGCGCGCCGCCATCTCGAGCCCGCGATCGTCGCCTGTCGCGAGGGCGTCCCGCGCCCCCGGGATCGCGCCGCGCAGGGCTCCGACCGACCAGAGGCGGCGCAGTTCCGCGTGGGCCCGGGCGGCGGCGGCCTCCAGGCGGGCGAGGGCGAAGGCGTGGTGCAGGTTCGCTTGCCGCACCGCCGCGCTCCCCGAGCTGTAGGCGGCGAACTGGAACAGCCGGTCGGCATTCAGGCTCGTGCGGGTGGTGGCGTCGCCGCCCTGGCCGACGAGGGCGTCGGCGAGCGCCCGCCGCGCCGAACCGAGGGCGAAGACCCGCTGCTGGGCCGGCGAGACCGGCAGGATGAGGCGGACGATGATCGACAGGATCACGGCCGCCACGACGACGAGGAACGCGTTCAGCAGGAAGCTCAGGGCGTCGTAGGTCTGCGGGTTCGAGGGCCCCAGCAGGACGGGGAAGAACACGATCAGGATGAAGCCGACCCCGAAGGTCTTCGGGTTCAGCGAGAGGAAGCAGCCCAGGAAGATCACCGGCGCCATCACGAGCGCCAGCATCGGGAAGCCCTGGACACCGTTGAGGAGCGCGAACCGGGCGATGCCCGCCAGGGCGGCGGCCAGCGTCATGCCGACGACGACGCCGTTCGCGAACTTCTTCGGGTCCGGCGTCATCGACGACAGGGCCGCGGTGGCGGCCACCTGGACCAGTGCGAACGAGGCCTGGGGCAGGCCGAGCGCCGCGAAGGTGGCGGCGGTGACCGCGAAACTCAGGGCCACCCGCAGGGCGCCGCGGAGGGCGACGGGGAAGTCGCGATGGGTCGGCAGTTCGGCGTCGCGCAGGGGACTGTGGCCGTCGGCCACGGCGCGGATGCCGTCCTGCGCGAAGGTCGCGGCGCAGACGAAGTCGAGGGCGCGCTGGAGCACAACGACCTCGTCGAGGGGACGGGTCCCGTCGCGGATGGCCGCGTCGACCAGGTCGCGCAGGCGCTCGTCGTCGCGGTCCAGGGCGTCGGGATCCGGCGCGTCGGCCACCCGCCGGCAGATCGCCATCGCCTCCGCGACGGCCGGGCTCGGATCGCGCAGGGACGCGGCCGCGGCCCCGAGGCCGCGGATCGACGCCGCCATCACGTAGAGCGCGGCGATGCAGCTGCGCGCGCCGGCCGCGCGGTACCGGCCGTCGTCCAGCTCGCCCGCGATGGCGCTGGCGTCGGCCCGCATCGGCGCGATGGTGCGGATCAGCGCGGCGGTGCGCGGGGCGCCGAGATCCCCCGACGCCAGAGTGTCGCGGGCGTAGCCGCGCGTCTGGTCCCAGGCCGCGCGCAGCTGCGGCAGCAGCGCCCGCCACGTGCTCGGCGAGGCGAGGGCGTCGTTGATGAAGGTGATCACGACGATGCCGAGCACGATCGCGGCGACGCGGGACACGGCGGCGTCGAAGGTCCCCTGCGGATCGTCGATCTGGCCGAGCGCGATGATCGCCACAGTGTAGCCGGACAGCATCGCGCCGTAGGCCCGCGTGTCCTGCAGAAACTGGGCGACGAAGACGCAGAGGCCGAGCCAGACGGTGAAGCTGAGGAGCAGCAGCACCCGGTCCTGGCCGAAGAGCGCCATGAAGACGAGCGCCACCGCCGCGCCGACGAGCGTGCCGAGCAGGCGGTAGACCGCCTTCGAGATCGCCTGCCCCCGCTTGGGCTGGGCGAGGATCGCCACGCAGGTGGCGGCGGACGAGGCGCTGTCGAGCTGGAGCCAGAATGCGGCGGCCAGCGCCAGCATCATGGCGATCCAGATCCGCAGCGCGAAGGCCCAAGCGGCCGGCTTCGGCACCCAGGCATCGAGGAACGCCAGGACGCGGTCGCCGAGCGGTTCGGGGCGGCGATCCGCGACGGAGCCGGCGGGGGCCTCAGCCATGCCGGACCCCGCGCGGCGCGCTGTCCACCGCCCGACCGGACGGAGAAGGGTCCGTCATCGCCTCGTGCCTCCTGCCAACCCGCCGCGGATGTTCGAACGAACGGAACGCCCCGCGGTTCTAGCCGATCAGGCCTTGTCGCCACCTTTCAGGCGCTTGTTGCACTTGCTCCAGTACTGCGGCCATTTCGGTCCCTGCGCCGCCTTCTGCGCGTCGGTCAGGGCGCGCCACTCGGTGCCGCAGGTCTTCTGGCGATCGCGGGCGGCGGACTGGCCCGCGCTCGGCGTCCTGGCGGCCGGCGCCTCGGCGACGGGCGGCGCCTTCGTGGGTGCCTCCTTGGCGGGTGATTCCTTGGCGGATGGCTCCTTGGCGAGAGCCGGGCAGGCGGCGAGCAGCGGCGCGGACAGGACCGCGATCCTGACGAGACGATCGATCATCGGATGTTCCCCCTCGGGCGCCGTTCCGGCGCCCAAGCCGCAATCTCGCCGCTCTCTCGCGGCGCCGGCAAGCCCGGCCGCGCCGCCGCCGCCAGCCCCGGCGCAGCTTCGCCGTGCGACCGCGTCTACGGGCGCGGTGCCCTTGAGCGCGGCCGGGAAATCGTCTTCACTGCCGGGGCAATTCGGAAACGGCGGAGGACCACCGCGCCGCCGACGATCGGGTCCAGGAGCAGGCAGAGCATGGCAGCGGTGTCCGGGCGGCCGATCGACGTCCACACATGGAGTACGCCGAACGGCTGGAAGATCCCGATCATGCTGGAGGAGTGCGGGCTCCCCTATCGGATCGTTCCGGTGGACATCGCGAAGAACGAGCAGTTCGCGCCCGACTTCCTTGCGATTTCGCCCAACAACAAGATCCCGGCCATCGTCGATCCGGACGGTCCGGGCGGACAGCCGATCTCGGTCTTCGAATCAGGCGCGATCCTGCAGTATCTCGGCCGGAAGACCGGGCAGTTCTACCCGACCGACGAGCGCGCCCGCGTGGCGGTCGACGAGTGGCTGTTCTGGCAGGTGGCGGGCTTCGGGCCGATGCTCGGGCAGACACACCACTTCAAGATCTACGCGCCCGAGAAGCTGCCTTACGCGATCGACCGGTTCACCGCCGAGGCTAAGCGCCTCTACGGCGTGCTGGAGCGGCGCCTCGAGGGGCGCGCCTTCCTGGCCGAGGACTACTCCGTCGCCGACATCGCGACGTTCACCTGGGCGAAGCTCAACTTCAAGCAGGGTGTCGACATCGACACCCTCCCGAACGTCGCCCGGTGGCTCGAGAGCATCCTGGCGAGGCCGGCGGTGCAGCGCGGCCTCGCGGCGATCTGACGAAGCTCAGTTCTTGTTGGCGGCCTGCTGGTTCACGTCCGGCACGCGGGTCCAGGTCTGCGACCCGCACAGGATCTTGAGCATGCAGCCCGACACGTTGAGCTCGGCCTCGCTCTCCCGCTCGAGGCTGACCGTGTAGATCTTGCCTTCCTCGATATTGTAGAGCTCGCCGGTGAACTTCGCGTCGTCCGGCTTCAGACCTTCGATCAGCTGGAGACCGATTACCGGACGGGCGCGCTTCTTCGGGTCGGGATTCTTGAGGTCGGTGCGCGGGGCGCCGTTGTCGAAGGTCGGCGTCTTGAGCCAGACGACCTTGCCGCAGACCAGCTTCTGGCCGGGGCCGCAGCGGTCGATCCGGATCTTGGCGCGGCCGTCGCCGGTGAGCCAGGTGCCGGACGGGTCCTTGCCCGTGTCGGCGGAGGCGGCGGTGAGGCCGGCGAGAAGCAGGCTGGCGCTGAGAGCGAGTCGCATGGTTCGTCTCCGGGATTGGGGCGCCGCGGGCGCCCGAGGGGTGGACGAAGTCGGTTGGTGCGCGACTGAGCCGCCGCAATCGGGCGATTTTTCGGCGGTGTTGCGGCAGAGCCACGGCCGCGCTTGCCCCGCCAAGGCGCGCCGGGCCGCTTGAGGCACCGGGGGGCGCCCGCTATAAGCCCGGCGCCGAAGCGAAATTCTCGCTGCCGCGGCGTGTCCGGATCGCCGGCGCGCCGCAGATCTTTTCCACAGACAGACCGGACGCACCATGGCCACCGAGCGCACCTTCTCGATCCTGAAGCCCGACGCGACGCGGCGGAACCTGACCGGCGCGGTCAACGCCGTCATCGAGGAGGCCGGCCTGCGCATCGTCGGCCAGCGCCGCATCCGCATGACCAAGGAGCAGGCCGAGAAGTTCTACGAGGTGCACAAGGAGCGCCCGTTCTTCGGCGAGCTCGTGACCTTCATGACCTCCGGCCCGGTGGTGGTTCAGGTCCTCGAGGGCGAGAACGCCGTCGCCAAGTACCGTGAGGTGATGGGTGCCACGAACCCGGCCCAGGCCGCCGAGGGCACGATCCGCAAGAAGTTCGCCGAGTCCGTCGGCGAGAACACCGTCCACGGCTCCGACAGCGCCGAGAACGCCAAGCTCGAGATCGCGCAGTTCTTCAAGGATTCCGACATCGCCGCCTGAGGCGAGGCGGCGCGCGGTGGCGGGTTGGGCACACCGACCCGCCATTCGCGCGCCCCGTACCCGGCGGCGCCGGGAATGCCGCCCTGTGTGACCGGGTCGTCCTTGACGGGACGGAGCCCGGGAGCGTCCAACGGCCGAGCTTAGCCAATCTCAGCCCCCGGACGACCCCGACCATGACGATGCGCCGCCTGCCCCTGCTGATCGCGACCGGCCTGTTCGCCCTCGGCGCGACCGCCGCCCTCGCGGGCGGATCCTCGGCCCCGTTCCAGCAGTACGAGCCGGACCCCGCTCTCAAGACCGCCAGCAAGACCAACCTCGAGGGCCGCGTGCGCCACGCCTGCACGGTGGTCCAGGCCCGCATGACCAGCGCCAGCGAGGCCTCCCTGGAGCGCCCCTGCGGCTGCTACGCGCGGCAGACGCTGCGCAGCCTCGACGCCTCCGAGATCGAGGCCTACCGGACCACCGGCTACTTCAACGACACCGCCCGCGCTAAGGCGCTCTCGGCCCTGGACAGCTGCAAGCTCCAGCGCCCGGTCTGAGCGCCCAGAGCTTCGAAGGCCTCCGGGTCCGCGCACCGTCTTCGTCGGCGGAGCAGCCCCGGGGCGGAACATGGCGAGCGTGGCGCGGCCGGATCGCGGCGCCCCGCTCGCGCGGACGGAAACGCCCGTGCTACCGCCGCCTAGAGGCTGAACAGAGCGCCGTCTGGCGCCCTCTCGTCGATCACGACGCGATCGCCGTCCAGACGGGCGCGGCCGCCCGCCACCAGGGCGAGCACCGCGGGGTAGAGCCGCCGCTCCTGCACGATCACGCGGTCGGCGAGGCTGTCGGGATCGTCGTCCTGGCGGACCGGGACCGCAACCTGGGCGACGATCGGTCCGGCGTCGAGTTCCGGCACCACGAAGTGGACCGTGCAGCCGTGAAGGCGCACGCCCGCGTCCAGCGCCTGCCGGTGCGTGTGGGTGCCCTTGAACAGGGGCAGGAGCGACGGGTGGATGTTGAGCATCCGGCCGGCCCAGGACGCAACGAAGTCGGTCGTCAGGATCCGCATGAAGCCCGCGAGGCAGACGAGGTCGACCTCGGCCGCCCGCAGCGCCGCGTCGAGGGCGGCGTCGAAACCGGCCCGGTCGGCGAAGGCCCGGTGATCGATGGCCTGCGTCGGGATGCCGGCCTCGGCCGCTCGGGCGAGGCCGGCGGCCTCCGGGCGGTTCGACAGGACCAGCACGATCTCGGCCGGGAAGGCGGGATCCTTCGCGGCTTCCAGCAGCGCCAGCATGTTCGAGCCGCGCCCCGAGATGAGGATCGCGACGCGGGTCTTGCGGGCGGACGCCATCACAGCGCGAGGCGGCCGCTGAAGGTCACCGGCTCGGGGCCGCGCGCCGTGATCCGTCCGAGGCGGACCGGGGTCTCGCCGGCCCGGGTCAGGGCCTCGTCGACGTCGTCGACCGCGTCGGCGGCGGCGATCACCACCATGCCGATCCCGCAGTTGAAGGTCCGCAGCATCTCGGCCTCGGCGACGCCGCCCTCGCGGGCGAGCCAGCCGAAGACCGGCGGCGGGGTCACGGCATCGAGGTCGACGGCGATGCCGACTTCGTCCGGCAGGACCCGGGGGAGGTTGTCGGGGAAGCCGCCGCCCGTGATGTGGGCGAGCGCCCGGATCCCGTCGGTGGCGCCCAGCGCCGCGAGCAGCGGCTTCACGTAGATCCGGGTCGGCTCCAGCAGCGCCTCGCCGAGGCTGCGGCCCGGGGCGAACGGGGCCGGCGCGTCCCAGCCGAGACCCGTCTTCGCGACGATCCGGCGGACCAGCGAGAAGCCGTTGGAATGGACGCCGGAGGAGGGCAGGCCGAGCACGACGTCTCCGGGCCGGATGCCGGGCCGCGGCAGAAGCGCGCCGCGCTCGGCGGCGCCGACCGAGAAGCCCGCGAGGTCGTAGTCGGACCCGTCGTAGAGGCCCGGCATCTCGGCGGTCTCGCCGCCGATCAGCGCGCAGCCGGCCTGCCGGCAGCCCTCGGCGATGCCGCGCACGATGTCGGCGCCGACGCCGGGGACCAGCTTGCCGGTCGCGTAGTAGTCGAGGAAGAACAGCGGCTCGGCGCCCTGGACGATGATGTCGTTCACGCACATCGCCACGAGGTCGATGCCGATCGTGTCGTGGCGGCCGGTCTCGATGGCGATCTTGACCTTGGTGCCGACGCCGTCGTTGGCGGCGACCAAGATCGGGTCGCGGAAGCCCGCGGCCTTCAGGTCGAACAGGCCGCCGAACCCGCCGATCTCGGCGTCGGCGCCCGGGCGCCGGGTCGAGCGCACCAGCGGCTTGATCGTCTCGACCATGGCGTTGCCGGCATCGATATCGACGCCCGCCGCCGCGTAGGTCAGCCCCGTCTTCGGCTCGTTGCCGTCCTTGGCCGTCATGCCCGCGCCACCTCGCTGAATACTGGCCCCGCTCTAGCGGCTTCCCGCGCGCCGCGCGAGTCGTGCCGGCGGCGCCTTGATCGGCGCGCTCCGCATACCCACTCTGCCCGCTGGCGTGGTGTGCTGCTGGGGGGAGCGTCATCGTGCGCGCACGGGCTGTGATCGGGCTGGCCGCTGTCGTGGCCCTGGGATTGATCGTCTACCTCCTGCGGGAGGTGATGCTGCCGTTCGTGGCCGGCATCACGCTGGCCTACCTCCTCGACCCCCTGGCAGACCGGCTGGAGCGGCTCGGCCTCGGGCGTCTGGCGGCCAGCCTGCTGATCCTGGCGCTGTTCGTCGTCGTCCTCGTCGTGACGCTGCTGATCCTGATCCCGCTCACGGCCAACCAGGTCGTGGCGCTCGTCAACGCGCTGCCCGGAATGGTGTCGCGGCTCCAGGCGATCATCGCCGAGCGGTCCGGGACCCTGCTCGAGCGCGTCGGCGGCGCGAACGTCCTTAACGAGCTGCAATCCTCCGTGGGGACGCTCGCCACCCAGGCCGGCACGTGGCTCCTGGCCTTCCTGAAATCGCTCTGGTCGGGCAGCCAAGCGCTGATCTCGATCGCCTCCCTGCTGGTCGTGACGCCGGTCGTCGCCTTCTACATCCTCGTCGACTGGGACCGGATGGTCGCCGCCATCGACGGCTGGGTGCCGCCCCGGCATCGGGCGACGGTGCGCGAGCTGGCGCGTCAGATCGACGGGGCGGTCACCGGCTACGTCCGCGGCCAGACCCTGGTCTGCCTCATTCTGGGCAGCTTCTACGCCGTCGGCCTGTGGCTGGTCGGCCTCAACTTCGGCGTGCTGATCGGCCTGATCGCCGGGTTCCTGACCTTCATCCCCTACGTCGGCACGCTCACCGGCTTCATGCTCTCCGTGGGCGTCGCGCTCGTCCAGTTCTGGCCCTCCGGAGACTGGCTGCATCTCGGCCTGACCGTCGCCGTCTTCCTCGTCGGCCAGTTCCTGGAGGGCAACGTCATCTCGCCGAAGCTCGTCGGCGATTCCACAGGGCTGCACCCGGTCTGGCTAATGTTCGCCCTGCTCGCCTTCGGGACGCTGTTCGGCTTCGTCGGGCTGCTGCTCGCCGTCCCGATCGCGGCCTCGATCGGCGTGCTGGTCCGCTTCGCCCTGGCCCGCTACCTGGAGAGCCGCCTCTACCACGCCGGGCAGCCGATCCTGATCGAGCACGAGGGCAAGGACGCTTCGGCCTTGACCTCCGCGGGCGCGGGATGATCCTGAGCGGCCTATGCGCGAGAACGCCCCACCCCGGCAGCTGGCCTTCGACCTGCCGCTCGACCCCCGCTACGGGCGCGAGGATTTCCTCGTCGGACCGGCCAACGAGGCCGCCTACGCGCTGATCGAGGCGTGGCCGGACTGGCCCGACAGCGTCTTGGTCCTCACCGGCCCCTCCGGCAGCGGCAAGAGCCACCTCGCGGCGATCTGGGCCGAGCGGGCCCACGCCTGGACCCTCCCGGCCGCCGAGCTGGGTGCCGACGCGGTCCAGCACCTCGTCTCCAACGGGGCGCTGGTCGTGGAGGACATCGACCGGGCGGAGCGGCGCGACGAGGCGGCGCTGTTCCACCTACTCAACCGCGCCCGCGAGCGAGGCTGCCCGGTTCTGCTGACCAGCGCCACGGGTATCGACGCCCTCGGCCTCACGACGCCGGATCTGCGCTCGCGGCTTCGCCTCGCGCCGCGCATCGCCATCGAGGCGCCGGACGACGCGCTCCTGCGTGCCGTCCTGGTCAAGCTGTTCGTGGACCGGCAGCTGGTGGTCGATCTCGGCGTCATCGAGGCGCTGGCCCTGCGGATCGACCGGTCGCTGGGCCGCGCCCGCGACGTCGTCGCCGAGCTCGACCGCGACGCCCTCGGGCGCGGCCGCCGCATCAGCCGGCCGCTCGCGCTGGCCGTCCTGCGCCGCATGGGGCTGGAGGACGAGCCGGACCCGAACGCCTGAAGGAGGAATGCAGTGGCCGTCACGAAACTGTCGTGAAGGCCGCCGGTCTAGGGTGATACACGCTCCGCCGCCGCGAGGAGCAGAGACAGGGATCCGGGATGGAATCGACGCAGAAGCCCGTGGACCGCGACGCCGCCGATGAGGCGCCCGAGCCCCGTCGGCGCGCGACGGCCAGTCCGGCGACGCGGCGGGCGGTCGCGCCCAAGCGCCTGCAGGCCGATCCGGTCGCGGGGGCGGCGGCTCCGGCGGAAGCCATTCCGGACGCCAACGACGAGTGGCCGGCCGCGGCGGCCGCGACTCCCGCGGAGCCGCCGGTCGGCGCGGCCCGCGAGCCGGTTGTGGAAGCCGGGCGAACCCTGCGCCACTCACCGGAGCGGTACGTGAACCGCGAGCTGTCCTGGCTGCAGTTCAACCGGCGGGTGCTGGAAGAGGCGTCGAACCCCAACCACCCGCTCCTGGAGCGCCTCCGCTTCCTGTCGATCTCGGCCAACAATCTGGACGAGTTCTTCATGGTCCGCGTGGCCGGCCTCATCGATCAGGTGCGGGCGGGGATCACGGTCCCGTCGCAGGACGGCCTGTCGCCGTCCGAGCAACTCGTCCGGATCGGCGCCGAGGTGTCGCGCCTCGCCGCCGACCAGCAGGCCCGCTGGCGGGAACTGCGCACGGAGCTGCACACGAGCGACATCGACATCGTCGAGCCCGCGGCCCTCACGGCCGAGCAGGCGGCGTGGCTGGAGGAGTACTTCCTCAACCACGTCTTCCCGGTCCTGACGCCGCTGGCGATCGATCCGGCCCACCCGTTCCCGTTCATCCCGAATCTCGGCACCACCATCGCGCTGATGCTGGTGCGGCCGAAGGACGGCCGGCTGCTGCGCGCCCTGATCCGGCTGCCGGGCGTCATCGACCGCTTCGTGCGCCTGCCGGTGAGCGACAGCGAGACTTCCGCCCGTCTGATCACCATCGAGCAGGTGATCGGGATGTTCACCGGGCGGCTCTTCCCGGGCTACCTCGTCAAGGGCAGCGGCGCGTTCCGCGTGGTCCGCGATTCCGACCTGGAGATCGAGGAGGAGGCGGAGGACCTCGTCCTGCATTTCGAGACGGCGCTGAAGCAGCGGCGGCGCGGCGTCGTGATTCGTCTCGAGGTCGAGGCGGGCATGTCGGAGGATCTGCGCAGCTTCGTCGCCGACGAACTGGAGATCGCCGCGGACGCGATCTTCCTCGTGGAGGGCATGCTGGCCCTGAATGAGCTGTCCCAGGTCGTCGGCATCGACAGGCCCGACCTGAAGTTCAAGCCCTACAATCCCCGCTTCCCGGAGCGCATCCGGGAGAGCGGCGGCGACGTGTTCGCGGCGATCCGGCAGAAGGACTTCATCGTCCACCACCCCTACGAATCCTTCGATTCGGTGGTGCAGTTCCTCGCGCAGGCCGCCCGTGACCCGAACGTGGTCGCGATCAAGCAGACTCTCTACCGGACCTCGTCCAACTCGCCGATCGTGGCGGCCCTCGCCGAGGCCGCGGAACTCGGCAAGTCCGTCACCGCCCTCGTGGAGCTGAAGGCGCGCTTCGACGAGGAGGCCAACATCCGCTGGGCGCGCAACCTCGAGAAGGCCGGCGCGCAGGTGGTGTTCGGCTTCGTCGAGCTGAAGACGCACGCCAAGCTGTCGCTGGTGGTCCGGCGCGAGGGCGACAAGCTCGTCACCTACTGCCACGTCGGCACCGGCAACTACCACCCGATCACCGCGCGCATCTACACGGACCTGTCGTTCTTCACGGCCGATCCCGCGATCGCGCGCGACGTGTCGCGGATCTTCAATTTCATCACCGGCTACGCCGAGCCGGCCGAGCTGGAGCGCATGGCGGTCTCGCCGCTGACCGCCAAGAACAAGCTCCTCGAGCACATCGAGGCCGAGGTCGCGCACGCGAAGGCCGGGCGCCCGGCCGCCATCTGGATCAAGTGCAACTCCCTGGTCGACAGCCAGATCATCGACGCGCTCTACGACGCCTCGGCGGCCGGGGTTCAGATCGACTGCGTGGTCCGCGGCATCTGCTGCCTGCGCCCGGGCATCCCCGGGCTGTCGGAGACGATCCGGGTGAAGTCGATCGTCGGGCGCTTCCTGGAGCACGGGCGAATCTACGCCTTCGGCAACGGCGTCGGGCTGCCGCACCCCAAGGCAACGGTCTACATCTCCTCCGCCGACCTGATGAGCCGGAATCTCGATCGCCGAGTCGAGGCGCTGCTGCCGATCACCAACCCGACGGTGCATCAGCAGGTGCTCGACCAGATCATGCTGGCCAACCTGCTCGACAACCGCCAGAGCTGGCGGCTCCTCGCCTCGGGCGGCTGCGAGCGGATCCAGCCCGCCGAGGGCGAGGAGCCGTTCAACGCCCACAAGTATTTCATGACCAATCCCAGCCTCTCTGGGCGCGGCAAGGCCTCGAAGAAGTCGAGCCCGCGGGCGCTGAGCCGCCGCGCCCAACGCAGCTGAGTTTCGCTGCGCGGCGTCGCTGGGCTAAACCTCCCGCACGGCGCGCCGGCGGCGCGCCGGGCTGATGAAGGACTCGGACGTTTGGGCAGCCCTCTTGCCAACTTCACCCTCGCGCACGACGCGGAGGCGATCGACAGCACCGCGCGCCATCCTGTGGCGATCATCGACATCGGCTCCAACTCGGTCCGCCTCGTCGCGTACGACGGACTGACCCGAGCGCCGACGCCGCTCTACAATGAGAAGGTGCTCTGCGGCCTCGGCCGCAACGTCCTGACGACCGGCCGCCTGAACGAGGAGGCGGTGGGGCGCGCACTCGCCGCCCTGGCGCGGTTCCGGGTGCTGTGCCAGACGATGCGCGTCAGGCAGGTCTACGTTCTCGCCACGGCGGCGGCGCGGGACGCCGAGAACGGTCCCGACTTTCTCCGCGCCGCCGAGGCGGCCTGTGGCCAGGAGATCCAGCTCCTCTCCGGACGGCGCGAGGCCGAGCTGTCGGCCCTCGGCGTGGTCTCGGGATTCCACGCGCCGAACGGCGTCGTGGGCGACATGGGCGGCGGCTCGCTCGAGCTCGTGGACGTCCGCGGGGCGGTCGTCGGACAGGGGGTGACCATGCCCCTCGGCGGCCTCGCCCTGCAGGACCTGTCCGGCGGCTCGGTCAAGAAGGCCGCCAAGATCGTCCGCGAGTACATGCGCAAGGCCGCCCCGCAGCTCGAGACCCTGCGCGGGCGGACCTTCTACGCGGTCGGCGGCACGTGGCGGGCCATCGCGCGGCTCCATCAGGCGGCCCGCGGCTACCCCGTCCACGTGATGCACGGCTACACGGTGGAGCCCACCGACGAACTCAGCTTCCTGCAGGTCGTCGAGCAGACCGACGTGGCGCTGCTGCAGGACGTCGACGCGATCTCCGAGGCGCGGCGCCCGCTCCTCGCCTACGGCGCCGTCGTCCTCGAGGAGATCATCCGAGTCGGGCGCCCCCGCGAGGTGGCGATCTCGGCATCGGGCGTGCGCGAGGGCCTGCTGTTCGAGCAGCTCGACCGCGACACCCGTCTGATCGATCCGCTGCTGGCCTCGGCGTCGGAATTCAACGTTCTGCGCGCGCGCTCGCCCCGCCACGGCGAGGAGTTGATCACCTGGACGGACCGGTTCGTCGCGACCCTGGACGGCCACGAGACCACCGACGAGCGCCGTCTGCGGCACGCCGGCTGCCTGCTGTCCGACGTCGGCTGGCGGGCGCATCCGGATTACCGCGGTGAGCAGAGCATCGCGGTGATCCAGAATGCCGCGTTCGTCGGCGTGGATCATCCGGGCCGGGCCTATCTCGCCCTGGCGGTGTCCCTGAGGCACACAGGCCTGGCCCCCGAGAAGGCGAACCCGATGCTCCGGAGCGTGGCCGGCCCGCGCCTGTTCGAGCGCGCCCGCCTCCTGGGCGCCCTGCTCCGGATCGCCTTCCCGATCTCGGCCGGCATGGACGGCGCCCTCGGACGGGCGCCGCTCACCGTCGAGGAGGGACGGGTGGTGCTGCGCCTGCCGCGGGACTGGGAGGCCCTGAACGGGGACCGCCTACTGAACCGCGTCCGCGGCCTCGGGCGCATCATCGGCCTGGACGGGCGGGTCGAGCTCGCGGACGACGCGCCCTGATCCGCGCGGCGCGGGCGCCGAACCCGGTCAGGGCCTCGCTCGTCGCCGCGGTCCGGTCTCGCACGATGGCCCGGGCCCGTCGCGCGGGAGAGTTCACGCGGGCCGAGGCCGACGGCGGCCTCGTGACCGTCGCACCGGCGCTCACCGCACGCCGCCGGAGCGGTGAGCGTGCGCCTGCCGACCGAGATCGCCGCGGTAACGTCGGCTTAATTCACGAAACCAACTTTTTTATTGGTTGATGTCGATTCTCCTCTGAATCCGGAATAGAGCGCGCCGTCCGCAAAATATGTCGGCGCGATAGACTGTCGAACACTGCCGAGCGGCAGCGTGAACGCGCGCGCCGTTCGCCCTATGATGCGAGCAACACGCAGATCCCACTCGCACATCGGAATGTTCACGCGATGAGATGGCTTGGCTACGTCTCGATTCGAGCCGTCATGTGCACGACGATACTCGCCATGGCGATGATGTTACTGGCCTACGCGGGGAATGCTCTGCTCGACGCGCGTCTTCAGGCGCGACAGGCCCGGGACGCGGTCACGCTGACCCGCGCGAGTCGCCAGCTGCTCGGGACGATCCTGCCGACACGCCTCGAGCGGGGGGCAGCGCTCGCCCTGGGCGGGGATGCCTCCGCCGACCCGGAGAGCCTGAAGGCCTACGCGACGAACCGGGACGCGATGGTCGCGGGCTTCGCGAGCGTTCAGGACCTGCTGCGGGACCGGGATCTGCCCTCCGTGACGGCGACGATGGCGAGGCTCAACGCGGCTCAGGACGCCGTGAACCTGCTCCGCCCCCGGATCGATGAAGCCCTGCGCGTACCGAAGCCGAAGCGGGACCCGGCGCTGCTGCCCGCCGTGCTGACGGCCTTTCAGGAACTTCTCGACGCGCTGACGGCGACCACGGACGCCGTGGATTCGGCTATTCCGCGCTCCGACGCCGTCCTGCAGCACTACCTCGTCCTCAAGCGGTCTGCCTGGGCGACCCGTGTCGCGATCGGGAACGTCGCCCTGCGCGTGCAGACCTCGCTGGCGGCGGGAACGTCGTGGTCGCTGCCCGAGACCGTGGCGGCGGCCGAGGAGCGGGCGCGGGTCCAGTCGGCGTGGTCGAGCACCAGCGAGGCCGCCGCCCAGAGCTCGGACGCCGTGCGGTCCGCGTTCGAGAAGGCCAAGCGCAGCAATTTCGAGGGCGAGGCGGCGGAGGCGGCGCGCGCGATCTTCGACGCCCTGAGCCAGCATCGCGCGTCCCCCATCGCGTTCCAAGACCTCCGTAAGCGAAACAGCGTCGAGCAGATGACGATCGTTGATCTCGCTAATGCCGCCCTCGCCGAGATGGTGGCGCGGGCCGAGAGCCTCGCCGCGGAGGCGGACGGCGTTCTCCTGCACAGTGCCGCGGCGCTGCTGGCCGTCCTGCTGCTCGTCGGGCTGGGCCTCATGGCTCTGTTCGGGGGCGTGCTGCGCCCCCTCCGGATCATCGCCACCGCGATGCGCGCGCTGACGGGGGGCGACACCGCCGTCGCCGTCCCGGTGCGAGCGTACCGGAACGAGTTCGCGCCGATCATGGTGGCCGTGCAGGCCTTCCGGGACAATCTGATCCGCACGCGCGACCTCGAGGCCGGGGCCGAGCGGGCGCGGCTGGACGCCGACGACCAGCGCCGGGACAGCCTGCGCCAGATGGCGCAACGGTTCGAGGAGGCCGTCGGAGGCATGATCGGCTCGGTCGCGTCCTCGGCCAACGCCCTGCAGGTCACGGCGCAGACGATGACCGCGACGGCCACCCGGACGGCCGGGCAGTCGACGGCGGTCGCGGCCGCCGCCGAGCGGGCCTCGAGCAACGTCAACACCGTGGCGGCGGCCGCGGAGGAGCTCGGCACCTCCGTCCAGGAGATCGGGCGGCAGGCCGACGGATCGGCGGATCTCGCGCAGAGGGCCGCGGCCGAGGCCGACCGGACCGCCGCGCGCGTCCAGGACCTGAGCAGCGCCGTGGACCAGATCGGTGCCGTCGTGGGGCTGATCTCGTCGATCGCCGAGCAGACCAACCTGCTGGCGCTCAACGCCACCATCGAGGCGGCCCGCGCGGGCGCAGCCGGCCGCGGCTTCGCGGTGGTGGCTTCCGAGGTGAAGGCCCTCGCCGCGCAGACCGCCAAGGCCACCGACGAGATCTCCGGTCAGATCGCGCAGGTGCAGGCGTCCACCGGGCAGGCGGTGGAGGCCATCGCGGCGATCACCGCGCGGATCCGCGAGATCAACGGGGCGGCGACCACGATCGCGGCGGCTGTCGAGGAACAGGGTGCGGCGACCCAGGAGATCGTCCGCAACGTCGGGCAGGCGGCCACCGGCACAGGCGAGGTCACCACGACCATGACCGGCGTCGCGCAGGCGGCCGAGGGCACCGGCCTGGCCGCGAGCCAGGTTCTCGCGGCGGCCTCCGCCCTGTCGGACCAGTCGGACCGTCTGACCGCCGAGGTCGAACGGTTCCTGGCGAGCGTTCGCGTGTCCTACGCGGTCTCCGCCGCCCAGGTCGCGATCGTGCAGCGCAGCTTCGCGACGGTGCAGGCGCTCGGCGACACCGCGGCAGAGCTGTTCTACGGACGCCTGTTCGACATCGCGCCGCAGGTCCGGTCGCTCTTCCCGGACGACATGACCGCGCAGAAGCGCAAACTCGTCGCCATGCTGGCACTGGCGGTGGCCAACCTCGACAAGCCGGAGGCGCTCGTCGCCGCCGTGCGCGATCTCGGGGACCGGCACGTCGGCTACGGCGCGATGCAGGCGCATTTCGAGGCGGTCGGCGCGGCACTGCTCTGGACCCTGGAGCAGGGGCTCGGCCCGGACTTCACGCCGGAGGTCCGGGAAGCCTGGACCGAGACCTACCGGGTCATCGCCGGCCTCATGACGATGACCGGAGCCGCGAAGGCCGCGTGACCGGGTCAGGCGTCAGGCGTCAGGCGTCAGGCGACGCGATCGGAGAAGATCGCCTTCTTGACCACGGCGTGGACGCCCCAGTTGCCGTCCACGACCTGCGTGATCCCGAAATCGACCGCCACCGACATCAGCGAGATCGCCTCGTCCTCGGTGAGGCCCTTCGCGTGCATCAGGAACTGGCGCATCTTCCGGAAGGCGTCGCGCATGGCGAGGTCGATCGAGGATTTCTGAAAGATCGCGCTCTGCGCGTCCGGACCGAGATCCCGCAGGTAGTTCGGGTAGCTGAAGCCGGACAGAACCCAGTCGTCCCGGGTCTCGATCATCGGGAAGTCGAGCGCCTCCAGCGGCGTGCCGGGCAGGTCCGCCTTCTTGTGCAGGATGAACTGGAAGGTGCCGGTGAGCGAGCACTCGATCGCGGTGCCGCACAGTTCGGAATCGCCCTGGCTGGCGTGGGGATCGCCCACGGAGAACAGGGCGCCCGGCACCGCCACCGGGTAGTAGAGGGTCGCGCCCTTGCCGATCCGCCAGTTGTCGATGTTGCCGCCGGTGTAGCTCGGCGGGATCGTGTTCACCCGGTCGGCCTCGGCGGGCGCGACGCCCATCGTGCCGAAATGCGGCCGGATCGGCACGCGGATGCCCTTCAGGACCTCGAAGGTCTTCTGGGTCTTCGTGTGGTCCACCGGCAGGCCGGGATAGTCGATGGTCGGGTGGGAGACGCCGAACGGGTCGGTCACGCCGGGCCAGCGGAAGCTGTAGACCGCCCGGGCCCAGTCGCGCTCGCCGGTGGCGTCGACCTCGTAGATGGTCACGACCTCCCGGGGTTTATCGCCGGTGATCAGGTCGTTGTAGTGGTAGCCCCACCACGCCGCCGCGTTGCTGCCGAAGGCCAGTCCCTTGTACCTGGGATTGGCGCAGGGGCGGGGGGCGACGTCGAGGATGCGCACCTCCAGGACGTCGCCGGGCTCGGCGCCGCGGATTGCCACCGGGCCGGTGCAGATGTGCACGCCGAGGCCACCGCCGGGGCCGACCTTGGCATCCATGGCGCCGGCTCCGCGGGGCGAGACGCCCATCTTGTCCTTGGTCCAGAGATAGACGCTCTCGGCGCCCGGATCGCCCTGGATCATGCGCTCGGCATCGTCGCTCGCCTGGTGGGTGAGCGTCTCGATCGTGACGAAGTCGCCCGAGCCGATCTCGACCTTGGGCTTGAGGCTGCGGCTGAAGAAGCCCCAGTGGACCGTCTCGGCATTCGCCGGCAGGTGGTAATGCGCCGTGGCGGCGATCTTGGCGCCGCTCGCCTGGGCCAGGGCCGGGCTCACGAGCGACGGACCGCCCGCCGCGAGGGCCGCGGCCGCGGCGCCGGTCGCCGCGAAGCCGCTCTTCAGGAAGGCGCGCCGCTCAGGCTCGAGATCCCGCCGGAACCGGCGGCGGTGCTCCTCGAAGGCGTGGCAGGTTGGATCGTCGCCCGCGCACATCGCGTCGTCTCCCGGTGGTTTCGTGGTCCCGGGACGGGCAAGCAAATCGACGGCCACGCTGGCGGCCGCCGACGGGCGTCCCTCACTCCGAGAGCATGCCGACGCCGCCCTCCTCGGCGCGCGCGACGGCCTCGTCCGCCTGGGCCTCGACCACGGCGGCGGCCGTGACGTTGACGATGCCGCGCGCCGTCACCGACGGCGTCAGGATGTGGGCGGGCTTGGCCGGGCCGATCAGGAGCGGGCCGACCGGCAGCGCGTCCGCCAGCACCTTCGCGAACTGGAAGGCGATGTTGGCCGCGTCGAGATTCGGGAAGATCAGGACGTTGGCCGCGCCCTTGAGGCGCGAGCCCGGCAGGACGCGCTCGCGCACCATCTCGTTGAGGGCGGAATCGGCCTGCATCTCGCCGTCGACCTGCAGCTCGGGATTCCGCGTGTGCAGGAGCGCGAGGGCGTCGCGCATCTTCATCGCGGAGGGCGAATCCGACTGGCCGAAATCGGAGTGGCTGAGGAGCGCGATCTTCGGCGTCATCCCGAACCGGCTGACGTGGCTGGCGCAGGCCTGCGCCACGTCGGCGATCTCCTCGGCCGTGGGGTTCTGGCGGACATGGGTGTCGGCCAGGAAGTACGCGCCGTTATGCGTCACCACGAGGCTCATCGCGGCGCACTGCTCCACGCCCGGCGCGAGCCCGATCACGTCGCGGATGATGCGCAGGCGCGTCTCGAACCGGCCCTCAAGGCCGCAGATCAGCGCGTCGGCCTCGCCGCGGCGGACCGCGATGGCGCCGATCACCGTGTTGTTGGTGCGGACCAGGGTCCGGGCCGCGTCCGGCGTGATGCCGCGGCGACCGGCGACTTCCAGATAGGTCTGGACGTAGGCGCGGTAGCGGGGATCGTCCTCGGGATCGATCAGCTCGAAGTCGCGGCCGTGCACCATCGACAGGCCGAAGCGCTTCAGGCGGGTCTCGACCACCCGCGGCCGGCCGACCAGGATCGGCAGGGCGACCTTGTCCTCGACGATCGCCTGGACGGCGCGGAGCACGCGCTCGTCCTCGCCCTCGGCGTAGATCACGCGCTTGGGCTCGGCCTTCGCCTTCGAGAACAGCGGCTTCATGATCAGGCCGGACCGGTGCACGAACCGGTCGAGGCTCTCGACATAGGCGTCGAGGTCCGGGAGCGGCCGGCCGGCGACGCCGGAATCCATCGCGGCCTTGGCCACCGCCGGGGCGATGCGCAGGATCAGGCGCGGGTCGAACGGGCTCGGGATCAGGGATTTCGGTCCGAACGGCCGGGCCTCGCCGCCGTAGGCGCGGGCGACCACGTCCGAGGTGGTCTCGTGGGCCAGGCCCGCGATCGCCTTGACGGCGGCCTTCTTCATCTCCTCGTTGATCTTGTGGGCGCCGACATCGAGCGCCCCGCGGAAGATGTAGGGGAAGCACAGGACGTTGTTGACCTGGTTCGGGAAGTCCGACCGGCCGGTGCAGATCATGGCGTCCGGCCGCTCCTTCTCGGCCAGATCCGGCATGATCTCCGGGTAGGGGTTGGCGAGCGCCATGATCAGCGGCTTCTCGGCCATCTCCTTCAGGTACTCGGGCTTGAGCACGCCGCCGGCCGACAGGCCGATGAACACGTCCGCCCCCGGGATCACCTCGGCGAGCGTCCGCTTGTCGGTCTCCTGGGCGTAGACGTCCTTCCACCGGTCCATCAGCTCGGCGCGTCCCTTGTAGACGACGCCCTTGATGTCGGTGACCGTGATGTTCTCGCGGGTCGCCCCGAGCGACACGAGGAGGTTGAGGCAGGCGAGCGCCGCCGCGCCGGCGCCGGACGTGACGATCCGGACGTCGGACAGGTTCTTGCCGGCGAGTTCCAGGCCGTTGAGGACGGCGGCGGCCACGATGATCGCGGTGCCGTGCTGGTCGTCGTGGAAGACCGGGATGTTCATCCGGGCCCGGCACTGCTCCTCGACCTCGAAGCACTCGGGCGCCTTGATGTCCTCGAGGTTGATGCCGCCGAAGGTCGGCTCGAGGGCGCAGACGACGTCGACGAGCTTCGACACGTCCTTCTGGTCGACCTCGATGTCGAAGACGTCGATGCCGGCGAACTTCTTGAACAGGACGGCCTTGCCCTCCATCACGGGCTTCGAGGCCAGCGGGCCGATATCGCCGAGGCCGAGCACGGCCGTGCCGTTGGACAGCACCGCCACGAGGTTCTGGCGCACCGTGAGTTCGGCGGCCTGCTGCGGGTCGTCGTGGATCGCCATGCAGGCCGCGGCGACGCCGGGCGAGTAGGCCAGGGCGAGGTCGCGCTGGTTGCCGAGCGGCTTGGTCGCCTGGATCTCCAGCTTCCCGGGCTTGGGCAGGCGGTGGTAGACGAGCGCCCCGGCCTTGAGGTCCTCGGACATGTTATCGGCCATCGCCCACGCTCCCGCTCACCTTTTTCACCGAGGACGACGCGGTCGCGCATCGCGCGGGCTCGCGTCATGACCGGTCTGTTGCACCGGCTGCGCAGGGGGCGCAACCCGCACAACGAGACCCGGATCCACCTCGCCGAGCTGGCGAGGACCCACGGGTTCTCCATAGGCGCTTATTCGTACGGGCGTCCAAAAGTCCGCTTCCCGGAGAGCGGGCGGCGGCTGACGATCGGCCGCTATTGTTCCATCGCTGACAAGGTCGAGATCCTGCTCGGCGGCGATCACCGCCTCGACTGGGCGTCGACTTATCCGTTCGCGGCGATGCGCGGGCTGTTCCCGGACGCCGCGGCGCCGGAGGATTTCCACGCCTCCCGGGGCGACGTGGTGATCGGGCACGATGTCTGGCTCGGATCGGGCTGCATGATCCTCTCGGGGGTGACCGTCGGGCACGGGGCCGTGGTGGCGGCCCGCGCCGTGGTGACCCGCGACGTGCCGGCCTACGCCGTGGTGGCGGGCAACCCGGCCAAGGTCGTGCGCCACCGCTTCGACGCGGCGACCGTGGAGGCGCTCGTGGCGGCGGCGTGGTGGGACCTCCCGCACGACGCGGTGACCCGGCTGGTGCCGCTGCTCCAGAGCGGGCGGATCGCCGACTTGCTCGCGGCGTTGCGCGCGGGCGCGGATTCCCGTACCGGCGGGGCCCGATACGAAGACCATCCGAGATCCGGACGATGACCGACACGCCCCCCGACCGCCTCGCTTCCAACCCGAACAGCCCGTTCTACGACGAGAAGGTGCTGGAGCGCGGGGTCGGTGTCCGGTTCAAGGGCGTCGAGAAGACGAACGTCGAGGAGTACTGCGTGAGCGAGGGCTGGGTCCGCCTCTCGGCCGGCAAGACCCTCGACCGGGCCGGCAACCCGATGACGGTGAAGCTGAAGGGCACCGTGGAGCCCTACTTCCGCGACCCCGCCGCGGACGCCTGATCCGCCACCCGCGCCAGGGCGGCCTCGAAGTTCCGGACGGCCTCGCGGACGAGGTTCCCGATCTGATCCGAGGAGCGCGGCCCGTCGATGACGAGGCTCGCGAGGATATCGGAGCGCCGGGCGCGCTGCTTGGCGGTGCGCCGGTGGTTCGAGACGCGCAGGTGCCAGGCGCAGTCCGGTCGCCGCAGGTAGAGGCTGTCGCCGCGCTCGTTCCGGGCGACGATCGCGAAGCCGTCCGCCTCCAGCATCCGCGCCGCGCGAGCGAGCGTCTTCAGCGGCGGGAGAGGCCCGTCGGCGGTCACGGCCCGGCCGGCTCGATCGTGCCGAGGCGCCGCCGCCCGAGCGCGCGCGCCTTCAGCGACAGGGCCGGCCGCTCGACCCCGTACCAGGACAGCGCCGCGACCGGCAGCGTGAGGGCGAGGGCCGGCACCAGCAGCGCGGGCCCGGAGGCGGCCGGCCACAGGGCGTGCAGGGTCTGCTGGACCGGCCAGCCGTAGAGATAGATCCCGTAGGAGAGGTCGGCCGCAGGGTCGAACAGGCCGCGCGCGAGGGGGCCGAGGGCGAGCCAGACCACGCCGTAGGCCTCGGCGAGGAACAGCAGGGCCGGGTAGGCCGGCGTCCGCGCGAGGACGCAGGCGCCGAAGACCAGGCAGGCGAGGGCCGCCGCCGAGACACGCAGGCGGTCGCGCCACAGGTAGAGACACGCCCCGGCCGCGAAGATCAGCGGCAGGCGCAGCGCCGTCTCGGTGCCCTTGGGCAGGTCCGGACCGCGGAGACCGCAGGCGATCGTCAGGGCGAGCGCCAGACCGGCCACGATCAGGGGCGCCGACCACCGGCGCCGGAGCAGGCCGCACAGGGCGGCGACGAGGACGCCGA
Organism: Methylobacterium sp. 13MFTsu3.1M2; assembly: GCF_900112625.1. NCBI lineage: Bacteria > Pseudomonadati > Pseudomonadota > Alphaproteobacteria > Hyphomicrobiales > Methylobacteriaceae > Methylobacterium > Methylobacterium sp. 13MFTsu3.1M2. The sequence goes on from NZ_FOMM01000009.1 coordinate 215,558, forward strand.
GGTAGCACAGCACCTCGTACTTGAGCGTCCAGACCGTGCCGAGGGGCGCCCGGTAGGGATTCGCTTCGAAGACGCCGGGGAGGGCGGCGTTGCTCTTGAAGGTCGTCAGCGTCCCGCGGATGAACGACCACAGGGCGGGATCGCGCCAGTACTCGGTGACGGGCAGGCGAGTCAGGGCCGCGCCGAGCCCGAGCGCGACGACGAGCGTCGCCGCCACGAGTCCCGGGAGGATCCGCAGGGTCCGGGCGAGGGCGTAGTCCCGGAGGCCGCGGCGGTCGCAGCTCATGGTGACCAGGAAGCCCGACACCGCGAAGAATCCGTTCACCGCGTGTTCGCCCAGCGTGTAGCCGGTGAGCCGGGCGAGGGGCTCGTCGCCGGCCGCGCCGGTCGCGACGCTGAACGCGTGGGACACCACGACGGCCAGAGCCAGCATCAGCCGCAGGCCGGTGAAGCCGTTGCGCCCGCGCGCCAGAGCGGTCGCGATCGTCGGCGCACTCATCCGGTCAGACCCTCGCGGGCCAGCGCGGTCCGGCCGCGCAGGAAGGCGAGGGCGCCCGCGGCCGAGCCGCCGTAACGCTCGAGCCCGGCCCGCCGGAGGACCAGACCCGACAGCAGCGCCTTCGGCAGGTTGGCGCCCAGGACGGCGAGGCTCGGGTCCGAAAGGCCGTACTTCCGGCTGACATAGGCGCGCGACCACGCCTGATGCCAGCGCGCGCGGAACACCCGTCCCGGCTCCGGCGCCGACGATCGGCCGCGACCGTGCAGCGCCACGGCGCGGTGGACGTGGATCAGGGCGCGGCCGCTGTCGGCCACGCGCCGGCACAGGTCATCGTCCTCGTAGAACAGGAAGATGTTCTCGTCGAAGCCGCCGAGATCGAGGAACAGGGCGCGCGGCATCATCAGGCAGGCCCCGGAGAGGAACGGCGCGCAGGCATCGCCCTGCGGCAGCGCGAGCCGGCCCGCGGGATTGGTCAGGTAGGGCGCGAGCAGGGACCGCGCCTGGAAGAAGAAGCGCCCGTCGGGTTCGACGAGGCGCGGGGCGATAAGCCCGGCATCCGGCCAGGTGCGGGCCGCGTCCAGCAGGGCGTCCACGGTGCCCGGCCGCAGCACGACGTCCGGGTTGACGACGAGGACGTGCTCCGCCGTCTCGGCCGCGCGGACGCCCCGGTTGTTGGCGCGGCCGTAGCCCTCGTTGCGGGCGTTGCGGATCACCTGCGCGCCGGCCGCCTCCGCGACCGACGCGGAGGCGTCCCGGCTGGCATTGTCCACGACGATCGCCGGCACATGCTCGCCGGCGAGCGCCGCGAGACAGGCCGGCAGCACGTCGGCGCTGTCGTGGGCGACGACGATCGCGACGAGGCTCGCCACCGCGGGGGACTATGGGCGCCTCAGGCCTTCTTCTCGGGCAGGTTGAGGCGGATGTGCAGCTCGCGCAGCTGCTTGGGGGTCGCCTCGGAGGGCGCGCCCATCATCAGGTCCTCGGCGCGCTGGTTCATCGGGAACAGCACGACCTCGCGGATGTTCGGCTCGTTGCACAGGAGCATGACGATGCGGTCCACGCCCGGCGCGATGCCGCCGTGCGGCGGGGCGCCCATGCGCAGGGCGTTGAGCATGCCGCCGAACTTCTGCTCCAGCACCTCGTGGCCATAGCCCGCGATGGCGAAGGCCTTCTCCATCACGTCCGGACGGTGGTTGCGGATCGCGCCCGAGGACAGCTCCACGCCGTTGCAGACGATGTCGTACTGGAACGCCTTGATCCCGAGGATCCGCTTGGTGTTCGCGCCGTTCTCGTCCTCGCTCGCGAGGGCGTCCAGATCGAGCGCGAGGAACTCCTCGCGGTCGATGTTCGGCATCGAGAACGGGTTGTGGGAGAAGTCGATCCGCTTCTCCTCCTCGCTCCACTCGTACATCGGGAAGTCGGTGATCCAGCAGAACGCGTACTGGTCCTTGTCGCAGAGGCCCAGCTCGTCGCCGATCCGGACGCGCGCCTTGCCGGCGAGCCCGGCCGCCTTGGCCTCCGGACCGGCGGAGAAGAACACGGCGTCGCCCGCCTTCGCGCCGGAGCGCTCGGCGATCAGGGCCTGAACCTCCGCCGGGATGAACTTGGCGATCGGTCCCTTGCCGGTGAGCGCGCCGTTCTCCTCCTCGAACACGACGTAGCCGAGGCCGGGCGCGCCCTCGGAGCGGGCCCAGTCGTTGAGCTTGTCGAAGAACGAGCGCGGCTGGCTCGCCGCCCCGGTCGCCGGGATCGCCCGGACGACGCCGCCGGAGGCGACCACGCCCTTGAACGCCTTGAACGCCACGTCCTCGCGGGCGAACAGGTCGGAGACGTCGGCGATGATCAGCGGGTTGCGCAGGTCCGGCTTGTCGACGCCGTATTTCAGCATCGAGTCCGCGTAGGTGATCCGCGGGAATTCCTTGGTGACGCGCTTGCCCTCGGCGAACTCCTCGAACACGCCGCGCAGCACCGGCTCCACCGCCTGGAACACGTCCTCCTGGGTGACGAAGCTCATCTCGATGTCGAGCTGGTAGAACTCGCCCGGCGAGCGGTCGGCGCGGGCGTCCTCGTCGCGGAAGCACGGCGCGATCTGGAAGTAGCGGTCGAAGCCCGCGATCATCGTCAGCTGCTTGAACTGCTGCGGCGCCTGCGGGAGCGCGTAGAACTTGCCGGGATGGACCCGCGACGGCACGAGGTAGTCGCGGGCGCCCTCGGGCGAGGAGGCTGTCAGGATCGGGGTCTGGAACTCGAAGAAGCCGCCGTCCCGCATCCGGCGGCGGAGCGAGTCGATGATCGCGCCGCGCTTCATGATGTTGGCGTGGAGCTTCTCCCGGCGCAGGTCGAGGAAGCGGTACCGGAGCCGCGTCTCCTCCGGATACTCGAGGTCGCCGAAGACCGGCAGCGGCAGCTCGCCCGCCGGCCCCAGCACCTCGAGGTCGTCGATGTAGACCTCGACCGCGCCGGTCGGCAGCTCGGCATTCTCGGTGCCGGCCGGGCGCGTGCGCACGCGCCCGTCGATCCGCACGACCCATTCCGAGCGCACGGCCTCGGCGGCCTTGAAGGCCGGGGAGTCGGAATCGATCACGCACTGGGTCAGGCCGTAATGGTCCCGCAGATCGACGAACAGCACGCCCCCGTGGTCGCGGATGCGGTGGCACCAGCCGGAGAGGCGGACACTCTGCCCGACATCGGACGGGCGGAGCGCCCCGCAGGTGTGGGAACGGTAACGGTGCATGACGGGCTTCTTCTGTGGGAAGGCCGGCACCATTCACGCGAGGCCCCCCAAGTCAAGCGCGGGGCGCGCAGAACGGCGCCGAAAGCCGCGCGCGACTCGCCCGCCGGCCTACCGCAGAAGACCCCGAATCCCCATATCATCTCTATGAACGACAACCTCTTTTTCGATCTGGAGCGCCCCGCGAAGGCGGCGCCCGAACGCGCCGCGGCCGGGTGGCGGACGCTGCCCCTCGAGGGCCGTTTCGACCTCGTCTACGAGGACGCGGCCGGGGCCTGGAGCAACCGCTCCCTCGACGCCCGCGAGCTCAGGCTCGGGCCGGGGCGGACGCTGCTCGGCGGCATCGATGCCCGGCGCGGCGGCTATCGCGGGTTCCGGGTCGACCGGATCCGCCGCCTCGTCGACGGGGCCACCGGCGAGCGGATTGAGACCGGCATCCTCGACCGCCTGCTCGCGCGCGCCGAGGCGCAGCGTCGGGCCGACGCGCTGCGGATTCGCCGGCAGGCGCGGGCGCGCCGGAAGGCGGCGGTCGCGGCCGTGGCGTGATCGCGGTCGCCGGGCCGCGCGTGAACGCGTGAAAGATGGGGACCTGCGAAGCCGCGTCTCCCCATGTCCGCCGCGGTTGCGTATAGCCGGTGCATGGACCTGATCACCACCACTGACGCGCTGCGCCAGATCTGCACACGTCTCGCCGAGCAGCCCTTCGTGACCGTCGACACGGAGTTCATGCGCGAGACGACGTATTATCCGAAACTGTGCCTGATCCAGATGGCGGCACCGGACGGGACCGGCGTCCTGGTGGATCCGCTGGCGCCGGGGATCGACCTCGGGCCGTTCATCGCCCTCATGGCCGACGAGGGCACCGTCAAGGTGTTCCACTCCGCCCGCCAGGACCTGGAGATCATCTGGCTGATCGGCGGGATCCTGCCGCACCCGTTCTTCGACACGCAGGTCGCCGCCATGGTCTGCGGCTACGGCGATTCCGTCTCGTACGAGCAGCTCGTCAATGACGTCGCGAAGGCCAAGATCGACAAGTCCTCCCGCTTCACCGACTGGTCGCGGCGCCCGCTCTCGGAGGCGCAGCTGACCTACGCGCTGTCCGACGTCACCCACTTGGTGAAGATCTACGAAGTCCTCGTCGCCGAGCTGCTGCGGACCGACCGCGGCGCGTGGCTCGACGAGGAGATGGCGGTGCTGACGTCTCCCGAGACCTACCGCGCCGATCCCGCGCAGGCGTGGCGCCGCCTCTCCGGCCGCATGCGCAAGCCGCGGGAGATCGCCGTGCTGATGGAGGTCGCGGCCTGGCGCGAGAGCGAGGCGCAGACGCGCAACGTGCCGCGCGGGCGCGTCCTGAAGGACGAGGCGGTCATCGATATCGCCTCGGCGGCGCCGCGGAGCGCGGAGGCGCTCGGGCGGCTTCGGACGATCCCGGCGGGCTTCGAGCGCTCCCGGACGGGGGCCGACATCGTCGCGGCCGTGGAGCGCGGTCTCGCCCGCGACACGAGCGCCGTCCGGATGCCCGAGCGCGTGCGACGGAGCGGCGGCAACGGCGCGATCGTCGAGCTGCTGAAGGTCCTGCTGAAGGCGGTCTGCGAGGCCGAGGGCGTGGCGCCGAAGATCATCGCCACGGTCGACGATCTGGAAGCGGTCGCCGACGACGACGACGCCGAGGTCCCGGCGCTGCAGGGCTGGCGCCGGACGCTGTTCGGCGAGAAGGCGCTGGCGCTGAAGCAGGGACGGCTGGCCCTCTCGGTCGAGTCCGGTCGCATCGTGGTCCGTCCCCTGGAAGCCGAACCTGTCGGCGGCGGCGCCGACCCGGACCGATGAAGCCGCGGCGGCACTGACCGCACAATCCGCACTGGCGGGCGTGACTCGCCGCGGGTCCGGGATTAAATGGCAATTCGGTTGCCGCTTAATCCCGCCCCTGCGTCCCGCGTATGTTCGAGCCGAACGAGATCCTCAAGACGCTGACCGGGCGCGGTCTCGTGTCGGCCGAAGGGTGTGAGGCCGTCCGCGTCCGCTACCGGGTCGTGGTCGAGCGGCGCGAAGGCGGTGTCGTCGCCTACGGCAATCTGTACGGCAGCTATGCGGGCCTGCGACCGGTCTGGCTCGAGCCCGACGCCCAGCTCCGCCTGTCCAACGGCCGTCGCCTCAACATCTCCGTGACCGACCTGATCGGCGACACGGCCGAGTTCGAGAGCACCGGGCCGGTCGGCGCGGTCTGACGCCGGCCAGAGCCGTCCCGCAGATTCCGCGACCGACCCAGTGGTCCGCGTGCGCGACCCAAACCGATTCTTAAAAACGGGATGATTCGGCAATTTGTCGCGCGCGAACCCCACCGATCAGGCGGGGATCCGCGCAAAAACGGGATGCGGCGACTGGGCGCACAGGGGGCTTTCGGGAAAATTCGGCAACTCATAGCCGCCGAAGCGTCTTGCACTGCAGTCCGGCGGCCCACATCGGCCGCGCGCCCGGGCGCGCCTAAATCCCGCCCACCGCGCGGGGGACGCATGCTTAAGCGCAGCAAAGCTCGCCTGTTTGCAAGGTCTGCATGGGACACGGACACATCCCCGTGAGACCGAGGCCAGAGCAGGCAGCATCTCTTGTGCGTCGCAACATTTCTTTTCGCAAACGCATGACATCCGTCGCGTCTGTGTCACCCGAAAAGAAGCTTTCACCGTGTGCCCACAGGCGTCGAACAGCGAGTTGACGGCGCTCAAAAATCTCTTAAGGTCCGGGCAAGCCTCGGTTTCGAGGGAGACGCCTCAGGGATGGCGGCTCCTGGCTAGGGGATCAGTAGATCTCCTCGAAGTCCACTATGCCCGCTACCGAGGCGTCCATCCCTGTCGCAAACAGTCAGGTCGGAGTCCGAGCGACGCCACTCTCTTCGCGCGCCGTGAGAACTCTCAAGACTTGTCGGAGGAACCCATGAGAGCGGTACATCTCCTTGCGCTCGGCGCAGGTGTCGCGGCCGTCGCCGCGCCGGCGCTGGCCAATGAAAGCGTCATGAAGGGCATCGCCAACCCGGCGGAACAGGTTCTTCAGACGGTAGACTACGCGAATACGCGCTACTCGAAGCTCGACCAGATCAACGCCAAGAACGTCAAGGACCTGCAGGTCGCCTGGACGTTCTCGACCGGCGTGCTGCGCGGCCACGAGGGCTCGCCGCTCGTCGTCGGCAACATGATGTACGTGCACACGCCGTTCCCGAACATCGTGTACGCCCTCGACCTCGACCACGACGCGAAGATCGTCTGGAAGTACGAGCCGAAGCAGGATCCGTCCGTGATCCCGGTCATGTGCTGTGACACGGTCAACCGTGGTCTGGCCTACGCCGACGGCGCCATCCTCCTGCACCAGGCCGACACCACCCTCGTGTCGCTCGACGCCAAGACCGGCAAGGTCAACTGGTCGGTCGTGAACGGCGACCCGAAGAAGGGCGAGACCAACACCGCGACGGTTCTGCCGGTCAAGGACAAGGTCATCGTCGGCATCTCGGGCGGCGAGTTCGGCGTGCAGTGCCACGTCACCGCCTACGACCTGAAGACCGGCAAGAAGGTGTGGCGCGGCTACTCCGAGGGCCCGGACGATCAGCTGATCGTCGACCCGGAGAAGACCACCTCGCTCGGCAAGCCGATCGGCAAGGATTCCTCGCTGAAGACCTGGGAAGGCGATCAGTGGAAGACCGGCGGCGGCTGCACCTGGGGCTGGTTCTCGTACGACCCCAAGCTCGACCTGATGTACTACGGCTCGGGCAACCCCTCGACCTGGAACCCCAAGCAGCGTCCGGGCGACAACAAGTGGTCCATGACCATCTGGGCGCGTAACCCGGACACCGGCATGGCCAAGTGGGTCTACCAGATGACCCCCCACGACGAGTGGGACTACGACGGCATCAACGAGATGATCCTCACGGATCAGAAGATCGACGGCAAGGAGCAGCCGCTCCTGACCCACTTCGACCGTAACGGCTTCGGCTACACGCTGAACCGCGCGGACGGCACCCTCCTCGTCGCCGAGAAGTTCGACCCGGCCGTCAACTGGGCGACCAAGGTCGACATGGACAAGGGCTCGAAGAACTACGGCCGGCCGCTGGTCGTGTCGAAGTACTCGACCGAGCAGAACGGTGAGGACACCAACTCCAAGGGCATCTGCCCGGCGGCGCTGGGCACCAAGGATCAGCAGCCTGCGGCCTTCTCGCCGAAGACCAACCTGTTCTACGTGCCCACCAACCACGTCTGCATGGACTACGAGCCGTTCCGGGTGACCTACACCCCGGGCCAGCCCTACGTCGGTGCGACCCTCTCGATGTACCCGGCCCCGAACTCGCACGGCGGCATGGGCAACTTCATCGCGTGGGACGGCGTCAACGGCAAGATCAAGTGGACGAACCCCGAGCAGTTCTCGGTGTGGTCCGGTGCTCTGGCCACCGCTGGCGACGTCGTGTTCTACGGCACGCTTGAGGGCTACCTGAAGGCGGTCGACGACAAGACCGGCAAGGAGCTGTTCAAGTTCAAGACCCCGTCGGGCATCATCGGCAACGTGATGACCTACCAGCACAAGGGCAAGCAGTACGTGGGCGTCCTCTCGGGCGTCGGCGGCTGGGCCGGCATCGGCCTCGCGGCCGGTCTGACCGACCCGAACGCCGGCCTCGGCGCGGTGGGTGGCTACGCGGCTCTGTCGCAGTACACCAACCTCGGCGGTCAGCTGACGGTCTTCGCCCTGCCGAACTAATCGGCCGCAGGGTTTGAAGTGAAAAATGGTGCCGGCGCGGGTTCCCGCGCCGGCATCCTTGTGATTAGACTTTCTCGCAAGAGGCTGCGTCTCGGAGGGAGACCAAGAGCCTCGATCAAGGGAGACACATGCGTTGCTCAACCTCAGCAAGATCGTAACGCGGCCGGTTATCGCCGCCCTCGCCCTAGCGACCGTCTCGACGGTTGCCGTACATGCTGAGGATGCCAAGCCCGCCGACCCCAAGCTGGCGAATTCGCTGAACGCGAACGACAAGACCGCCGAGCAGGATGACAAGCTCCTGAAGAAGGACGCGGCCGTGAAGGTCGACGACGGCAAGTACTTCGACGCCGAGGGCCACCCGACGTTCCACGTGACCCAGGACGGCAAGATGCTCGACTGGTACACCTACTCGGGCTACCGCCGCTATCACGCCGAGTGCCACGTCTGCCACGGCCCGGACGGCATGGGCTCGACCTACGCGCCGGCCCTCAAGGACTCGCTGAAGCACCTCTCCTACGAGGAGTTCATCGGCATCCTGGCGGGCGGCAAGCAGGAAGTGAACGCCGCCGAGCAGAAGGTCATGCCGGCCTTCGGCGACAACAAGAACGTCATGTGCTACTCGGACGACCTCTACGTCTACCTCAAGGCGCGCGCCTCCGGCGCGATCGGGCGTATCCGTCCCTCCGAGCACGAGGGCAAGCCCGAGACAGCCAAGAAGGCGGAGAAGGAATGCATGGGCGGCTGATGTCGTCTCCTGCCCGGATCGCCGTTCTCTGCGCCCTGACCGTCTTCGGGGCGCAGGGCGCGCTCGCCCAGCATCTGCCGGATACCGTCACCACGGACGTGCTGCGCGTCTGCGGCGATCCGGGCAACATGCCGTTCTCCGAACGCAAGGAGGACGGCTTCGAGAACAAGATCGCGGCGATCATCGCCGACGAGTTGAAGATCAAGGTCCGCTACTACTGGCTGACGCAGGGTCCGGGCTTCGTGCGCAACACGCTCGGAACCGGCCTCTGCGACGTCATCATGGGCCAGGCCTTCGGAAGCGACCTCGTCCAGACCACCAATCCCTACTATCGATCGGCCTACACGCTGGTCACCCGCGCGGGCGAACTCGACGGTGTGACGGCCCTCGACGACCCGCGGCTGAAGGGCAAGAGCATCGGCGTGATCGCCGGGACGCCGCCGGTCAACCGGATGGGCGAACTGGGCCTCGTCTCGGCCATGAAGGCCTACGCGCCCTACCAGCTCGACCCGTCCCGCAAGCACCAGACGGTCGCTGCCGAGATCGTCGCGGCCCTGGCCGCGAAGGAGATCGACGCGGCCGTCCTCTGGGGCCCGGCGGCGGGCTGGCTCGCCAAGCAGTCCGGCACGCCCATGAGCGTCGTGCCGCTGCTGAAGGAGCCGGAGCGTCCGCCGATGGCGTACCGGATCGCCATGGGTGTCCGGATCGGCGAGAACGACTGGAAGCGCTTGCTGAACACCATCCTGCGCAAGCGCAAGGCCGACATCGACAAGGTCCTGCGCGACTACGACGTGCCGCTCCTCGACGAGGAAGAGAACAAGCTCGTCGCCCCCGGCGAGCGCTGACGCGCAGCGCCGCGGCGCGCGCCGCCATCAGGCGCGCGCGATACCGGTCGAGTCGAGCTTCGCCAGGGCGTCCACCACGCGCTCGCCGCCGATGACGAGGTCGGGCGCGATCTCCGCCAGCGGGACGAGCACGAAGGCCCGCTCGCGCACGTAGCGATGCGGCAGGACGAGGCGCGCGTCGTCGATGCTGGCGCCCTCGTAGGCCAGGACGTCGATGTCGATCACACGGGGGCCCCAGCGCTCCTCGCGGATCCGGCCGAGGTCGTGCTCCACCCGCAGGCAGGCGTCGAGCAGCCCGTGCGGATCGAGGTCGGTCTCGACCGCCACGGCCCCGTTCAGGAACCACGGCTGATCGGTCTTGCCCCAGGGCGGGGTCCGGTAGTCGGCCGAGCGTGCCACGACGTCGATGCCCGGGATCGCGGCGAGACCGGTGACCGCGCGGTCGAGCATCGCGACCATGTCGCCGACATTGCTGCCGATGCCGAGATACGCCCTCATCGACCGGCTCCGCGGCGGCGCGTGATCGCGACGCCGACGCTGTCCAGGATGGCGGGGACGGGCGCGCTCGGCTTGTCGACCTGAACGGTGATGGCGTCGACCTGCGCGAAGCGCGCGAGGATCTCCGCGGCGACCGTCTCGGCCAGAGCCTCGATCAGGTTGAACCGGCGCTCGGTGGCGATCGCAACCGCTACCGCCGTGAGATCCGCGTAGCTCACCGTGCCGGCCACGTCGTCGGAGCGGCCCGCCGGGCCGAGATCGAGTTCCGCTTCCAGGGAGATGTAGAAGCGCTGACCGAGCACCGCCTCCTCGGCCAGCACGCCGTGCCGGCCGAACACGGCGATCCGGGTGACGCGGATCAGGTCGCCCGCCATGCTCAGCGCGCCTCCGGCCGCATCACGGCGTCGACGACGCGCATCGCGTCGATATGCGCGGCCACGTCGTGCACGCGCACGATGTCGGCCCCGAGGGTCGCCGCGACGGCGTGGGCGGCGAGGGACCCGTGCAGGCGGTCCGCCGGACGGGTCTCGCGGTCGTGCAGGCGTCCGAGGAGCGACTTGCGCGAGACGCCGACGAGGACGGGAAAGCCGAGGGCGCGGATCTCGGGCAGCCGGCGCAGCGCCTCGAGATGCTGATTCCAGGTCTTGCCGAACCCAACCCCCGGGTCGAGCACGATCTCGGAATCCGCGAGGCCCGCCCGGTGGGCGATCGCGAGGGACCGCTCGAAGAAGGCCAGCATGTCGGCGACGATGTCGAGCTCCGGCTCGATCGTCTCGCGGTTGTGCATGATGATGACCGGCGCGCCGTGGGCGGCCGCGACGTTGGCGATGTCGGGCTCGCGCTGGAAGCCCCAGACGTCGTTCACGATCCGCGCGCCGGCCTCGAGCGCGGCGCGCGCCGTCGAGGCCTTGTAGGTGTCGATCGAGATCGGCACCGGCAGCCGCGGCGCCACGGCCCGGATGACCGGCACGACGCGCGCCTGCTCCTCCTCGGCGGGGACCGGAACGTGGCCGGGCCGCGTCGATTCCCCGCCGACGTCGAGGATCGCCGCCCCCTCGGCGACCAGCCGCTCGGCCTGGGCCACGGCCTCGGCCTCCCCGGCGAACAGCCCGCCGTCGGAGAAGGAATCGGGTGTGACGTTGAGGATGCCCATGACCAGCGTGCGGCCGCCGAGCGCCGGCAGCAGGTCGGACAGGCGGGAAGAGGGGGTCACAGGCGGGTCCCGTTCACGAGCGCGGTTCGGGAGCCGGTGTGCGCGAATCGGGAGGCCGGTGCAACGCCGGCCTCGCCGTGCGGCTCAGACCTGCCCGTCAGCCGTGGTAGCAGCGGATCTCGGCCTCGGCCTGGGCGCGGCGCAGCTCCGCGACCTTGTCGTCGAAGATCTTGGTCGACTTGAACTCGTTCGCCCGGTTGCCGATGCCCTGCCGCATCGAGAGCACCGTGCTCGCCTGAACGTACTTGTCGTAGGGGAGGATCGCGGCGAGCTGATCCAGCGAGCACGAGCATTTCTGCAGGCTCTCGCGGGTCTGGCCGTTGGCGGCCATGCAGCCGAACACGTAGTCGACCCGCGCGTCGGTCGGGTAGTCGTTCTCCTCGGCGGCCCAGCCGGTCAGGCCCGACAGCGTGAGGGCGAGGGCGGCCAGCGCGCCCCGTTCAGCCAGCCTTCTGATCATAGCTCAGCTTCTCCTCAAGCAGTTCGCCGCCGTCGGGGCTCTTCGACGACGCCTCGATCGAGACGATCTCGCCCGGGACCGAGGGCGCGGTCACGAAGGTATAGGTCATGTCGTCCATGCCGCGCATGCGCTGCGCCATCGAGTCGCCCGCGAACGGCTTCGTGACCACGCGCCAGCCGTCGACCTCGCGGCCGCCGATATCCACCTTGGTCGGCGTCACCGTCGCCTTCTCGCGCAGGCCCTTGCGGATCGCGAGCTTGAGGTAGCGCGGGTTCGCCTCCAGCACCTTCGCGACGGCCCGGAGATGGTTCTCGAGGAAGAGCGAGACGACCGGGTTGCCCGCCATGTCCTCGAACGGGCCGGCCGGCATCCGGTTCAGCCCGGAGAACATCACGACGCTGATGTCGCGGCCCTCGGCGGTCTTCCCGGGCGTCACCTTCAGCTGGATCGTGTCCTCGAGCGGCGCTCCGAACGGCCCCTTCGAGATCCCCGAGCGGCGCAGGTAATCGTAGGTCAGCGTCGAGCCCGCGGCCGTGTTCTTCATGTGCGGCTGGTCGAACAGCAGATCCGCCGCGGAGGGCGGGGCGGCGGCGGTCGCCGGGGTGACGGTGGCGGGCTTCGGCGCGTCCTCGGCGAGGGCCGGCAGCGCGGCGAGAGCCAGCGCGACCGACGTCGCGGCGAGGCCCCTCACGACAAGACTTCTCACGAGTTCACTTCCTCCTTGAGCGGCGACCGGACGTTGCTGCCGATCGTCCGGTAGACGTAGTCGGGCGGGTTCTCGGCCGCCTCCTCGGTGGCGAGCGCCCGCACCTTGGCGTGGAGCGGCGAGAGCGAGCAGGCCGGGTCCGTGGCCGCCGCGTCGCCGGCGAGCGCGAGCGCCTGGCAGCGGCAGCCGCCCCAGTCCTTCTCGCGCCGGTCGCAGGAGCGGCAGGGCTCCTTCATCCAGTCGGTGCCGCGATAGGCCGTGAAGGCCGGCGAGTCGCGCCAGATCTCGCCGAGCGAGCGGTCGTTGACGTTCCAGAACTCCAGCCCCGGGATCGTCTCGGCCGCGTGGCAGGGCAGGACCTTGCCCTGGGGCGTGACGTTCATCAGCTTGCGGCCCCAGCCGCCCGCGCAGGCCTTCGGGTACTTCGCGTAATAGTCGGGCACGACGAGGTCGATGACGAGCTGGCCCTTCAGGCGCTCCCGGGCCGCCTCGACGATCCGGATCGACTCGTCCACCTGCGCCTTGTCGGGCATCAGGGCGGCGCGGTTGACGTAGGCCCAGCCGTAATACTGCGTGTGCGCCACCTCGAGCCGCTTGGCGCCCATCCTCACCGCGAGATCGATGAAGCCCGCCACCTCGTGGATGTTGCCGCGGTGGATCACCGAATTCAGCGTGAGGGGCAGGCCGAGCTCGACCACCTTGGCGGCGAACTCGAACTTCTGCGGCTGCGCGTTCTTCAGGCCGCCGATCTTCTCGGCGTTCTGCGCGTCGACGCCCTGCACCGACAGCTGCACGTGGTCGAGGCCGACGTCGTAGAGCGCCTGCAGCTTGCTTAGCGCCCCGCCGACGCCGGAGGTGATCAGGTTCGAGTACAGGCCGAGATCGGCGCAGGTCTTGGTGATCTCGACGATGTCGTTGCGCGCCGTCGGCTCGCCGCCGGACAGGTGCACGTGCAGGACACCGAGCGCCGCCGCCTCCCCGAGCACGCGCTGCCACGTCTGCGTGTCGAGCTCGCCCGACCGGCGGTCGAGCTCCAGCGGGTTCGAGCAGTACGGGCAGCGCAGCGGGCAGCGATGGGTCAGCTCGGCGAGCAGACCGACCGGGGCCGGCGCGTCGGGGCGGTTCGGCGTCAGCGCGTTCATCGCTCGAGAACCCGTTTCTCCGCGAGGCCGTCGAGCATCACCAGGATGTCGGCCTCGATGGCGCGGGGATCGGCCGCGTAGGTCTTGCCCAGCTCGTCCGCGATGTCGGCGACGCTCCGCGCGCCGTCCACGAGCTTCAGGACCGCCACGGCGTTGTCGTCGAGGTCGAAGGTGCGCTCGGGGGCGAGCAGGACCCACTTGCCGCGGGTCTCGTCGTTGCGCAGCCGGACGCCGCGCGGCAGCCGCGGACGGTCGCCGGCCGCCATCTTCCCGCCGGCCGCTCCAGGCTTGGCCTGGGACGCCTCGGCCACCAGACCCTCGCCGGGCTGCCACGCGTCCGGCGGGACCATGCCGGGGGCCACGTAGGCGAAGTACAGGGCGTCGAGCTGCGTCCACAGCACGGTGCACTTGAACGTCAGCGCCGCCATCGCCTGCCGCTGCAGCTCCGGCGTCGTGGCGTGCTGCTTGACGTAGTCCAGGGCGAAGTCCGCGTCCCGCGGCGCCTGGGTCAGGCGCTTGTCGAAATAGGCCAGCGTGTCCTTGGTGATGAAGTCGTAGTTCTTCAGCATCCCGGCGACGCGCTCGGAGATGATCGTCGGCGAGAACATCTCGGTCAGCGACGAGGCGATCGCCTCCAGGAGCGTCCGCTCGGAGACGAAGTGGACGTAGGCCTCGACCGAGAACTTCGTGGCCGACAGGATGCCGCGGGTCGACAGCACGTAGTCGCGGTCGAAGCCGACGCCCTCGGCCAGCTTGAGCCAGCGCTCGATGCCGCCGTCACCCTCGTGGTCGCCGTCGTGGTCGACGATCCGCTGGCGCCAGATCCGCCGCAGCGACGCGTCGGTCATCCGCGCCAGCACGGCGGCGTCCTTCACCGGGATCATCGCCTGGTAGTAGTAGCGATTCAGCGCCCAAGCCCGGACCTGGTCCTTCGACAGCTTGCCGTCGTGCAGGAGCCGATGGAACGGGTGCAGGTTGTGGTAGCGGCGCGCGCCGATGTCGCGCAGGGCCGCCTCCAGTTCCTCGGGACTCAGGAGACGCTGGCTGTCGGCGGCATCGGGGGTCGGGAAAATGGCGTTCATGGCGTGTCCGGCGTCCGTCCTCAGGTCGCGTTTCCTGTGTTCCGATCCCGCCCTCGTGCGCGGGGCGACTGTCCGGGCTCAGCCACGATATAGTGCCGTCTCCCCGGGCGCCCAACCATCGCCGGCGAGCGTCCGTCGCGCATAAGGCCGCGGCGCGGGGATCCGGCAGGCCGTCGGCGCGGCGTCCTAGAGCGTCAGACCCAGCCCGTCATGCGCCACGGTCCAGCCGGCCGCCTCGACGTCGGCCCGCTCCGGCGAGCCCTCGACCAGGACCGGGTTCGTGTTGTTGATGTGCACGAAGACGCGGCGCCCGATCTCGACCGAAGCCAGGGCCTCGATCGAGCCGTTCTCGCCGCGCATCGGCACGTGGCCCATGCGCCAGCCGGTCTTGGTGCCGACGCCGGCCCGGATCATGTCGTCGTCGTGCAGGACGGTCCCGTCGAAGAGCAGCGCGTCCACGCCGGCGATGCGCGCGCGCAGACCGTCCGTCACCCGGGCACATCCGGGAATGTAGGCGAGGCGCCGGCCGCCGGCTTCGATCAGGGCGCCGACCGTGGTCTCGGTCTCGGCGCCGATCTGCATGGTCTCGTCCTCCAGCCAGAGCGGCACCTTGCCGGGAACCGGGAAGAGGGTGACCGACAGGCCGGGGAGGGGCTCGAAGCGCTGGTCCATGCCGATCGGCCGACGGGCGACCACGCCCTCGGCCATCACGTCGAAGACGCGGTTGGCGTTGACCGAATCGAGGATCCCGCGCGTGCCATAGAGCGTGTAGGGCTGACCTTCGCGCAGGGTCAGGAGACCCGCGACATGGTCGACGTCGCCGTTGGTCAGGAGCACGGCGCGGATCGGCGAGTGCCGCAGGCCCTCGCGCGGATGCATCTGCGTATTGTCGAAGAGTTGTTGCCGGATATCCGGCGAGGCGTTGATCAGCAGCCAGTCCGACCCGTCCGCGGAGACCGCGATGCTCGACTGGGTCCGGGGCCGCACCCGGTCCGGCTCGGACCGCGCCAGCGTACAGATGGGGCAGCGGCAATTCCACTGGGGAAGGCCGCCGCCGGCCGCGGAACCGAGGATCACGACGCGCATGGTGCGGCTCCCGAGATCCCCGGCCCGTGAAACTCAGTTGAAGGTGTCGATCTCGGCCGACTCGTAGCTCGTCACTTCCATGCCGACGCAGATCTCGGACACGATCGGGGCAGCCCACTTCATGGTGTTTCTCCTCAGGCAACATCTACACCGAGTGTCGCGCGGTTCCTAAGAGGACCCTAAGACACTGATGGCGCTCTCATTTCCGGCGCCGGAGATGTATCGACGATTCACGGGCGGGCTTCAAGCACTAAGTTGCCGGATCCTCCCAAATTTTTCGTGAGAGACTTCCTAAGCGTCCGGAAACCATCGCGAAATGGGCGGGCCTGCGACTAAAGTACAGGGGCCTACTGGCGGAAGTCGGGACCGCGCAGTTCCAGCATGAATCCTTTACCCCGCACGGTGACGAGGCCGGGCCCGCCGTAGCGCACGAAATCGGCCATCTTGGAGCGCAGGTAGCCGATATAGACGTCGACCACGTTGAGGGAGAGCCCGCCCTGGCTAGCCCACAGCCGGTCGAAGATGTCGGCGCGCGAGACCGGCTTGCCGATATTCTCCATCAGCATAGCGAGCAGGTCGGCCTCGCGGGGCGTGAGGCGGGCGCTCGCCTCGCCGCAGCTCGCCTGCCGGGTCTCGAGGTCGAGCATCAGCTTGCCGGCGGTGATGCGCGAGCGCGGCGCCTCCGCCTGCTCGCGGCGCATCAGGTGGGTCCGCAGGCGCGCGACCAGCTCGTCGAACTCGAAGGGCTTGATGATGTAGTCGTCGGCGCCGAGAGCCAGGCCCTCGGCCCGGTCGCGGATCTCGTCGCGGGCCGAGAGGAACAGGATCGCGCCCGGGAAGCCGCCCTCGCGCAGGGACCGGCAGACGTCGTGGCCCGAACCGTCCGGGAGGTTGATGTCGAGCAGCACGGCGCCGGGGGCCGGGTCGTGGGCCGCCTTAAGGGCCTCGTCGACGCAGGCCGCCGTCCCGACCTCGAATCCCTCGGCCTCGAGCCCCCGGGCGAGGAGGCCGCGGATGTCGATATCGTCCTCGACGATCAGGATCCGCGTCATGCGGCCGACTCCTTCACCTGCGCGCCCGCTTGGGCGCCCACTTGGGCGCCAACGGCAGCGCCGTCGACCGGGCCCGTCTCCCATGCCGGATCGCAGGCCGGGATGTCCAGGGTGACCCGGGCCCCGCGCCCGTCCGGCCCGGGGCCGAGCCGGATCGTGCCGCCGTGCTGCTCCACGATCCACCGCGCGAGCGCGAGCCCGATGCCGAACCCGGTCTCGTCCGGTCCGGCGTCCGAGCCGCGCTTGAAGCGCTCGAACAGCGCGTCCTCCGACGCGCCGAAGCCCGGTCCGTCATCCGTGATGGTGATCCGTCCGACCGGCCCGGGCCCTGCCGACAGGGCGACCTCGACCCGGGTGAGGCCGGCGGCGTGGCGAAGCGCGTTGTCGACGAGGCTCTCGACCGTCTGGCGCATCCACTCGCGGTCGGCGAGGCACTCGACGTCGCGGGTGCCGGGATCGAGGGTGAGGCCCACCCGGCGCCGCGCCGCCTCGGAGCTCATGTTGTCCACGGCCTCCGCCAGGACCTGGGCCAGCCCCAGGCGGCGCTTGTCGAACGCGATCTCGCCGGATTCCGAGCGCGCGACGCGCAGCAGGTCCTCGACGCGCAGCTTGAGGCGCTGCGCCCGCTTCTTGATCGTCGCGAAGACCGGTCCCGGATCGGTGCCCCGGGACGCGCCGCGCAGGGCGAGGTCGCACTCGCCCAGAATCACCGTCAGTGGCGTGCGCAGTTCGTGGCTGACATCGGCGAAGAAGCGGCGGCGGGACTGATCGACGGCCTCGAGCCGGGCGTTGGCGGCGCGCAGATCGGCGGTGCGGGCCGCCACGGTGTCCTCCAGCGCCGCCCGGTCGGCCGCGACCCGCGATTCCCGGCGAGCGAGGCGGGCGGCCATGCGGTTGACGTTGGTCATGAGCAGGCCGAGCTCGTCCCGCGTGGCGACGGAGAGGCGCGTGTCCAGGGCGCCGTGGCCGATGGCGCTCGCGGCGCGGCGGACCTCCTCGATGCGGGCCAGGGTCGGCCGGGTGACGCCGCGGTAGAGGATCGCCAGCAGCACGAGGGCCGCGGCCACCGCGGCGGCGGCCGCCACCCGCAGGCGCTCCGAGAGCGCCCGGGCCTCCTCGGAGCCGAGCGCCATGCTGCGCCGCTCGGCCTCGATCAGGAAGGAGAGCGGCTGGCCGGTCATGGCACCGAAACCGTTGAGCGCGCCCTTGATCGCGTCCTGACGCCGCTCCGGCTCGGTCTGGCGGCTGATCAGCGACACCTGCCGGTCCAGCACGGCGCGCGCCGCGCGCAGCTGCGCCATGGGGCGGGTGCGCGCGGCGTACTGCATCCGGTCGGCCGGGTCGTCGCTCGGCGGGAAGCTCTTGGCGAGCGCCTCGTCCACGGTGGTCAGGGCGCGGTCGGCGTTGTCGCGGGCGATCGCCATCGCCTCGGGCTGGCCGTCGGGATTGCCGACGGTCTCCACCGCCGCGAGACCGAACTGCGTGAGGCGGCCGGACAGCTCGGCCAGCAGCTCGAGACGCCGCTGGGCCTCAAGGGTCCGGTCGACGGTGCGCTCCGCCGCTCCGATCGCCGCCAGCGCGGCCGCGGCGGCCAGCACCACCACGATGGCGGTGCCGCCGAGCAGCAGCGCGAACCGGACCTTCAGCGAGCGCATCGTCCCCGTCCCGCTCTCAGTACCGGCGTGCCGGCGGGCCCGAGCATGGCACCGCCGGAGCGCCGAACCAAGGTCCCGTCACAGGTCCTTCGGCAGGCTGCCCTTCGCGGCGCAGCGCCAGCGCTCCACGTGCCATTCCGGATGCGCCGCCTGCCACGTCGCGAGCGCGCTCTGCGAATTGCGCAGGCACACGAAGGGGCTCGATCTCTCGAAGGACATCTCGATCCGGTCCTCGCGGCAGGTCGAGGGCTGGGCGACGAGACAGATCGACAGCAGAAGCAGCATGGGCGCCTCCCCGGGCTGCCGGCCTCGTGCGGGCCGGCTTGGCGGGGAGCATAGGACGCGTCCACGCCCCTTGCCCAGGCGGCGTCAGGCCGCGACCCAGATCTCGCCCTTGGCGATCGTCGCGAGGTCGCCGGAGTAGCGGCGCAGCGGCTTGCCGAGGAGGTCGGCGTGCTCGGCGCTCAGGCCGCGCAGGGCCTTGGCCAGCAGCCGCAGGAACACGAGGTCGTGCGTCCCGGTCTCCACGAAGGTCGGCGACATCCGGCCGTGGCTGCCGACGAGGAGCGTCCCGCGGCGCATGCCGAAGCCGGGATGATCGCCCACGGCGAGCGCCGCCAGGGTGCCGGCGATCATGCGCGAGCCCGCGAAGGCGCCCGCGCGCCCGGCCACGATCGTCCCGCGCCGCATCCGGTCGCCGAGATGGGCGCCGGCGCTGCCGCGGATGATCAGCGTCGCGCCGTCGAGGCCGGCCTTCGCGGCGTAGACCGCGCCACCGGCGTAGTCCCCGGCATCGCCCTCGACGGTGATCGTGCCGCCGGTGGCGCCGGAGGCCGCGTAAGGTCCGGCATGGCCGGTGACGGTCAGGCTGCCGCCCGCCATGCCGGCGCCGAGGCGCTGGCCGACATCGCCGGTCACCCGGATCGTACCTTCGGACAGCGACGCCCCGACCCGGTCGAGGCGCTCGTGGCCGCCCTCGATGGTCAGGGTGTCGGAGCCGTCCAGCGCGACCGCGAAGCAGTCGCCGAGGCGCACGCCGGTCCGGGTCGTCCCGATCTCGAGGCGCTCGGCCTCGCCCTGGGACAGGCGGCTGAGCGCCCGCGGGTTGACGTTCAGGAGGTCCAGGCGCTCGGGCGGGGCCGCGCGCAGGGTGAGGGTGCTCACGGCTCAGCCCTCCGGCTTGGCGCTGTCGCGCGCGATCAGGTCGCGCAGGTGGTAGTGGTGGCGGCCGAGATTGCCGCCGTAATTGCCGGCCGTGACGGCGATCAGCCCGTGCTTGCCGCCGATCTCGGTGGCGGCGTGCAGGCCGGCGCGCATCGAGTCGGACACGCCCTGCGAGGTGAGGGCGTCGATCACGATCTCCAGCACCACGCCGCACTCGGCCGGGAGCGCCGAGCCGGCGCGGCCCTTCAGGGTCGGGCAGTAGGCGTCGTTCGTCGAGGCCATCATGCCCTTGGTCCGGCCGCCGACCTTGGAGCCGGAGCGGACGATGCCGCCCGGGAACGGCAGGATCGCGCCGGGGACCGCCTTGGCGGCCTCGACGGCGATCTCGGCGACCTTGAGCGTCTCGGCGTGGTTCCGCCCGAGGAACAGCAGGTTGCCGCCGCCGACTGCGCCGTCGACGGCCCGGACCGAGTCCTCGCAGAGGAACTCGCCGTCCATCACCGGGATGCGCCAGTAGCGCCGGGCCTTGCCGGTGGCGTCGGGCAGGCGCTTGGCCACCGCGAACCCGTCGCCGAAATAGCGGATCGCGCCGCCGAGCTTGATCTTGGTCGGCCCGTCGACACCCGCGTAGCAGGCGGTGCCCGGGCAGGTGAGAATGCACTGCCCGACGCGCTTGATCAGCTGGTCCTTGAGGCCGTTCGGCTCGAAGCCGAACAGCAGGATGCGCACGCCCGGCCGCCCGTCCGGCGTCTGCTCGGGCGACAGCTCGGCGTCGATGCCGGCCTCGGCGCCGCAGCCGATCACCGAGGTGGCGAAGCCGGTCATCGTGGTCGCGGCGATCATCGCCCACTTGGCGGTGTCGTTCGTGACGATGATGGCCGTGCCGGCCACGTCGAACGCCTCCGCGAAGGTGTCGACGACCGGGATGCCGTTGAGGGTGAGGTCAGACATCGTACTTCCCGCGGCTCGCCCCGCTGATCACGCCCGGCATGGCACCGCCTCGAAGATTTCCCGGCCCTCGCCGAAGGCCGCGTCGGGCACGGCGAAGCTGTCGAGGCCCTCGCCGAACCGCTCCGTGAGGTAGGTGTCGGCGCGCTTCGCCATGGCCTTGTCGGACTCGACGGTCAGCGACAGCGTGCGGCCGGCGCGCCACTCAACGACCTCGCCGTCCTCTACGATCGGCACGCCGTCCTTGAGGACGAGCTTGGCGGCGGTGAACATCGCGGTGCGGTTCGCGTCGTCGCGGTAGACCGCGACGTCGGCCCGGGCGCCGGCCCGCAGGTGGCCCCGGTCGGCGAGGCCGAGGAGCTTCGCCGGTCCGGACCGGGTCAGCTGCGCGATCTCCGAGAGCGTGTACTCGCGCTCCAGCCCCGGGAGGCTCGACCGTTCGCCGACCACGCTCGGCAGCGTCGCGATCTCGCGGTCGCGCTCCGACTTGTCCATCAGCAGGTGGATGATGCGCGGGTACTGGGTGAACGGGCCGCCGTTCGGGTGGTCGGTGGTCAGGATCGTCCGCTCCGGGTCGGTGGAGAGCAGCATGATCTCCAGGCCGATCGCCCATTGCAGCGAGCTGGTCGGGCCCCGGGGCCGGTACAGGAACGGCACCACCCCGCCGCCCTCGGCGTCGCCCGCGTTGAGGACCCACTTCTTCGGCTTGGCGCCCTTCCGGCCGGCGAACTGGCGGAGGATGTCGAGGGACACCGTCACGGTCTGGCCGAACACGACCTGCCCGATATCGAGGGTGGCGTTCGGGTTGTCGGTGATCGCCTGCGCGATCCGCTCGGCGGCCGAGCGGAAGCCGCCGGTGCCGGGATTGGCCGGGTCGACCGCCCCGTAGGCGTAGAACTGCGCGTGGGCGAAGTGGATGCGCCGTCCCTCCGCCGCGTCCAGCGTCGCCATGAAGCTGTCGTCGGCCCCGGGCAGGCCGAGGTTGTTGCAGTGGACATGCAGCGGGTGCGGGACGCCGATCTCCTCGACCGCGTCGAGGAGCGAGCCCATGATCTGACGGGTCGAGAGCCCGTAGCAGGGGATCTCGTCGTCGAGCGACAGGCGCAGGGCCCCGTCCTTGAAGGCCGAGGCGCCGCCGGCGTTGATGCACTTGACCCCGAGGCCGCGCGATTGGGCGACCGACAGGGCGACGAGGTCGCGCACGGCGTTGCCGCCCTGGCCCTCGCGCAGGAGCTGCAGGAGCTGGTCGTCGTTGCCCATCACGGTCAGGGCGCCGCGGTCGAGCAGCGGGATGTCGGCGAGTTCGAGCTGCGTGCCCAGCGCGTGGGTCGGCGGCATCGCCGGCTCGACGGCCGTGGTGTAGCCCATCCGCGCGTAGGTCGAGCCGATCCAGGCCGCCGCCCCGCCCGCGTGGGCGAAGGGATGGCCGTCGGGCGCCGCCTCGCTGACGTAGAGGTCGGGCAGGAGCAGCCGCGAGGTGATCACGTTGCCGCCGGCGATGTGCGAGTGCACCTCGACGCCGCCCGCCATCACCACGCAGCCCGCGGCGTCGATCACGGCGTCGGGCTCGCGGCCCGGCGGATCGATCACGCGGCCGTCCTCGATCCAGACGTCGCCCACGGAATCGCGGGACGCGGTCGGATCGACGACGCGCCCGCCCCGGATCACGCTCAGCATGCGGGTTCACTCCTCGACGCGGCCGGGCCCGTGACCAGGCGCTCCTTCAGGGCGCCCAGCACCGACGCGGCCGACGGCAGATCCGACGGCGCCGAGGCCGGCCAGAAGGTCAGCGCGGCGCGCTGCTCGTTCCACAACACGCCGCCGTGGTCGCGGCCGGGCTGGCCGACCGCGATCACCACCTCGGCGGCCCCGGCCTCACCGTCCGCGACCAGCGCGACGGAGGGGACGCTCGACAACCAGTCCGGGCGCGACACCGGGACGGCGCCGAGCCAGAGAACGGCGTCGACCTCGCCGGCGGCGACCTGCCGGGTGGCGTCGAAGCGCCAGGGATCGTGCTCGGGCACGCGGCGCCCGAAGCCGCTGCGCGGCGCCTGCCCGGTGAGCCAGGCCGAGACCGGCACCACCGCCCGGTCCTGACCGGTGCCGCCGACCGCGAGGGTGAAGCAGCGCGTCGTCTCGCTGAGCTCCATGGCGAGGCCCTGGAGCATCTCGATGCCGACCTCGCCGAGTTCGGCGGCGTCGTAGAGGAGGATTCCGTACTGCGCGGCGGCGAGCTGCGCGGCGATCTGGCCGGGGAGATCATCGCCGGCGAGGTGGCCGCGGGCGTGGGCGCGCAGCACGCCGACCGCCTCGGTCAGCCCGCCCTCGGCCGGCCAGGACAGGGACGCGGTGGCGTTGGCACCGACGGCCAGCAGGGTGCGGTCCGACCCGGCGGCGCGACCGCGGCCGGGCTTGCCGTCGACGAGGCGCTTCAGGAGCGGCGCCTGCCAGGGGGCGGCGCCGACCACCAGCACCACGTCGGCGCGCCCGACGGCCTCGGCGGGTGTCGAGGTCAGCGCCCCGACCCGGCTCAGCGCCCCGAGGTCCGCGTAGGTGCCGGCCGCGCCGGCGGTGTCGACGGAGGCGCCGATGCGCCCCGCGAGATCGTAGGCCGCGCGGATCGCGGCCACGTCGGCGCTGAGGCCGGCGATCACCGGCGCGCGCGCTTTGGCGAGGAGGGATGCGGCCGCCTCGATGGCGGTGCCCGCGTCCGTCGCGCCACCCTTCACCCAGGCTGCCATGCTCCCTCTCGCAACGTTCTTGCTTGGTTTCGGAGCGGGCGACGGCCGTAAGACCGGACGAAGCGGGTGCCCCTCGAGCCCGAGGGTTCCCCACCGAATCGGAATGGCTCATCCGCCCGGCATGTCCGGGCAGGCGGCAAACTCGGCGCGCCGTCGCGGGCCTAGGTTTGCCTTCATCCGCGCACCGCGGCAAGGGGGTCCGGCGGCGATGCGCGTCGGGAAGTGAATCGCGGGTATCGGTTCACCGCCGCGCGCGCTCTCCGCGATCGATCAGTCCTGCGCGGTCGGCGGGCACGATCCGCGTGCGTCCACGTTGCCCGGTTCCGGGCCGCGTGTGACAAGCGCGCCGCGCAGGGGCCGGGCCTGCGGGATTCGAGACGGGATTCGAGGGAAGAGCGTTGGGCGAGGTCCCCGAACGGAACGAGGCGACGGCGGACGGTACCGTGCGGGTCGAGGCGCCGGCGCGGCTGCATTTCGGCTTCCTGGACCTGCATGGCGGGCTCGGCCGGCGCTTCGGCAGCATCGGGCTGGCCATCGACGCGCCGTCCCTGGCCCTGACCGCCCGGCGGGCCGCCCGGCCCACCGTCACGGGCCCGGAATCCGACCGGGTGCGCGGCTACGTCGAGGCCGCCGCCGCCCATCTCGGGCGCGGCGGGGACGTCGCCATCGATGTCGAGCGGGTGATCCCGGCCCATGCCGGGTTCGGCTCCGGCACGCAGCTCGCCCTCGCGGTGGCGGCCGCGATGGCGCGCCTCAACGGCGAGCCCTTCGCGGCGGAGGCCTTCGCGGCGACCCTGGACCGGGGCAACCGGTCCGGCGTCGGCCTGTGCGCCTTCACGGAGGGCGGCCTCATCGTCGACGGCGGCCGCGGCGCGGATGGCGGGCCGCCGCCGGTCATCGCGCGCCTGCCCTATCCCGAGGCCTGGCGGATCGTCCTGATCCTCGATCCGAGCATGGCGGGCGTGCACGGGACGCGCGAGGTCGAGGCTTTCCGCGACCTGCCGCGCTTTCCCGAGGCGCAGGCGGCCGAGATCTGCCGGATCGCGCTGATGCAGGTGCTGCCCGCCGTCGCCCTGGCGGAGCCGCAGGGCTTCGGCGCCGGCATCACCCGGATCCAGACGCTGATCGGCGACCATTTCGCGCCCCATCAGGGCGGCCGCTACGCCAGCGCCGCGGTGGCGGAGGCGCTCGCCAGCGTCGCCGCGCGGGGCGTCGCGGGCTACGGCCAGTCCTCCTGGGGGCCGACCGGCTTCGCGCTGGTCCCGTCCGAGGCGGAGGCCCGCGCCCTAGTGGCCGGCCTCGACCGGGGCGGACCCCTCCGGTTCGTGATCGCCCGGGGCCGCAACGGTGGCGCTTCGGTAACCGGTCCGGCGTGAGCCGGCCGCCCCGGGCTTGACCCGGGGCGCCGCTCCGGGTTTGGACGGAGAGAAGGCGCCTCTCTTCTCGCGCGCCGCACGAGGATTCCATGGCCCGCTCGATCCTCCACATGCTGACGCCGCTCCGGCACATGAGCCCGTTCGACGTGAACATGGCCGTGGATGCCGGCTTCGAGACGGTGGTGACCTACGCGGAGGTCAGCCTCGCCGACGTCGTCACCCTGACGCAGGATTCGATCTTCTCGCGGTCGCCGGCCGACGGGACGCGGACGGGCATCTTCATCGGCGGCAAGAACGCCGAGGACGCCCTCGACATGGTCGACCGCGCCAAGAAGGCCTTCGTGCCGCCCTTCGTGAACCACGTGTTCGCCGACCCGGCGGGCTCGTTCACCACCGGCGCCGCCATGGTGGCGCAGGTCTCCCGCGCCCTGCGGCAGAAGTTCAACACCGACCTCAAGGGCAAGCGCATCGTGATCTTCG
Source organism: Methylobacterium sp. 13MFTsu3.1M2 (assembly GCF_900112625.1). Lineage (NCBI taxonomy): Bacteria > Pseudomonadati > Pseudomonadota > Alphaproteobacteria > Hyphomicrobiales > Methylobacteriaceae > Methylobacterium > Methylobacterium sp. 13MFTsu3.1M2. The sequence continues at coordinate 240,715 of NZ_FOMM01000009.1, forward strand.
GCGGCGCGGGCGTCGTCGCCTACGTGGCCGCGGTGATCGGCGCCCTGCAGGGCGCGACCACCGTCCTGGTCGGCCACGACGGCGAGGAGCGCGTCTCGAAGATCGCCTTCACGATGAAGTGGCGCTTCGGCATCGAGGTCGGCGCCGTCGACGGCACGACGCCCGACGACCGGCGCGCGGCCATCCGCGACGCCGACGTCATCCTCTCGGCCGGCCCGGCGGGCATCCCGATCCTCACCGCGGAGGATCTTAAATCCGCGCCGAAGCTGCTCGTGGCGTCCGACGTCAACGCCGTGCCGCCCGCCGGCATCGCGGGGATCGACGTCAACGCGGTGGACGTCGCGCTGCCCACCGGCAAGGGGGTCGGTATCGGCGCGCTGGCCGTCGGCGACGTGAAGTACAAGACGCAGCGGCGCCTGTTCGACCGGATGCTCGCCTCCGACACGCCGCTGTGCCTCGACTTCCGCGACGCCTACGAGCTCGCCGTGGAGATCGCCGGCTAGGCCGCTCCCGGACCGGATGCCGATGGCGGACGCGGTCCTGATCGCCGCGCAGGCCGGGCGCGCCCTGGCCGAGGCGGCGCGGCGCGCGGGGCTTCGGCCCTACGTCGCCGACCTGTTCGGCGATTCCGACACCCGCGCGCTGGCCGAGGCCTACCGGCAACTGCCGGGCCGCTTCGGCACCGGCCCCGCCGCCGACGCCACCCTGGCGGCGCTCGACGACCTCGCGGCGCTGGCCGGGAACCCGGTCGGCCTGATCTTGGGCAGCGGCTTCGAGGACGCCCCCGACCTGATCGCGCGCCTCTCCGCGCGGCACCGGCTCATCGGCGCCTCGGCCGGGACCGTCGCCGCCCTGAAGGATCCCGTGGCCTTCGCCGCGCTGTGCACGCGCCTCGGCGTGCCGCATCCGGCCGTGGCGGCCGCGCCGCCGGCGGACCCCGCGGGCTGGCTGGTCAAGCGGATTGGGGGTTCCGGCGGCAGCCACATCCGGCCGGCCACCCGGTCGCCCGCGCCGGCGGGCCACTATCTCCAGGCGCGCGTGCCGGGGCGGCCCCACGCCCTGAACGTCCTCGCCGACGGCCGAACGATCCGTGTCCTCGCGGTCACCCAGCAATGGTGCGCGCCGTCGCCGATCCGGCCGTTCCGTTACGCCGGGGCGCTCGCCCGCGGCGCCGGCGAATCCCCGGCGCTCCCCGCCCACGTCGTGCAGGCCGTCGCCGCCGGGACCGAGCGGATCGTCGCCGCGACCGGCCTGCGCGGCCTCGCCAGCGCCGACCTGCTGGTCGACGGGACCGACTGGTGGCTCACGGAGATCAACCCGAGGCCCGGCGCGACCCTCGACGTCCTCGACCGGCGCGGGACGCCGCTGCTCGCGGCCCACATCGCCGCCTGCCTCGGCAAGATGCCGGAGCCCGGCCCGCATCCGGCGGGTGCGGCGGCCGCGCAGATCTGTTACGCGGACCGTGAGCTTGCGCCTGTGCCGGACCTCGATTGGCCGGACTGCGTGCGCGACCGCCCGTGCCCCGGCTCGGCGGTCCGCCGCGACGCGCCGCTCTGCACGGTGCTGGCCGAAGGCGCGGACCGGGCGGAGGTGCTCGCCCTGTTGGAAACGCGGACGGCACACCTGCGGGCCGTCTGCGCGGCGAAGAAAACACACCCCGAGGAAGCCCCGTCATGAGTGCCAGCCCGTCCTATCCCAGCATCAACGCGCTCTCCGGCCCCCTGGTCGAGCGGCTCGTGGCCGACGCCGCGACGCTGCGGCTCTCCGTGTCGCAGGCCGCCGGCGGCGCCCGCATGGTCGATGCCGGCGCGCAGGCGCGGGGCTCGATCGAGGCCGGGCGGCGCATCGCCGAGATCTGCCTCGGCGGCCTCGGCACCGTCACGATCGCGCCGAGCGGGCCGATCGCGTCCTGGCCCTACTCGGTGACGGTCCATTCCGCCGACCCGGTGCTCGCCTGCCTCGGCAGCCAGTACGCGGGCTGGAGCCTCGCGGACGAGACCGGGGATTCGGGCTTCTTCGCCCTCGGCTCAGGCCCGGGCCGCGCTGTGGCGGCCGTCGAGGAGCTGTACCAGGAACTCGGCTTCCGCGATTCCGCCACCAAGACCGCCCTCGTGCTGGAAGCGGCCGGCGGCCCGCCCGAGAGCGTCGTCGCCAAGGTCGCGGAGGCCTCCGGCCTCAAGCCCGAGGATCTGACCTTCATCTTCGCGCCGACCCAGAGCCTCGCCGGCTCCACGCAGGTCGTGGCCCGCGTCCTGGAAGTCGCCCTCCACAAGGCCCACACGGTCGGCTTCGACCTGCACGCCATCGTGGACGGGATCGGCTCGGCGCCGCTGTCGCCGCCGCACCCGGACTTCATCAAGGCGATGGGCCGGACCAACGACGCGATCATCTACGGCGGCCGGGTCCAGCTCTTCGTGGACGCCGACGATGCCGACGCCAGGCAGCTCGCCGAGCAATTGCCCTCCACGACGTCGAGCGACCACGGCGCGCCCTTCGCCGACATCTTCGCGCGGGTGAACGGCGACTTCTACAAGATCGACGGTGCCCTGTTCTCGCCGGCCGAGGCGATCGTCACGTCGGTGCGCTCCGGCGCCACCTACCGCGGCGGCCGCCTGGAGCCGACGCTGGTCGACGCGTCCTTCGCCTGAGGGCACGCGGGGCGCCCCTCCCGCGCGGCGGGGCCCCCAGTCCGATCCACCGAGCGACAGAACCTCGGGCCGACCCGGAGGCGGGCGGCCCCGTGACGATCAGGACCCCCATGCGCATCGGGCTCGCGGCCGATAACGGCACCTGGCACAAGAACCGCCTGCTCGCGGCCCTGCGCGCGAGCGGCGTCGAGCCGGTGCTGTTCTCCCTCGCCGACGTGGCCGTGGTCACGGGCGGCGGCGAGCCGCTGCGCGTGCCGGGCTTCGCCGACGCGCTACCGGACGGCGTGCTGATGCGGACCATCGCGGGCGGCACCTTCGAGGCGACGACGATGCGGCTGGGCGTTCTGCACGCCCTGGTCGCCGCGGGGGTCACCGTCTGGAACGCGCCGACCGCGATCGAACGCTCGGTCGACAAGGCGGCGACCTCGCTGCTGATCGACCGGGCCGGCCTGCCGACCCCGGCGACCTGGGTGTTCTCGAAGCGCGAGGCGGCCGCGGCCCTGGTCGCCGCCGAGGCGCGACCGGGCGCGCCGCTGGTCCTGAAGCCGCTGTTCGGCTCGCAAGGGGAGGGGCTCGCCCTGATCGAGCGGCCGGAGGACCTGCCCGACGAGGAGGCGGTGGCGCGGGTCTACTACCTCCAGCGCTACGTGCCGCGCCGGGACGGCCTGTGGCGCGACTACCGGGTATTCGTCTGCGACGGACGGGCGATCGCCGGCATGATCCGCGAGGGCGACGGCTGGATCACCAACGTCCACCGGGGCGGCCGGCCGCTGCCCTGGGCGATGCCGCGCGCCGCCGCCGAGCTGGCCGAGGCCGCCGCCACCGCGGTCGGGGTCGACTATTCCGGCGTCGACCTCGTCGAGGACGGGGAGGGCGGGTTCTCGGTCCTCGAGGTCAATTCCATGCCGGCCTGGTCGGGGCTCCAGACCGTCTGCGAGACCGACATCGCCGCCGCGGTGGTGCGGGGCTTCCTCGCCGCGGCCCGCGGCGCCAGCCGCCCCCGGCTCGTGGTGGCATGAGCGGGGCCGGCCTCGACGCGGCGCTGATCGGCACGCTCTACCGGGCGGCCTGCCTCGCGGAACTCGACGCCCTCAAGCCCGGCAACGTCCACGCCTACGCGCCCGGCCACCGCATGGTGCTGGCGGATTTCGTCACGAGCGCCGACGTCTCGGCCCCGCCCCTGGCCCGGGCGGGCGCGGGCGTCGGGGCGCGGGTCCGCGACGGCGTCGCCGCCACCGTGGCGGCGGTGGGCCAGAACACCAATCTCGGCATCCTGCTGCTCTGCGCGCCGCTCGCGGTCGCGGCCGAGGAGGACCGGACCGTCGCTGCGGTGCTCGACACGCTGGACGGCGCGGATTCCGACGCCGTCTTCGCGGGCATCCGCCGCGCGAATCCGGGCGGCCTCGGCGAGGCCGCCCGGCACGACGTCGCCGAGGCGGCGCCCGGCGCCCTGCGCGACGCCATGGCGGAGGCCGCTGACCGGGACCGGATTGCCCGCGCCTACGTCACGGGTTTCGCGGACGTGCCGGCGATCGGGCTCGCGGCCCTGCGCGAGGCCCGCGCCGCCGGGCTCGACCCGACCTGGTGCACGACCGCGATCCACCTCGCCTTCCTGCGCGCCGTCCCGGACAGCCACGTCGCGCGCAAGCACGGCGCGGCCGCGGCCGAGGGCGTCCGCCGGGAAGTCGGGGCGGCACTGGCCGGGATCGACCTCGCCGCGCGGCCGGTCGACGCGCTCCTGGCCCTCGACGCGTCGCTGAAGGCGCGGTCGATCAATCCCGGCACGAGCGCGGATTTCACCGTCGCGACGCTGTTCTGGGACGCGCTCGCGGGCGCCGGCGCCCGGCTGGCCTGAGCCGCGTGCACGATCCGGTGTCCATAGCGCCGGGCGGATGGAAATTCCTTCGTGTCAGGGCCTTGCGCGGGTTGTGAGCCGCAGGGGCCCGCTGTAGGGTCCGCCGCGCTGTCCGGCCCAACCGGCTCGGCCCAACCGGCTCGGCCGGCATGGTCGGGCGCCGATAACAAGGATGGCTTCCCGGCCGCGGCACCGCCCGGCGCGCGGCTCTATTTCGGAATCCAGGGAGAGACACCGAATGGCGAAGATCACCAAGGTTCAGGTCGGCGAAGCGCTCGTCGGCGACGGCAACGAGGTCGCCCACATCGACCTCATCATCGGACCGCGCGGTTCGCCGGCCGAGACGGCTTTCTGCAACGGCCTCGTGAACAACAAGCACGGCTTCACCAGCCTGCTCGCGGTCATCGCGCCGAACCTGCCGTGCAAGCCGAACACCCTGATGTTCAACAAGGTCACCATCAACGACGCCCGTCAGGCCGTCCAGATGTTCGGCCCGGCCCAGCACGGCGTTGCCAAGGCCGTGCAGGACGCGGTGGCCGAGGGCATCATCCCGGCGGACGAGGCCGACGACCTGTACATCCTGGTCGGCGTGTTCATCCACTGGGAGGCGGCCGACGACGCCAAGATCCAGAAGTACAACTACGAGGCCACCAAGCTGTCGATCCAGCGCGCCGTGAACGGCGAGCCGAAGGCCTCGACGGTCACCGAGCAGCGCAACTCGGCGCAGCACCCCTTCGCCGCCAACGCTTAGATCGGGGACGGTCCTGGGCAGAGCGAGCCTCCGCCCGCACCGCGGGGCCTGCTCCAGCGACTGGCTTCGATCTTCCTTGGCCGATAATTAGGCCCCTGAACGGGACGGCGCGAGCCGTCCCGTTTTTTGTTGATCGCCCACCGCCCGGACCGCCGCGTCACATCGCGGCCGGGCGAGGCGCCGACGTACAGGTGACGCGGCGTCGAAGCTCCGCGGTCGCTGGTGGAGAACGGGATCGGCGCGCGCGAAAACTCTATCGTCCCGGCCGCACCGGGCAGAGCCGCGAGGTGAGGTCATGCCTGCATCGGACGAAGTGTCCGCAACCCTGCGCGATGACTGGATTCACGGCGGCCACTTGGTCCTCGCCGCGGATCCCGACACGTCCGACCACGCGGCGATCCATGCCTGGATCCTCGACTTCATGCAGACAGGCGCGGACGATCCCGATCAGGACATCATCCGATCCCTGATCTACCACAGCCTGAACTTCGATATCCCGTTCCAGGCGACGGAGCACGTCCGGCAATCCTTGATCGCCACCGTGCGGGCGCGTCTCGCGGCCGAAGCGTCGCGTCGCGGCCTCTGACCGGCCTGCGCCCCGCGGGCCACCGCGGCAGGCCGGCGCCAAGAGAAAAGGGGCCGCCTCGCGGCGACCCCCTTCCTTCGTCTCAGCGGATGGCTCGGACTTAGAAGTCCATGCCGCCCATGCCGCCGCCCGGCATGGCCGGAGCAGGGCTGTCCTTCTTCGGCGCGTCGGCGACCATCGCCTCGGTGGTCACCAGCAGGCCGGCGACCGAGGCCGCGTCCTGCAGGGCGGTGCGCACCACCTTGGCCGGGTCGACGATGCCGGCCTGGATCATGTCGACGTACTCTTCGGTCTGGGCGTTGAAGCCGAAGGTCTCCGAGGAGGTGTTGTCGGTGATCTTGCCGACCACGATCGAGCCTTCCACGCCCGCGTTCTGGGCGATCTGGCGGAGCGGGGCCTCGAGCGCCTTCAGGACGATCTTGATACCGGCCTGCACGTCCGGGATCTCGGACTTCAGCTCGGCGACCGCCTTCTTGGCGCGCAGCAGCGCGGTGCCGCCGCCCGGGACGATGCCTTCCTCGACCGCCGCGCGGGTGGCGTTGAGGGCGTCGTCGACGCGGTCCTTCTTCTCCTTCACCTCGACCTCGGTCGCGCCGCCGACGCGGATCACCGCGACGCCGCCCGCGAGCTTGGCCAGGCGCTCCTGGAGCTTCTCGCGGTCGTAGTCCGAGGTGGTCTCCTCGATCTGCGCCTTGATCTGCGAGATGCGGCCCTCGATGTCGGACTTCTC
>NZ_FOMM01000023.1:0-120129 GCF_900112625.1 Methylobacterium sp. 13MFTsu3.1M2
TGCCGCGCCACGAGTTCCTGGGCGAGATGATCTCGAACCAGCTGGTCTACTACCCGACCGTGACCCGCGAGCCGTTCCGCAACCGCGGCCGGATCACCGACCTGATGGTCTCGGGCAAGCTGTTCGAGGATATCGGCCTGCCGCCGATGGCGATCGAGAACGACCGCTTCATGCTCTGCGGCAGCCCCGACATGATCCGCGACACCCGCGAGCTCCTGACGTCGCGCGGCTACGAGGAGGGCAACCACGGCGAGGCCGCCCACTACGTCATCGAGAAGGCCTTCGTCGAGAAATAGCGCACCCGCGCAGGCCGGTTCGGCTTCAGCCCGGTGCGGTCGTCCGCGCCGGGCTTTTCTGTGCCGGTGCGTCCCCGGACCCGGTCGCGGGGGCGGGGCGCAGGATCGCCCCGTATCCGTCCTGCGCGTCGCCGACGAAGCGGATGCCCGCCCCTTCGAGGACCGTGCGGATCGCCGCGAGGGTCCGGCTGCGGGGCTGGACCTGCTCGCTCTCGATCATGTTCAGGGTGACGACGGAGACCGCGGCGCGGCTCGCGAGAACCCCTTGTGTCCACTTGAGAAGTCCGCGGCCGGCGCGGATCTGGGCGGCAGTGATCATGGGCCGGAGATCGCCCGAACTGAAAGAATTTTCAAGTTTCCGGTTGACGCAGGCCGAGCGCGACCGTATCCACCGCGCCATCGGCCTGCCGGGCCGGTGATCTGAAGTGACCGCACGCTCCTCGTATCCGCGGCCCGCGCGCCGCGGCGGACGAGTCCGGTTCCCTTCGCAACGGTCGCCGCTGGCAGCCGATCGCAGTTCACCGGCGCGGGCCGGAGACGCTCGGTTATCCCTGTCACGGATCCCCCCGAGCCTCATCGACACGCCCGCGTCACCCGAAGCCCCGTTCGGACGGAGCATGGCATGAAACAGCACGACGGCATCGACGTCGCGGCGTTCGCCCGTCCCGGGCTGATGCGACCGTTACGGTCGTATCGCGGGGCTCTCGGCCCGAGAGGCTGAGCGCGTCTCGAGGACCCTGCGGGCCGGCAGGGGACGGTTATCATCGGTAGAGCGCCGCGGGCTTGTCCCGCGGAGGTTGCGGGTTCGATCCCCGCCGGGGGCCGCGAGGTCGCCGGAGCTCATGCCCGTCCCCGACACCACGACCGCAGGGCCCGGCCAGACGACTGGGGGCGCCGACCGTGCGCGGATCCCGGCCGACGATGCGGGCCGGAGAGGAACGGTTATCTTCACCGAAGGGATGTCGCGGGTTCGAATCCCGCCGGGCCGCGAGGCCCGTAGCTCAGCCCGGATAGAGCGCCCGGACACCGTTCCTCACCCCACGCCCGCATCGCCCGGACGCGGGCCGGAAGACGAAGGTTATCGGGATCCGAGGGGTGCGGGTGCGAGTCCCGCCGGGTCGTCAGGCCCGTAGCTCAAGCAGAGCATCGGATAAGCCCCTCGCCGCCGCCACGCCCGCGCCCGGCCGGACGGAACCCCGCCACCGACCACACGAGAGACCGGCCGCGCGCGAGCGGCGGTGGACGACGCGCCGCGGCCGCGTCCCCGCCCGACCGCGCGCGCCGGGACGCGCCACCGGCCGGCGATCGGCCGCGATGGAGAGAGGAGAGACCGAGAGGAGCCCGCCATGACGAAGCTCGCACAGATGTTCCGGCTCCGCGCCACCCCGCAGACGGAGCCGATCCCCGGCACGGTGCCGAACGCCGCCGGAGGCCACGCCTTCGCGGTCGGCGACTGGGCGCGGCTCGACCGCTTCCTGGTGCTCGGCTCCGAGGGCGGCTCGTACTACGCGAGCCCGCGCGCCCTGACCGCCGCGAACGCGGCGGCGGTGCAGCGGTGCATCGCCCGGGACGGCGCCCGCGCGGTCGCCGCCATCGTGGCGGTGAGCGAGGGCGGCCGGGCTCCGAAGCCGGATCCGGCGATCTTCGCCCTGGCGCTGGCCGCCGCGTCGGCGGACCTCGCGACCCGGCGCGCGGCGCTCGCGGCCCTGCCGCGGGTCTGCCGCACCGGCACGCACCTGTTCCAGTTCGCCGCCTCCGTCGAGGCGATGCGCGGCTGGGGCCGGGGTCTGCGCCGGGCGGTCGGTGACTGGTACTGCGCCAAGCCCGTGGAGGCCCTGGCCTTCCAGGCGGTGAAGTACCGGACCCGCCAGGGCTGGTCGCACCGCGACCTCCTGCGGCTGGCCCATCCGGAGACGGAGGAGCCCGCCCGGAAGGCGCTGTTCGACTGGATCTGCCGCGGCACCGTGACCGAGGCCGCCCCCGGGATCGTCCACGCCTTCGCGCGGGTGCAGGCGGAGGGCCTCGACGGGGCGGTGGCCGCCGCCCTGGTGCGCTCCCACGGCCTGCCCTGGGAGGCGCTGCCGACCGGGCTGATGGGCAGCCGCGCGGTGAACGAGGCCCTGATCGAGCGGATGCCGGTCGGCGCCCTCGTGCGCCAGCTCGGCCGCCTGACGGCCGCGGGGGTGCTGGCGCCCTTCTCGGAGGGCACCGAGCACGTCCGGGCGGTCCTGTCGGACCGGGAGCGGATCCTCCGGGCGCGCCTGCACCCGATGGCGCTGCTGCTGGCCCTCAAGACCTACGCCTCCGGGCACGGTCAGCGGGGCAAGCTCGCCTGGGAGCCGGTGGCGGCGATCGTCGAGGCGCTGAACGCCGCGTTCTACACGGCGTTCAGCGCGGTCGAGCCCACGGGCCGGCGCCTCGTGCTGGCGCTGGACGTCTCGGGCTCGATGGGCGCCAGCACGGTCGCGGGCTCGACGCTCACGGCCCGGGAGGCGGCCGCCGCGATGGCGCTCGTCACCGCGGCGACCGAGGAGCACTGGCAGGTGCTGGGCTTCACCGCCGAGGCCGGCCGGGCCTGGAGCCAGGGGGCCGCGATGACGCCGCTGCCGATCGGGCCGTCGACGCGGCTCGATCAGGCGGTGCGGGCGACCGCCGACCTGCCGTTCGGCGCCACCGACTGCTCCCTGCCGATGCGCTGGGCGCTGGAGCGGGGCGTCAAGGCCGACGCGTTCGTGGTCTACACGGACTCGGAGACCTGGGCGGGGCCGGTCCACCCGGTCCAGGCGCTGCGGGCGTACCGGGAGAAGACCGGGATCCCGGCGAAGCTGGTGGTCGTGGGGCTGGTCTCCAACGGCTTCAGCATCGCCGACCCGGAGGATCCCGGCATGCTCGACGTGGTCGGCTTCGACACCGCGGCTCCGGCCGTGATCGCGGATTTCATCCGCGCGTGAGACAGGGGCGGGCGGCTCTTCCGGGCTGCCCGCCCTATTGCTGCGGGACGCCCGGCATCCCGTCCGCGAAGGGGCCGCCGCCGGCGCTGAACAGCTTGCGCAGGAAGCCCGGGGCAATCGCCGAGAGCGGGTTCACGCTCACGTCCGGCGAGGCGAGCTTGCCGGAGACGCGGAAATTGACCGCGAACAGGCCCTCGTTGTGGCCGCCGCCCAGCAGCGGCCCGAGCAGCGGCAACTGCGAGGCCACGTTGTTCAGGCCGTAGAGCGGCACGAAGGTGCCGGTCATGTCGGTGCGCTCGCGGCCGGTATCGAGCCAGCCCGACAGGGTGAAGCCCATGGCGGCGTTCGAGATCGCCGCGTCGGTGAAGTCGACGCGGGTGCCGGTGCGCACGAAATTGGCGCGCATGCGGTCGAAGGTGACGTCGCCCGCGCCCCGGCCCGGGGCGACCCGTCGGCCGCGGGCCGTCTCCGCGTCGGACGGCTCCGGGCCCTGCGCCATGATGCTCGACAGCGCGGGCTCGTTGCGCAGGATGAAGTCGCGGATCTGCACGACGCCGGATTGCGGGCCGTCGTTGAGGCCGATCCCGGCCGTGAGCCGGCCGCCATACATCCGCCGGTACACGTCGACGAACCGCAGCGTCGCGCCGGCATCGGCCGATTCCACCGACAGGGTCGGCACGCCGCGCTCCCCGCGGGTGACCGTGGCGGCGAAGGGCGCCGCGCGGAAGCGCCCGGTGATGTTGGCGGCCCGCAGGGTCTTCCCGTGCAGGGAGAGCTTCAGGTTGGCGCCGGTCAGCGCCTCCTCGTTGAAGCCGGTGACGATGGGCACCTGGATGTCGGCGTCGATATCCTTCGGATTCGCGTCCCGCGCCTCTCGGCCGCCCTTCGGGTCGGGGGCGCCCAGCGATTTCAGGAACGGCCGGGCATCGGCCACCGCGCCTCGGACCACGACCTTGTAGCCGCCGGCGGTCCGGTCGAGGCTCACGCGCAGGTCGTCGCCGGGGGAGAGCTTGACGCTGCTCAGGTCCGCCCGCTCCAGGCCGCCCTCCTGCGTGATCGAGACGGTGCCGCGGGCGCTCGCCGGGGCCGCGTCGAGGGCGAAGTCCCGCAGGTCGAAGGTCTGGCCGCTGTCGACGAGGGTGAAGGTCAGCCGCCCGGGCTTGCCCGGCGACTTGGTCAGCCCCGGGATCAGCCCGTCGATCCCGGCCTTCGCCAGATCCGCCTCGACCCGGATCGGCGGCTTGCCGGATCCCGGCCGGCCGATCTGCACCACCGCGCGGACCGGGATGGTGCCGGTGAGCTGCGGCGCGGTCGGCAGGCCCTTGCGGCCGCGGACCGCCTCGTCGAGCGACACGTTGACCACCGCCTCGCCGGGCTGCCCGACCTTCGGCTGGCGCAGGTCGACCGACATGGGCGCGCCCGCGACCCGGCCGTCGCCCTTCAGCGTGAAGGCGCCCCGGTCGTAGACGAGGTTGAACCGGCCCGACTCGAGCCGGTCCCGGCCCATCACCTTGTCGACCGCGAGGTCGGCCAGCGAGCCGGTCAGCGTCACCGGCAGGTCCGGCAGGTCGGGGATGTGCTTGAGGTCGAGGGGGAAGTCGACGCGCAGGTCGGCGCTGCCCTTGATCGTGGCGGGGTCGAGGTCGACGCTCATCACGCTCTTGAACAGCTTGGCCTGGAGCACGGAGGCCATGCCGTCGGCGCCGCCGGAGAGCCGCATCCCGATCTGGGCCACGACCCGGTCCGGGGTGATCTGCGGGATGACGAAGCTGCCGTCCGAGATGGCGAGCCCGCGCCCGTCCGGCCCGTGGACCTCGGCGGTCACGTTGCGCACCGTGGTCGAGCGCCCGGTGATCACGCCGACGACGTTGCCCTTGGTCACCGGCGGGGAATCGGCGGTGACGTCGATGGCCGCGTCCGAGACGTGGAAGTCGATGTGGACCGCGTCGTCCGGGGCGGGGTCGCCCCGGGTGGCGGCCGCCAGGACTGCCCCGGACATCTTCACCTTGATGTCGACGGAATCGACCCGGCCGCGCCGGAGCTGGTCCACCAGGTAGGTGCGGGCCGGCGGCGCGATGTGCTCCGGCCAGAGCCGCAGCCCGGTACGGACCTCGCCGTCGTGGCCGGCGAGGTGCAGGGTCAGGCCGCCGTCGTCGGCGCTCGTGCCGATCGTCCCGGTGATGGCGCCCTTCACGCCGGGCCCCGACAGGGTCAGCGCGTCGATGGAGATCCCGCCGTCGCGGCCGGAGAGCTGCGCGTCCAGGGCGTCGATCTTCACCGGCGCGTCCTGCGGGGTCGCCCCGCGTAAGGTGGCGTCGCGGCTCGCCAGCGTCGCGGTCCAGGTCGTGCTCGCGCCCGCGGGGCTGCCCGTCCACGTCCCCGCGAGGTGCACGGCGTTGCCGGCCCCGCGATAGTCCAGGCCAGTGAGCGACATCACGCGGTTGGCCTCGTCCCAGTCCAGGGAGGCGTCGAGGCTCTCGACCGTGACCGGGTTGAAGTCCTTCTCCTCGATCAGGAACGTGCCGTCGCCGGTGTGGAGCTTGGCGTTCATGGTCCGGATGCGGCCGGCCGTCAGGCTCACGTCGGCGCGGGCCGAGACCTTCAGGTCCGTGGTCAGCGGCAGGCCGGACTGGCCCGAGAGCAGCAGGAGATCCGTGACCGGCAGGTCGTCGAGGGTGATGACGCCCGAGCGCTCCTGCCCGTCCGCGCCGTCGCGCAGCGTGCCGCCGAAGCGCCACTCGCCGTGCGGCCCATCGAGCCGCAATTCGAAGTTCCGGGTGCCGTTGACCGGGTCGCGCCCGAACAGGCCGTTGACCCGCGCGAAGACCGCGCGCTCGCGGCCGTCCTCGTCGATCAGCCGCAGCCGCGCGTCGGTGACGCGCGCGCGGTCGAGGGCGCCGACCACGCCGCCCGGATCGAGGACGACCCCGAAGATCGACGCGATCGCGGCCGAGAGCGGCGAGACGGTGCCGCGCACCCCGTCCACGCTCGGCGGCGTGTGCGGCGCGACGTCGACCGGGTGGTTGGCCTCCGAGGCCGCGAAGGCGATGGAGCCGTCCCGGTGCAGCAGCGCGGTGGTCTGCGTCTCGCGGAACTCGATCGAGCGCGGCTGCAGGTTGAGCCGCAGGAGCCCCCAGGGGTCGAGGCTGACGAGCGCCAGGGGGGCGCGCACCACGAGGTCGCCCTGCGGGTTGCGGATGTCGAGGCCGGAGAAGCGCAGGCTGAGCGCGTTCTCGCGGTCGAGCTCGAGGCTGCTGCCGCGCAGCCCGATGCTCCAGCCGGGTCCGATCCGCTCGGCCACGGCGGCGGCGACGCGGCGCGACAGGCCGTCGATCTGGAGCGGCCCGTTCGACAGGCGCAGGGCCACGAGGCCGACACCGGCGCCGACGAGCAGCACCAGCGCGAGGGCGCTCACGAGGCAGACGCCGCCGACGCGTCGCGCCTTCCCCCGAGGCCTGCATGCCGGCGTTGTCTCGTCCGCCATCGGGACCTTTGTTCCGGGGTCTCTGCGCGCGGCGCCCTCGGGCTCCGCGGCCGGTGGATCGAAGCGCGCCCGCGCTTTACAGCGGCCGCGACTCCGGGCTTGGCTCGGACGTGCGCGGTGCCATCGCTCGAGCCCGCGCACGAGATCGGTTGCACATCATCAATCGGCCGAAAGGAAGGCACGATGCCGCTGTCAGAGGGGGATCCCGCCCCCGATTTCGACCTTCCCGCCTCGGGCGGAGGGCGCGTCGGACTGTCCGCGCTCCGCGGTCACAAAGTCGTGCTCTACTTCTACCCGAAGGACGACACGAGCGGATGCACGCTGGAGGCGCAGGACTTCAACGGCCTGCTGCCGGCCTTCGCGGAAGCGGACGCCAAGGTCGTCGGCCTGTCGCCGGACCCGGTGAAGAGCCACGACAAGTTCTGCAGCAAGTACGGGCTGACCTTCCCGCTCGCCGCCGACGAGGACAAGACCGTGCTCGAGGCCTACGGCGTCTGGGTCGAGAAGAGCATGTACGGGCGCAAGTACATGGGCGTGGAGCGCACCACCGTCCTGATCGACCGGGAGGGGCGCGTCGCCAGGATCTGGCCGAAGGTGAAGGTGCCCGGCCACGCCGAGGCCGTCCTGGCGGCCGCGCGCGCCCTGCCCTGACGTCCCCTGACGCCCGGCGCGCGACGGATCCTTAACCCTACTGAGGCCTGAATGGCGGCTCCTCCGGTGCCGTCCCGATGCAGCTTCCGAAGTTCCCCGCGCGTCTCAGGCCGCACCGGCCAGCTCCCTGGCTCGCCGCCGGCCTCGCCCTGGCGGTGGCCTGGGCGCTCGGGGCCTCCTGCCTGATCGTGTTCCACGACGACGTGCTCGCCGGGTTCGTGGCCCGGCAGGCCGCCCTGCGCGACGCCTACGAGGCGCGCATCGGCGAGCTCCAGGACCGCCTCGACCGCGACCGGAGCGACCGGGCGGGAAGTGAGGCGGGTCTGGCCGACCGGGTCGCGGCCGCCCTGGAGCGCCAGGCCGAGCTGGAGCGGCGCACGGCCGCCCTCGCCGACCTGGAGCGGCAGGCCCTGCCCGACCCTTCCACGACTGGCGCCCTGCCCGGGCGGCCCGGCGCTGCGCCCGGTGGGAGCTACGACGATCTCTTCCTGCGTCCGACTGAGGGTGCGGCTCCGGCGCCGCGCTCCGCCCGCGATCCCCTGCCCCGCCGCGGCGCGCGCGAGGCCGAGACCGGCCTGATCCGGCTGGAGGCCCGGCTCGACGGCCTGCAGGCGGCCCAGGGCGAGCGCCTCGCCGGGCTGGCCGCCCGGGCCGGGGACGCGGTGCGGCGGCTGCGCGGGCTGATCGGCCGCACCGGTCTCGACCCCGACCGCCTCGATCCCGACCGCACCGGCGCGGCCGCGCCGGCCGCCGGGCTGGGCGGACCGTTCGTGCCCCTCGACGGCCGCGCCCTGGACGGCACCGGCTTCGCGGAGGGCTTCGCCCTGGCCCGGCGCGCGCTCGACGACGGCGAGCGCCTGCGCCGGCTCGCCGCCACCCTGCCCCTGGCCCGCCCGATCCGGGGAGGCGCGACCGTGTCGAGCCCGTTCGGCACGCGCCTCGACCCCTTCACCCGCGGCCTCGCCCTCCATACCGGGCTGGACCTGAAGGCGGAGTACGGCGAGCCCGCCCGCGCCACCGCGCCGGGCCGGGTGATCGCCGCCGAGGCCGCGGGCGGCTACGGCAACATGGTCGAGATCGACCACGGCCACGGCGTCACCACGCGGTTCGGCCACCTCGCCCGCATCGCGGTCCGCCCCGGGCAGCGCGTGGCCGCGGGCGACGCGGTCGGCGCCGTCGGCTCGACGGGGCGCTCCACCGGGGCGCATCTCCACTACGAGACCCGCATCGACGGCGAGCCGTTGGATCCGCAGCGCTTCCTGGAGGCCGGCGCCACCGTCGCGGCGGCCGGGCTCGGCGCCGACTGAGTCCGTCGCTGCGCCGGTCGCCCTGTGCCGGTCGCCCTGTGCCGGCCTCCGAGTCCCCGAGGGAGGCCGGCCTGGCATCGGCCGTGACGCCCGCGCGGGGATGGCCTTCCGGGCCGGACCTGTTGCGGGCGGCCGGCCCGGTGCTACGATCCGGCCGAGGTGGGGATCGGCGATGGCTCTGGCCGCGAAGCGCGACGCGCGGATGGATGTGTCCGAGTTCAGGCTCTGGGTGGAGGGCCGGCCCGCGCACGAGCGCTGGGAGCTGCTCGACGGCGAGCCCGTGCTCATGGCGCCGCCGCGGGAGCGGCATCAGCGAATCGTCATGAACCTGGCGGGACGACTCGACGCCCTGGCGGAGCCGCGAGGCTGCCGCGCCATGCCGGGTCTGGCGATCCTCAGCGCCGCGATGGACGATTTCGCCCCGATCCCCGACGTGGTGGTGCGGTGCGGGCCGCCGCTGCCGGAGGGCTACGCGACCGACCCGCTCCTCGTCGCCGAGGTGCTCTCGCCCTCGACCATGAGTCTCGACCGCGGCCGGAAGATCGACTTCTACCGGACCGTGCCGAGCCTCGCGGTCCTGCTGATCGTCTATTCCGACGAGGCGCGGGTCGAGGTCTGGCGACGCGCGGGCGACGACTGGAGCGTCGCGGCCCTCGGGCTCGACGGTACCGTGTTGCTGCCGGAGTTCGACGGCGCCGTGCCGGTGCGCGACCTCTACCGCGGTCTCGCCTTCTGAGCGGCCGCACCCCACCTGATCGAACGGCGAAGCATCAAGGCACCGACTTGCCCCATTTCGAAGATTTCTACGCGGCCAAGCTGCGCGGCTCCCTCGGCGTGACCGACGCCGAGTCGGTGCTCGACCTGCGCGGCACCAACCGGGCGACCGCCGAGGCCTCGCTCAAGGACATGCTGGAGCGCAGCCGCTTCGCCAGGGGCAAGACCGTGGCGATCCGGCTCGATCCGCCCCCGGAGGGCGGCGGCGAGACCCTGTTCCAGCCGGCCGGGCGCCTGCTCCTCGACGCGAAGCGCCGCGGCCTGATCGAGCGCCTGCAGACCCTGCCGGCCCAGGACGGGCTCGGCTTCTACGTGGCGCTCACCGGCCGCGCCGACCGGACGCCCATGTAGGGCGGCCACGGAGGTTGTGCCGGCAACGGATCGGGTGCGCGCCGCCGGGCGTTGAACGCTCCCGCTCCACAGGATGCCGCCCGTGCCCGACACCCGATTCCCCGAAGCCGGGTCCCGCCGATGAGGACCCTTCCCGGCGGCCGCAACGCGATCGAGCGCATCGCCCGCTTCGGCTACGGCGCCCGCGGCGTGGTCTACATCGTGGTCGGCGCCCTGGCCCTGCTGGCGGCCCTGGGGCATGGCGGCCGGGCCGGCGACAGCAAGGACGCGCTCCGCGCCGTCATGGCCGGGCCGTTCGGCGCGGCCGTCGTCGGCCTGATCGCCCTCGGCCTCGCCGGCTTCGCCCTCTGGCGCCTCGTCGAGGGCATCACCGATGCCGACCGGCGGGGCACCTCCGCCAAGGGCCTCGCGGTGCGCGGTGCCCACCTGATCAGCGCCGGGCTCTACCTCGGTCTCGCCGCCAGCGCGGCCTCGCTCAGCCTCGGCCTGGGCATGAGCGGCGGCGACGGCGTGCATGACGGTACCGCGTGGCTCCTGAGCAAGCCCTTCGGCCGCTGGCTCGTGGCCCTCGTCGGCCTCGCGGTCGTCGGCGGCGGGTTCGGCTTCCTCGGCAAGGCGTGGCGCGGGGACGTCACCGACCGGCTCGCCCTCGACGCCCGGGCCCGGGACCGCTGGGCCGGCCCGATCGGCCGCTTCGGCTACGCGGCGCGGGGCCTCGCCTTCCTGATCATCGGCGGGTTCCTCGTGGCCGCCGCGTGGCACCAGCGCTCCTCGGATGCCAAGGGTCTGGCCGAGGCCTTCGCGCTGCTGCGCGCACAACCCTACGGCTGGATCCTGCTCGGGCTCGTGGCGGCCGGCCACGCCGCCTTCGGGGCCTTCGGGCTGATCCAGGCCCGCTACCGGCACATCGACGCCCCCGACATCGACCGGGTGGACGACGCGGCCGGTGCGGCGGCCCGGGCGCTGGGCTGAGGCCGGCGCCGCCTCCGGCCCCGGCTCCGGCCCTGGGCGGGCCGCGTTGACAGGGCCGGTGCCGCGGCGGATACCCCCGGCATCCCATCCGGCTCCCGATGCAGCAGCGCCTCTACAAGACCGCGGTGATGGTGACCCACGACCTCGCGGCGACCGCTGCCGCCGTGGTGCTCACCTTCCTGTTCCGCTTCCAGGGCGGCATGCTGGCCGAGCGTCTGCACGCCCTGCCCCTGCTGCTGCCGCCGTTCCTCGTCCTCGCCGGCCTCGTCTACGGCCGCTTCCGGCTCTACCGGACCAAGTGGCGCTTCGCCTCGTTGCAGGACCTCGCCGGCATCGTCCGGGCGGCCAGCGTCCTGGCCCTCGCGCTCCTGGTGATCGACTGGGTGCTGGTCTCGTCCGACCTCTACGGCTTCTACTTCTTCGGCAAGATCGCGATCCTGCTCTACTGGGTGCTGCAGATCTTCTTCCTGGGCGGTACGCGCCTGGCGTTCCGCTACCTGAAAGACACCCGCTCCCGGCAGTCGAGCGCGCGGGCCGCCACCGTCCCGACCCTGCTCCTCGGGCGCGGCGCCGACATGGACGTGCTGATCCGCGCCATCGAGGCGGGCTCGGTGCGGAAGCTCGCGCCGCGGGGCATCCTGTCGCCCCGGGCGGACGAGCGCGGCCAGTTCATGCGCGGCGTGCCGGTGCTCGGCGGCTTCCCGGATCTCGAGCGGGTGGTCGCCGACCTCGCCGCGCGCGGCGAGCCGGTGCGGCGGCTCGTGGCCGCCCCGAGCGCCCTGGTGCCGGAGGCGGCGCCCGACGACCTGATCGCCCGCGCCCGGCGCCTCGGCCTGCCCCTCGCCCGGGTCGTCGGCCTCGGCGAGGGCGTGCAGGGTCCGGAACTGGCGCCGCTGGAGATCGAGGACCTGCTGCTGCGGCCGACCGTCGCCATCGACCGGCCGCGCCTGGAGGCGTTCCTCGCCGGCCGCCGGGTCGTGGTGACCGGCGGCGGCGGGTCGATCGGCTCGGAGATCTGCCTGCGGGCCGTGGCCTTCGGGTCCGCCGCCGTGCTGGTGCTCGAATCCTCCGAGCCGGCGCTCCACGGCATCCTCAGCCACCCCGCGATCCTGGCCGCCGAGACCGCCGTGACGGGGGTGCTGGCCGATATCCGCGACCGTGAGCGGACCCACGCGGTGATCGCGGCGTTCCGGCCCGACTACGTGCTCCACGCCGCCGCGCTGAAGCAGGTGCCCTACCTGGAGCGGGACTGGCAGGAGGGCATCAAGACCAACGTGTTCGGCTCGATCAACGTCGCCGAGGCGGCGGTGGCGGCGCGCGCGCGGGCGCTCGTGATGATCTCCACCGACAAGGCGATCGAGCCGGTCTCGCAGCTCGGCGTCACCAAGCGCTTCGCCGAGATGGTCGCCCAGGCCCTCGACGCCGCGCAGTCGGCGCGGCCGGACCAGCCGACCCGGCTGATCGCCGTGCGGTTCGGCAACGTGCTGGGCTCCGTGGGCTCGGTCGTGCCGGTCTTCAAGGCGCAGATCGCCCGGGGCGGCCCGGTCACCGTCACCCACCCGGACATGGTCCGCTACTTCATGACGGTGCGCGAGGCCTGCGACCTCGTGCTGACGGCCGCCTCGCACGCCGACGGCGAGGCCCGGACGGGCGCGGAGCGCGCCGCGGTCTACGTGCTCAAGATGGGGCAGCCGGTGCGGATCGCCGACCTCGCCGAGCGGATGATCCGGCTGGCCGGCTTCGAGCCTAGCACCGAGATCGAGATCGCCTATACCGGCGCCCGGCCCGGCGAGCGGCTCAACGAGATCCTGTTCGCCCGCGAGGAGCCCCGGATCGCCCTGCCGGGCATCGACGGGGTGATGGCGGCGCGGCCGGTCTTCGCCGATCGGGACCGGCTCGACGCCTGGGTGGCGCGGCTGCGCGACGCCGTGGCGGCCGGCGACCGGGCGGCCGCCGAGGCCGTGTTCGAGGCGGCCATCCCGCATTTCCGCGAGCGCGCCGTCCTCCGCCCCGGGCCGCCCCAGGAAGCCGCGGAGCCGGCCGCGGAGCCGGTCGGCGACCCGCCGCGCGCCGCCGCACCCGCCGCCCTCGGCTGATCCGGGCGACCTCGGAAACGCGTCCCGGGACCGCTCCGATCCTCACACCGTGGCGATCGGCGTCGTCGGCGAGCCGACGGCGCCGGGCAGACGCAGCGGCGGGGCGGTGAGCAGGAAGCGGCTGCGGCCGCGGGCCCGCAGCCAGTCGGCCAGCGGCGTCAGGTGCCACAGCTCGCCGAGATTGACCCCGAGCTTGAACAGGCAGTGCTCGTGGAGCGGCAGCGTCGCGCAGCAGGCGGGGCCGGGGCCGGCCGGGTAGGCCTCCACCGCGTAGTTGTCGGCGATCAGCGCGCAGAGCCCGGTGCGGGTGATCCAGTCGAGGAGGCGCGGGTCGCGCCCGTCGAGGCCGGCGCAGAGGGTGTGGACGAGCTTCGGGTCCGGCGCGCCGCCCATGGCGATCAGCCGCTCGGCGAAGCCCGTGTGCAGGCAGACCATGTCGCCCGGCTCCACCACGACGCCGTCGGCCTCCAGGATCCGGGCGAGCTCGTCGTAGCCGACGCGTGTCCTGGCGTCGCCGAGATGGGCGCGCAGGTCGATCATCACGGCGCGGCCCTGCATGCCGGTCTCGGCGAGGCGCTCGATCCCGAGGCGCTTCGCCCGGGACGGCTCATCCGCCGCCTCCGGCGCGCTCGGCCCGACGATGTCGCGGCCGCCGCGGAACCCGTTGTAGAAGGTCGGTGCGGCGCCCGCCCCGTCCGCGTCGAACAGCGAGCCGACATGGGCGAGCGAGTCCCATTGCGTCGAGTATTGCAGGTGGATCAGCGCGCGGTCGTCGCAGATCACGTCGGTGGCGCCGTCGACCTCCTCGCAGACCGGGAAGTTCATGTTCGGCCGGCCGTTGGCGCGGCGCGTCGGGGTGATCTGCGGCGGGTGGCGGCGCGGGTTCAGGACGTTGCCGCCCGGCAGGTCCAGCGGCAGGCTGAGGCAGAAGGTGACCCCTTCGCGCACCTCGGCAACGCCCTGCAGCACCTTCTCGGGGGTGAGCAGGTTCAGGCGCCCCAGCTCGTCGTCGGGGCCGAAATCCCCCCAGGTCGAGCCCTCGGGCCGCCGCGTCCAGCGCAGGGTCATGCCTGTGGTTCCCCTGCCCGTGCCGGCCGCGGAGCGGGCCGCTTCCCGAGGCTCCGGGGCCGCGGTCCGGGGCGAACCCCGGCCGCGGCCGAGCGTGCGTTCCTCACCGGACCGTGCCCTTCTTCGAGGCCGCCGGGCCCGCGCTTCGCAGGGCCGCGGCGAGCCTAGGATGCGGCGGCGCGCGGCGATACCCCGGGCGGAAAACGACTCGGTGCAAACGTCACCGGCCGGTCCCGACCGGCCCCTTGTGATCCGTCGGAGCGCGGGTACAGTCCGGGCCAAGCCCGCGAATATAAAATTCGGGCACTGGGATGAGGGAACGCCGATGTCCGAGACCGTGCGCGCCGCCGCCCGGGTTGCCCCGATTCGGCGCACGCTGCCCGCGCTGATCGCCGCGGGGCTGGTCGCCGCCGGGCCCGTCCGGGCCGCGGACCCGATCAAGATCGGGGTGATCGCCGAGGCGCAGTCGGTGGCCGGGGCCTCGATCCCGCAGGCGGTCCAGCTCGCCGCCGACGAGATCAACGCCAAGGGCGGCATCGACGGGCGCCAGATCCAGGTCGTCACCTACGACGACAAGTCCTCCGCCTCCGACGCGGTCCGCGCCTTCCAGCGGGCGGTCTCCGAGGACAAGGTCAACCTCGTCATCGCCAGCTACATCTCCGAGGTCGTGCTGGCGCTGATGCCCTGGGCGGCCCGGCTCAAGACGCCGATGATCACGCCCGGCGCGGCCTCGAACGAGATCAGCGTCGCGGTCCACAAGGACTACGCGCGCAACAAGTACACCTTCCACGGCTACCTGACCTCGCACGCCCTGGCGCAGGCGGTCTGCGATTCCGCCAAGGAGGTGCTGGTCGAGAAGCTCAAGGCCAAGACCGCCGCGATCATGAGCGAGGACGCGGCCTGGACCCGGCCGCTGGACGCCGCCTACCAGGAATGCCTGCCGAAATCCGGGCTCAAGGTGGTCGAGCACGTCCGCTTCTCGCCGGACACGGGCGACTTCACGCCGATCTACAACAAGATCGAGGCGGCCAAGCCCGACCTGATCGTCACCGGCATCGCCCATGTCGGCGTGCAGCCGACCGTGCAGTGGCAGAACCAGCAGGTGCCGATCGCCATGACGGGGATCAGCGGCCAGGCGACCTCCTCGACCTTCTGGGCCAACACCAACGGCGGCACGCAGGGCGTGCTGTTCGACAGCGTGGCGGTGCCGGGCGTGGCGCTCACCGAGAAGACGATCCCGTTCGCCGAGGCCTTCACCAAGCGCTTCGGCGGCGCGCCGTCCTACGCGGGCTACATGGCGTACGACGCCACGCACTACGCGGCGGAGGCGGTCAAGCGGGCGGGCTCCACGGAGGCCGACAAGCTCGTCGACGCCCTGGAGAAGACCGACTACGTCGGCACCGTCGGGCGCCTGAAATTCTACGGCAAGGACGAGCCGTTCACGCACTCGATCCAGTACGGGCCCGGCCTCATGACCAGCGTCCTCGGGCAGTGGCAGAACGGCAAGCAGGTGGCGATCTGGCCGGCCACCACCGCCAACGGGACCATGATCCTGCCCCCTGCGGTGAAGGCGGCGGGACGGTAACCGGGCGGGGAGAGCGCGATGATCGGCCTCCAGATCCTCGTCGACGGTTTCGCGATCTCGTCCCTCTACGCGCTCGGCGCGATGGGCTTCACTCTGATCTTCGGGGTCTCGGGCGTCCTCAACCTGACCCACGGCGCCCTGATGGTCATGGCCGCGGTGGCGGCCTGGGCGGCCTCGGCGCTGTTCGGCCTCGGCTCCTACGCGGGCGCGGTGATCGGCATCCTGTGCGGGCTCGCGGGCGCGCTGGTCACCTACTTCGCGGTGGTCGCGCCGATCGAGCGCAGCCGCGCCATCCCGCGAGAGGAGAAGGAGATCTTCGTGCTCACGGGGACGCTGCTCTGGGGGATCATGATCCAGGAGCTGGTAGCCTACTTCTTCACCGATAACCCGAAGACCGTGCTGCCGATCGTCGAGGGCGTCTTCGAGATCGCCGGGGTGCGGACGCCGAGGAACCAGGTCTTCACCGCGGTGATCTGCTGGGTGGTGATCGGCCTGCTCTGGCTGTTCGTGAATCGGGCGCGGGCCGGCAAGGTCCTGCTCGCCGCCTCCATGAATCCGCGGGGCGTCACGCTGCTCGGCCACGACATGGGCAAGATCTACGTGGCGGTCTGGGCGATCTACGGCCTGCTCGCCGGCACCGCCGGGGTGCTGCTCGGGATGTTCCTCGGGGTATCGTCGTACTCGGTGGGGCCGCTCACCGCGAGCGCCTTCTCGATCGTGGTGCTGGGGGGCCTCGGGAGCGTCACCGGCTCGCTGATCGCCGCCTACGTGGTGGGCTACCTCGAGACCGCCACCGCCTACCTGATCTCGCCGGCCTACCGGGTGATCCCGGCGCTGCTCCTGCTGGTCGCCGTCATGTACCTGCGCCCGCAAGGTCTGCTGGGGCGGCGGTGATGGTTCTTTTTGCACCCCGGGTGTCCAGCCCGCGCACTCATCCTGAGGTGCGGCGAAGCCGCCTCGAAGGAGCCCTCCAGCCGGCCGCGCGATCCCTGGAGGCCTCCTTCGAGGCCGCTGGCGCGGCACCTCAGGATGAGGGGCGTGGGTGGGAAAGGCCTCTGCGCCGAACGAGCCGGATCGCTGCCGTGTGCGAGGCCACCCCATGAAGCTCCTCACCACCCCCGGCTTCTGGATCGCGATCCTCGCCGTCCTGGCCGCCGCCACCCTGCCCTGGTGGGTCTCCGGCTACATCCTCGGCCTCCTGACCATCGCCTACTATTTCGGCGTGTTCTCCATGGCCTGGGACCTGCTCTTCGGCTTCGCCGGCGAGGTGAATTTCGGACCGACCTTCCTGATCGGCCTCGGGGCCTACGGCGCCGGCATCCTCAACAACCGCTACGAACTGCCGATCCCCTACTGCCTCGCGGCCGGGACCGTGCTCGCCGTGGTCGGCGGCCTCGCCCTGGCGCTGCCGGCGCTGAAGGTCCGCGGTCCCTATTTCGGGCTGATCACCCTGGTGGCGGTCCTGCTCCTGCAGAACATGATCGTGGTCTTCTCCGGCCTCACCGGCGGCGAGATCGGCCTGACCGTGCCGGATGTCATCTCGATCGACGCCGACACCAATTACTGGTTGGCGCTGGGCTTCATGGCGGTCTCGGGCCTGATCCTCACCGCCATCGCCCGCTCGCCCGCCGGGCTGATCCTTCAGGCCGCCGGCCAGGACCCGGTGGTGACCGGGGCGCTCGGCTTCAACGTCGCCAAGCACAAGCTCGCGGCCTTCGCGGTCAGCGCCGCCTTCTCGGGCCTCGCGGGCGGGCTGGTGGTCTTCTACATGGGCACCGCCTCGGTCGGCACGCTGATCAACACGTCGGTGGGCGTGCAGGTGATCATCGCGGCGGTGCTCGGCGGCCGGCGCACCATCGTGGGCGCGGCGCTCGGCGCCGTGTTCCTGATCGCGGCGGGCGAGCTGCTGCGGCCGCTCGGCGGCCTCTCGACCTTCGTGGTCTCGGCGGTGGCGCTCCTCGTGATCCTGTTCGTGCCCTCGGGGCTGCTCGGCCTCGGATCGCTCCGGAGAGCCCGATGACCGTCGCCGTCGCGCCCCCGCCGGCCGTGTCGCCCGTCATGGCCGAGCCCTGCCTCACCGTGCGCGGCCTGACCAAGCGCTACGGCGGCCTCGTCGCCGTCAAGAACATCGACCTCGACCTGCGCCCGGGCGAGATCCTCGGGCTGATCGGCCCCAACGGCTCGGGCAAGTCCACCGTGATGAAGCTGATCATGGGGCTGGAGCGGCCGAGCGCCGGCTCGATCCGCCTCGACGGCACGGAGATCGGCGGCATGCCGGCCCACCGGGTGGCGCGCTCCGGGATCGGCCTCGTGTTCCAGCACGCGCGGCCGCTCCAGCGGCAGACCGTGCTGGAGAACATCAGCCTCGCGCTCCTGCCCGACAGCCTGATCCGGCTGGCGGCCGACCCCCACGTGGCGCGGCGCGCGAGGGAGATCGCCGAGCGCGTCGGCCTCGGCGCGGTCGTCGACCGGCGCCCCGGCACCCTGCCCTTCGCGGATCTCCGCCGGCTGGAGCTCGCCAAGGCCATCGCCCGCGACCCCCGGGTGGTGCTGGTCGACGAGCCCTTCGCGGGCCTGACCGGCGGCGAGGTCGCGGCCTTCTCCGAGCTGATCCGCGGCTTCCGCGACGAGGGCAAGGCCGTGCTCCTCGTCGACCACAACGTGAAGAGCGTCGCGGCCATCGTCGACCGGGTCTTCGCGATGTATCTCGGCGAGCGCATCGCCGAGGGCTCGGCCGAGTCGGTGATGGCCGACCCGACCGTGCGCCGGGTCTATCTCGGCGGCAGCATCGAGACGGCGGCCCGGCCCGAGGCGGCGTTCAAGCCCGACTCGCTGCTCACCGTCGAGGGCGTCGACGTGCTCTACGGCAAGGCGCAGGCCCTGCGCGCCGCCTCGATCCACGTCCACGAGGGTGAGTTCGTCTCGGTGGTCGGCCTGAACGGCGCCGGCAAGACCACGCTGTTCAACGCCATCTCGGGCCTCGTGCCGCACACGGGCACGATCCGGTTCGACGGCCGGGACCTCTCCCGGATGAAGCCCGCCGCCATCGCCCGGGCCGGCATCGTCCAGGTGCCCGAGACCCGGGAGCTGTTCGGCGACCTCAGCGTGCGCGAGAATCTCGACCTCGGCGGCCAGCACTTTCCGAAGGCCGAGAGCGCCAGGCAGCGCGACTGGCTCTACGAGCTGTTCCCGATCCTCAAGGACCGCGAGTCGCAGAGCGCCCGCACCCTGTCGGGCGGCGAGCAGCAGATGCTGACCATCGCCCGGGCGCTGATGATGCGCCCGCGCCTCCTGATCCTCGACGAGCCGACGCTGGGCCTCGCCCCGGTGATCCTGGAGCTGCTGTCGAAGGCGCTGGAGAAGCTGCGGCAGACCACGCCGATCACGGTCCTGCTCGGCGAGCAGAACGTCACCTTCGCGCTCCCCCACGCCGACCGGGTCTACGTGCTGGAGCAGGCGCGGATCGTCTGGGAGGGACCGCCGCAGCGTTTCGCCAGCGAGATGGGATCGGCCTACCTGTGAGGGGCGGTATCCAATTCACGCCCTCATCCTGAGGCGGCGGAGCGCAGCGTAGCCCTCGAAGGAGCCCTCCAGGGATCGCAGCACTCTCTGGAAACCTCCTTCGAGGCCCGCTGGCGCGGGCACCTCAGGATGAGGGTCTGGATCGGATGAGCCTCATCCTCGAATTCGCGCTTGCAGCGGCCTGAGCGGAGCGGACGCCGTGGATTTCAATCTCTCCCAGTCCCAGACCTACTGGCTGACCCGCGTCCGCGCCTTCATCGCCGACGCGATCCTGCCGGCCGCCGCCGCGGTGTCGGCCGAGCGCGCGCAGAGCCGCGAACCCTCCCCCACGATGGAGCGGCTGAAGGAGAAGGCACGTGCCGAGGGCCTGTGGAACCTGTTCCTGCCGCCCTCCGCCGAGCACGACACCGACGCCTATCGCGGCGCTGGCCTGACCAACCTCGACTACGCCCTCTGCGCCGAAGAGATGGGCCGGGTCGGGATCGCCTCGGAGGTGTTCAACTGCGCGGCGCCCGACACCGGCAACATGGAGGTGCTGCACCGCTACGGCACCGCGGCCCAGAAGGACCGGTGGCTGAAGCCCCTGATGGCGGGTGAGATCCGCTCGGCCTTCCTGATGACCGAGCCGGAGGTCGCCTCCTCGGACGCCACCAACATCAGCACGTCGATCCGCCGCGACGGCGACCACTACGTCGTCGACGGCCGCAAATGGTGGTCGACCGGCGTCGGCGACCCGCGCTGCAAGATCGCGATCCTGATGGGCAAGACCGACCCGGAGGCCCCCCGCCACCGGCAGCAATCGCAGATCCTCGTTCCCATGGACACGCCGGGCCTGCGCGTCGAGCGCCTGCTCCCGGTCTTCGGCTACGAGGACGCGCCCAAGGGACACGGCGAGGTGGTGCTGGAGAATGTCCGCGTGCCGGCCGGGAACCTGATCCTCGGCGAGGGGCGCGGCTTCGAGATCGCGCAGGGGCGCCTGGGTCCGGGCCGCATCCACCACTGCATGCGCACCATCGGGGCCGCCGAGGTCGCGCTGGAGGCCATGGCGCGGCGCCTCGTCTCCCGGGTCGCCTTCGGCAAGCGGATCAGCGAGCAGTCGGTCTGGGAGCAGCGGGTCGCGGAGGCGCGGATCGACATCGAGATGACCCGCCTCCTCTGTCTGAAGGCGGCCGATATGATGGACAAGGTCGGCAACAAGGGCGCCAAGCTCGAGATCGCCATGATCAAGGTGGCGGCGCCCCGGGTGGCGCTCAAGGTGATCGACGACGCCATCCAGGCCCATGGCGGGGCCGGCGTCTCGGAGGATTTCGGGCTCGCCAAGATGTACGCCCATATCCGCACCCTGCGGCTCGCCGACGGGCCCGACGAGGTCCACAACCGGTCGATCGCCCGGCTGGAATTCGGGCGCTACACCAACAGAAGCGAGGCGGAGCGCGCATGAGCGACGCCGACATCTTCTCCGGCGTGAAGCCGATCGAGCCGCGCCACCGGATCGACGAGGCGCGGCTCGCCGCCTGGATGGAAGGGCATGTGCGCGGCTACGCCGGGCCGCTCACCGTGCAGCAGTTCCGCGGTGGCCAGTCGAACCCGACCTACCGGCTCGACACGCCGGGCCAGGCCTACGTGCTGCGGCGCAAGCCCTTCGGCCCGCTCCTGCCCTCGGCCCACGCGGTGGAGCGCGAGTTCCGGGTGATCGGCGCCCTCTACGGCGAGGGGTTCCCGGTGCCGCGCCCCTTCGCCCTGTGCGAGGATCCCGACATCATCGGCGCGGCCTTCTACGTGATGGAGGCGGTGGACGGCGCCGTGCACTGGGACGGGGCGTTGCCCGGCCTCGATCCCCACGCCCGCCACCGGCACTATGCCGGCATGATCGCGACGCTCGCTCGGCTCCACGCCATCGAACCGGAGGCTGCGGGGCTCTCCGATTACGGCCGGCCCGGCAACTACTTCGCCCGGCAGGTCGACCGCTGGACCCGCCAGTACCGCGCCGCCGAGGACGGGCGCCTGGAGGATGTCGAGCGGCTGATCGCGTGGCTGCCCCGGACGGTGCCGGAGCAGCAGGGCGCCTGCGTGGTCCACGGCGACTATCGCCTCGACAACCTGATCTTCTCCCGCGACGGCGGCGTCAGCGCGGTGCTCGACTGGGAGCTGTCGACGCTCGGCGATCCGCTGGCCGATTTCAGCTACCTGCTGATGCAGTGGGAATTGCCCGCCGACGGGCGCAGCGGGCTCGGCGGCCTCGACCTGACGGCTCTGGGCATCCCCACCCGTGACGAGGCGGTGGCGCTCTACTGCCGGGCTGCGAACCGGAAAAACCTGCCCGACCTCGACTGGTACTTCGCCTACAACCTGTTCCGGCTGGTCGGCATCCTCCAGGGCGTGGCGGCCCGCGCCAAGGCCGGCAATGCCGCGAGCGAGCACGCCGCCGCCATGGCGGCGCGCGTGCCGAAGCTCGCCGAAGCGGCCTGGCGCTTCGCCGAGCGGGCGGGGGCCTGAAGATGGAGCTGTCCGGCCGCGTCGTCGCCGTCACCGGGGCCGCGAGGGGCATCGGCCGGGCGCTCGCGGTCGCGGCCAGGGCCCGGGGCGCGACGGTCGTGGCCCTCGACCGGGACGGGGAAGGGGCGGAGGCCGTGGCGGCGGAACTCGGCGGACGGGCCTTCGCGCTCGACGTCGGCGACGCCGAGGCGGTCAGTGCGGTCCTGGCGCGCATCGAGGCCGAGACCGGGTCGATCGCGCTCTACTGTTCCAACGCGGGCATCCTGGAGCGCGACCCCGATCCGGATCTGGCCACCTCCGCCGACCCGGAGAGCTGGGCGCGCGCCTTCGCGGTGAACGTGATGGGTCACGTCCACGCCGCGCGGGTGCTGGTCCCGCTCTGGCGCGCCCGCGGCGGCGGCGCGTTCCTCGGAACGGTCTCGGCGGCCGGGCTCTTGGGCCAGATCGTCAGCGCCACCTACGGGGCGACCAAGCACGCGGCGCTCGCCTTCCTGGAGCATCTCGCGATCGCCCATGCCGAGGACGGGATCCGGGTCGCGGCCCTGTGCCCGCAGGGCGTCGACACCGCCATGCTGGGGGAAGCCAGCGCCGCGTCGCGCGACGGCGTGCTGGCGCCGGAGGCCGTGGCCGAGGCCGCGTTCGACGGGCTGGCGGCGGGGCGCTTCCTGATCCTACCGCATCCGCAGGTGGCCGAGTACGCCCGCCGCCGGGCCGAGGACCCCGAGCGCTGGCTCACCGGCATGGCGCGACTGCGCCGCTCGATGCGGGTGGGGGCGTGAGGATGGGCGGCGTCCGGCGACAGCGTCCGCGGCCGGATGCGGCGCGGGTGCCCTCTCCCGCATGGGAGAGGGGGCGCGTCGCGACCTTCCTATCCTGTGGAACGAGGATCGAAGCCGTTCGCCGCTTCATCCAGCGCGGAGCCGTGCCATGTCGCTGTTCGATCTGACCGGCAAGACCGCCCTCATCACCGGCTCGTCGCGGGGCATCGGACGGGCGATCGCCCTGCGGATGGCCGAGCACGGCGCCCGGGTGGTGATCTCGTCGCGCAAGCGCGAGGCCTGCGAGGCGGTCGTGGCCGAGATCGAGGCCGCGCACGGCGCCGGCCGCGCCGTGGCGATTCCGGCCAGCATCTCGGTGAAGGAGGAGCTGGAAACTCTGGTCGCCGAGACCGAGAGCCGGCTCGGCCCGGTCGACGTGCTGGTCTGCAACGCCGCCAGCAATCCCTATTACGGGCCGCTCGCCGACATCTCCGACGCGCAGTTCCGAAAAATCCTCGAGAACAACGTCCTGTCGAACCACTGGCTGATCCAGATGGTCGCCCCCGGCATGGTGGCGCGGCGGGACGGCGCGATCGTGATCGTCTCCTCGATCGGGGCGCTCAAGGGCTCGCCGGTGATCGGCGCCTACAACGTCTCGAAGGCCGCCGACCTCCAGCTCGCCCGCAACTACGCGGTGGAGTACGGGCCCGCCAACGTGCGGGTGAACTGCCTCTGCCCGGGGCTGATCCGCACCGATTTCGCCCGGGCCCTGTGGGAGGATCCCGAGATGCTCGCCGCCACCACGGACGCCGCGCCCCTGCGCCGGATCGGCGAGCCCGACGAGATCGCCGGCGCGGCCGTGTTCCTGGCCTCGGCGGCCGGCCGGTTCGTGACCGGCCAGGCGCTCGTGATCGACGGCGGCGTGACCATCGCCCGATGAGCCCCGATCCCCGCATCCCCGCCGGCTGGCCGGCCCTACCCTTCCGCGAGGCCGAGGCGCGGCTCACCGCCTCAGGTGGGCCCTTCGCCATCGCCACGGTGCCGATCCGGGGTGTGCCGACCCGGATCTGGGAGAAGGCACCGCCGACGCTGGGCGACCTGTTCCGGATCGCGCGCGGCCACGGGGACAAGACCTTCGTGGTCTACCAGGACGAGCGCGTGACCTTCACGGGTTTCGCCCGCGCCGCGACCGCCCTGGCGCGGGCTCTGGTCGAGGCCGGCGTGCGCAAGGGCGACCGGGTCGCCATCGCGCAGCGCAACCTGCCCGAATGGCCGGTGAGCTATTTCGGCGCGCTGCTCGCCGGCGCCATCGCCACGCCGCTCAACGCGTGGTGGACCGGGCCCGAACTCGCCTACGGCCTGCAGCATTCCGGGGCGCGGGTGCTGATCGCCGACGGCGCGCGCTTCGACCGGATCGCCCCGCACCTGCGCGAATGCCCGGCCCTGGAGCGGGTCCTCACCACCCGGACCGCGCCGGACCCCCGGGCGACGCCGCTCACCGACATCGTCGGGCCGGTCCGGGACTGGGGCGCCCTCCCCGACCGGCCCCCGCCGGACGTCGCCCTCGACCCGGAGGACGACGCGACGCTGTTCTACACCTCCGGCACGACCGGCAAGCCCAAGGGGGCGGTCGGCACCCACCGGGCGGCCGCCACCACGGTGATGGCCTACCCCTACTCGGCGGCGCGCAGCGCCCTGCGCCGGGGCGAGGCGCCGCCGAAGCCCGACCCGGCCGCGCCGCAGCGGGCGGCGCTGCTGGTGATCCCGCTGTTCCACGTCACCGGCTGCCACGCGAGCCTTGGGGCGGCCCTCTACGGCGGCCACCGGCTGGTGATGATGCACCGCTGGGACGCCGCCGCGGCCCTCGACCTGATCGAGCGGGAGGGCTGCACCAGCGCGGGCGGCGTGCCGACCATCGCGTGGCAGCTCGCCAACGCGGCCCGGGAGGCCGGCCGGCCGCTGCCGACCCTCGAGGGCGTCACCTACGGCGGCGCCCCGGCCGCCGGCGACCTCGTGCGGGCGCTGGGCGAGGCCCTGCCGCGGGTCGTCCCGGGCACCGGCTGGGGCATGACCGAGACCTCGGCGACCTTCACCCACCACCAGGGCGAGGATTACCTCGCCCACCCGGAATCCTGCGGACCGCCCCTGCCGGTCTGCGAGGTGCGGATCCTCGATCCCCTCGGGCAGGATCTGCCGCCGGGCAGCGTCGGCGAGCTGTGCGTGAAGGGCCCGAACGTGGTCCGCGGCTACTGGGACGACCCGGCCGCCACCGCGGAGGTCCTCTCCGAGGGCTGGCTGCGCACCGGCGACCTCGCCCGCGCCGACGAGGAGGGCTTCCTGACCATCGTCGACCGGATCAAGGACATGCTGATCCGCGGCGGCGAGAACATCTACTGCTGCGAGGTCGAGAACGCCCTCTACGCGCACCCGGACGTGATCGACGCCGTGGTGCTGCCGGTGCCCCACCCGACGCTGGGCGAGGAGCCCGGCGCCATCGTGGTGCTGGCCGAGGGCGCCGAGACCGACCCGGAGGCGATCCGCGCCTTCGCGGCCGAGCGGCTCGCGGCGTTCAAGGTGCCGGTGCGGATCGAGATCTGGGACGGGCTCCTGCCCCGCAATCCCGCCGGGAAGATCCTGCGGGCGCCCCTGCGGGCGGTGTTCGCGGCGGGCTCAGCTCAGAACGGCTCGCCCTCGTCGTCCGGGCGATAGACCCGCAGGGTCCGGCCATCGGGGAACTGCACCGTCCGGCGGTGGACCACGACGTAGCCGGCGGCCTGGGCGCTGCTCAGGCGGTCGAGGCGGTCGTCGGTGTAGCCCTGGGTGTAGCCCTGGGCGTAACCCGGCTCGTAGCCGTAGCCCGGCCCGTAATTGTAGGCCCGGTAGCGGGCGTAGCCCTCCGGGGGCGGCGGCGCGGCGGCGACGGCCTGCGGGGCGGCCCGGACAGACCGGGCCGGCGCGGCGGCGACGCGGGCCCGGCGCGGCGCGGCGGCGATCCGCTTGGGCGCCACCGCCGCGCGGGCGGCCTTCCGCTCCGGCGCGCGCCGCACCGCCACGGCCTTCCGCCGGGCGGTGGCCGGCCGGGTCTCGGTCGCGGCGGCCGGCGTCCCGGTTGGAGTCGCGGCGGACGGTGCCGGCGGGGCGGCCTTCGTGTCCGTGGCCGGCGCCTTCGGGGACCCGGCCTTGTGGGCCGGCGGATCCGTCCATGTCGTGGCGACGGATTCGGCGGAGGCGCCGCCGATCCCGAGGACCAGCATGAGGGCGGCGAGGCTCGTTCGCGCACCGTGCGGCATGGCGCCCTCCTGTCATCGCGGGGTTTCGGACAGATCCGCGGAGCAGCGCGACAATAGATCGAACCGCTGCGCAGGGGAATCGCGTCGCTGCATTTCCACCAGGATCGCCGAAACACGTTTAATACGGATGACGCTCGGCGCCGGACGCGGCCGAGCCGTCCGACGACCGGTCGCGGGGTACGGCGCGCGACGTGCCCCGCGCCGTCCCCCGCGCCGTCCCCCGCGACGTGCCCCGCGACGTGCCCCGCGACGAGAGCCCGCGGAACCCGCGGCGCCGCGCGCGGTTGCCCCGCCATGTCCGCCCCTGCCGATGCGTCCTCCGGCCCCCCGCCCGGCCTGCGGGTGAGCGTCGATCTCAACCTGTGCCAGGCCTATGCCCAGTGCTGCTACGCGGCGCCGCGGCACTTCCGCATCGAGGGGCACGAGGCTCTGTTCTACGATCCCGCCCCCGCCGCGCGGGACCGGGACGACATCGAGCGGGCGCGCGTCGCCTGCCCGGTCCAGGCGATCCGGGTCGAGGATCCGGAGCGGGGCGCCTGATGGCGCGCGATTCCGAGCGCGTCCTGATCGTCGGCGCCGGCCTCGCGGCCCTGCGCGGGGCCGAGGCCCTGCGCGAAGCGGGTTTCTCCGGCGCGCTGACGATCGTCGGCGACGAGCCGCACCGGCCCTACGACCGGCCGCCGCTCTCGAAGCACGTCCTCACCGGCGCGATCCCCGCGGAGGCCACGACCCTGCCGGGGGTCGGCGCCCTCGCGGCGGAGTGGCAGCTCGGCAGCGCGGCGCGACGCCTCGACCGGCAGGCGCGCACGGTCGGCCTCGCGGACGGGCGGATCCTCCCCTACGATCGCCTGCTCATCGCCACCGGCACCCGCGCCCGGCCCTGGGCGAACCCGCACGAGGGCCGCCTCGCCGGCGTCTTCACCCTGCGCGGGCGGGAGGACGCCGCCGCCCTGCGGCGGGCGCTGGCCGCCGGCCCCAACCACGTGCTGGTGATCGGCGCCGGCTTCATCGGCTGCGAGGTCGCGAGCCTGTGCCGGCAGCTCGACTTGCCGGTCACCCTGGTCGAGCCCGGCCCGACGCCGCTGGCCCGCATCCTCGGCAGCACCGTCGGGGCGTTCATCGGCGCGATCCACGAGGGCCACGGGGTCGCGCTGCGCTGCGGCCGCGAGGTCGAGTGGCTGGAGGGTCGGGACGGCCGGCTGGTGCGCGCCCACTTGGTCGACGGCAGCAGCCTCGCGGCCGACGTCGCCGTCATCGCCCTGGGGGCCGTGCGCAACACCGAGTGGCTCGACGGGTCCGGCCTGTCGGCGGATCCGGGCGGGGTCGATTGCGACGCGCGCGGCCACGTCCTCGATACCGAGGGCCGGCCCGACCCGCACATCGCCGCCGCCGGCGACGTGGCGCGCTTTCCCCACCCCCTCTACGACGGCCGGCGCGTCGCCCTGGAGCACTGGAGCCACGCGGCGGCGCAGGGCGTCCATGCCGGCCGTCTGCTCGCCGGCGCGGAGCCTGAAGTCCCTTACGGCGCCCTGCCGACCTTCTGGTCGACGCAGGGCGACCTCGTGGTGAAATCCGTCGGCCTGACCGAGGGCGCCGACGCGGTGGCGATCACACAGGGCGATCCGGCGGCCGGCCGCTTCGTCGCCACCTACGGCCGCGACGGGCGCTGCATCGCGGCGGTCGCGGTGGATTCCGCCCGCTGGCTGCCGGCCCATGCCGAGCTCGTGGAGGCTCGCGCGCCGTTCCCGCCCGAGGACGCCGCGACCGACCGGCCGAAGCGCGTCACGGTCCACGAGCCGGGCTTTCCGTAACGCGTCGGGAAACGGAACCGGCCCATCGGGCGAAGCCTTTGTCGTTGCAGCATCTTTCCCGAGGGCCGGTGGCCGCCATCCGGGTCGATGCGTGAAGGAGACCGCATGCCCGACGCCACCCTCCTCGACCAAGTCAAGGACTTCGCCAACCGGCCGAACCCCTACCCGGTCTACGCGAAGCTGCGGGAGAATCCCGTCTCGCGCCAGGACGACGGCACCGAGGCGGGCACCTGGGTGGCGGCGACCCACGGCACCATCGCGCGCCTGCTGCAGGACCCGCGGGTCAGCTCCGAGACCCTGCCCCCGGCCGACCGGCCGCGCACCGGCAACCCCCTCACCGACCTGATCGTCAAGCCGCTCAAGGACTGGATGATGGACCGGCACCGGGTCTTCATCTTCCGCGATCCGCCGGACCACGACGCCCTGCGCTCGGCGGTGATGCACCAGTTCTCCCGCGAGCGCGTCCAGGCGATGCGCGCCCGCTCCGACCGGCTGGTGGCCGACCTGCTCAACGAGAAGTGCGGTGCCCGGGAGATCGACGCGGTCGACGACCTCGCCTACCCGCTGCCCGTGACGGTGATCTGCGAGCTGTTCGGCGTGCCCCGGGAGGACGAGCCGAAATTCCACGGCTGGGCGACGCAGCTCGCCACCGCGCTGGAGCCCGACAGCCTGTCCGATCCCGAGATCCGCGCCGCGAACAGCCGGACCTTCGACGCGATCGGCGGCTACATGGGCGACCTGATCAGGGAGAAGCGCAGGCACCCGCAGGACGACATGCTGTCGGGCCTCGCCAACCACGCCACCCCGGCCGGCGTGAAGATGGGCGATTACGACCTGATCGCCACCTCGATCCTGATGCTGGTCGCCGGGCACGAGACCACCGTGAACCTGATCACCAACGGCCTGCTGACCCTGCTGCGGCATCCGGACGAGCTGGAGCGCCTGCGGCAGGACCCGCTCCGGGCCCCGCGGCTGATCGAGGAACTGCTCCGCTACGAGCCGCCGGTGCAGTTCCGGACACGACGGACGCTGTCGCCCATCGACATCGCCGGGGTCACGATCCCCGAGGGGGCCGATCTCGTGCTGCTGCTGGCCTCCGGCAACCGCGACGCGGCCGTCTTCCCCGATCCCGATCGGTTCGACCCGGACCGCACCGGGATCCGCCATCTCGGCTTCGGCGGCGGCCTGCACTACTGCGTGGGCGCGCCGCTGGCCCGGTTCGAGGCCGAGGCGGCGCTCACCGCCCTCGCCCGCCGGCTGAAGGCGCCGCGCCTGGTCGAGGACCCGCCACCCTACCGGCCGGGTGCCGCCCTGCGCGGCCCGGAGCACCTGCGGGTGGCGATCGACGGGATCGCCTGAGCCGCGGGCGGACCGGACGGCCAACCCGAGCATCGATGAGACCGCCGACGCGACGAAGACGAAAGTCCGTCGCCGTAAAGTTGTTTGCCTCGCTAAAGTCGCGATCGTCCGGCCTGGTTACGCTGGAGACGGAACCGGCGGGTTGAGACGATGGCTCAGGGGTTTGCGCGCGCTGCATCGCTGGCGCGCACGGTGGGGACCACGGTGCGCAACCTCGCCCTCGGGCGCGACGACGTCCCGCCCCTCGCGCCCCACCTGCCGCCCGCGCCGTCCCACACGGTCGACGCCGACATCCCGGTCGATATCGGCTGCATCAAGGTGTTCCGGGCCGAGAGCTTCCCGGAATCCGGGCCGAGCCCCTGGCTCGACCAGCCCGACGCCCTCGACATCGTCGCGCGCCGCGTCGCGCGCCGGGAGATCACGCCCCGGCAGGCCGAGATCTGCCGGTCCTGGGTGGAGCACGGCTACTACGTCCTGCGCGGCGCGATCGATCCCGACACGATCGACGAGGTCTGGGCCGCCTACGAGGCCGCGATCGCCGGCGGCGACCTGACCCTCGCCCCCGAGAAGGCGGCGCCGGACGATCCCCATCCGGGCCGCTACCTCAACCCGCACCTGAAGGTCGAGGCGATCGACCGGCTGCTGAAGCACCCCGTGCTGATGAACTTCAGCAGCATGGTGCTGGGCCGCCCCGCGATCCCGTTCCAGACCATCGCGTCCCACAAGGGCAGCCAGCAATCCGAGCACTCGGACTCGATCCACATGACGACCTACCCGCTCGGCTACCTGGCCGCCTGCTGGGTCGCCATGGAGGACATCCACGCGGATGCGGGGCCGCTGGTCTACTATCCCGGCACCCACCGCCTGCCGTACCTGTTCAGCCACGACGTCGGCATCACCACGGACGAGTTCCGCGAGCGCGGCTACGGTGCCTATTCCGAGCGCTACGAACCGGCGATCAAGCAGGAGATCCGGGAGCACGGGGCGACGCCGGCCTACTTCACGGCGCGCAAGGGCGACGTGCTGTTCTGGCACGCGAACCTGCTGCACGGCGGTTCCGCGCGGGCCGACATGCAGCGCTCCCGCAAGGCCCTGGTGCACCACTACTTCGCGGAAGGCTGCATCTGCTACCACGACCTCTCGGCGACGACGTCGGCGGTGCACGGCCCCGTCGAGAGCCTGCCGACCTGCGGCGCGTCGAGCCCCGACATCGCGGTGCGCGAGCGGATCAGCCTGTAAGGGTGCGGGGTCGCCGGGCGGTCCGGCGACCCCGCCCTCAGGCGGCCTTCACGGCGGCCAGGAAGGTCGTGACCTCCTGGCCGAGGCTCGTCGAGTAGCGGGCCAGCTCCTGCGCGGCGCTGAGCACCTGGTCGGAGGCCGCGCCGGTCTCGCGGGCCGCCTGCCGGACGTCGGCGATGTCGGTGCTCACCGCCTGGGTGCCCTGCGCCGCCTGGGTGACGTTGCGGACGATCTCGCTCGTCGCCGCGCCCTGCTCCTCCATGGCGGCGGCCACGCTGAGCGCCACCGTGCGCATCTCGTCGATCGTGCCGCCGATCGTCCGCATCGACTCGACCGCCTGGCGGGTCTCGTTCTGGATGGCGGCGATCTGCGTCGCGATGGTCTCGGTCGCCCGGGCCGTCTGCGAGGCCAGCGCCTTCACCTCGCCCGCCACCACGGCGAAGCCCTTGCCGGCCTCGCCGGCGCGCGCGGCCTCGATGGTGGCGTTGAGGGCCAGCAGGTTGGTCTGCCCGGCGATCCCGGCGATCAGGCCCATCACCTCGCTGATCTGGTCCGTGCCGCGGGCGAGCACCTGCATCAGGGCGTTGGTCTGGGCCACGTCCGTGCCGGCCCGGTCGGCCATCGCCGAGGACTGGGCGACGCGGGACGCGATCTCGTTGATCGAGGCCGCCATCTCCTCGCTCGCCGCCGCCACGGTCTGCACGTTGCTGGAGGTCTGCTCGGAGGTCGCGGCGACGCGCACCGACTGGTCGGTGGTCCGCGCGGCGGTGCGCGTCATCTCCCGGGCCGTGGCCTCCATCTCCACCGCTGCCGCCGACAGGCCCTGCGTCAGCGCGCTGACCTGCGCGTCGAACCGGGCGGTGACCGTGTCGAGCATCTGGGCGCGGCGCATCTTCGCGTCGTTCTCCGCGACGGCGGCCGCGTCGGCGGCGCGCTTGGCGATCAGGGCGTCCTTGAACACCTGGACGGCGCGCGCCATGGCGCCGACCTCGTCGCCGCGGCGCTGGTCGGCGACCGTCACCGCGAGGTCGCCGTCCGCGAGGCCGCGCATCGCCGCGGTCAGGCGGGTGATCGGGCGCGACAGGCCGTTGCCGACGAGCAGGAGCAGCGCCAGGATCGGCAGGGCGAGGCCGGCGGACCAGAGGCCGATGGTGATCGCGCGGTCGCGCACGGCCGCGTGGACGTCGTCCCGGTACAGGCCGGTGGCGACGATCCAGCCCCACGGCTTGAACATCTGCACGCTCGCGACCTTCTCCACCGGCACGGACCCGCCGGGGCGCGGCTTCATGTAGTCGACGAAGCCGGAGCCGTCGCGCTTGGCGGTCTCGACCATCTCGGCGAAGTAGCGCTTGCCGCCGGGGACGTCGGTCTGGTCCACCACCTGCTTGCCGACGTTCTTGGCGTTGAAGGCGTTGGCGATCAGGTAGCCCCGGTCGTCGAGGACGAAGAAGTAGTCCTCGCTGCCGAAGCGCAGGGCGGTGATCGCCGCGAGCGCGGCCTTCTGCGCGTCGGCGACGGGCATCTGGCCTGTCCGGGCCTGCGCCTCGTAGTGGACGAGCAGGCTCTGCGCGACCTCGGTC
Source organism: Methylobacterium sp. 13MFTsu3.1M2 (assembly GCF_900112625.1). NCBI lineage: Bacteria > Pseudomonadati > Pseudomonadota > Alphaproteobacteria > Hyphomicrobiales > Methylobacteriaceae > Methylobacterium > Methylobacterium sp. 13MFTsu3.1M2. Next base: position 31,591 of record NZ_FOMM01000023.1, read on the forward strand.
AGGCGCTTGGTCATCAGCGCGCGGTCCTCGAGCGCCGAGCCGCGCATGTCGAGGAAGCTCAGGGCGCTGAGGGCGCCGATGGCCAGGAGCACCAGGGCCATCACGGCCGCGAGCTTGTGGCGAAGCCGGAGATCGGCGAGGCGCTGCCACGGCGCGGCACGGTCGGCGGGCGGGCGGCTGGTCTGCGTGGGGATCATCCGAGCACCGGAAGAGGGGGCCTGCGGCCGGCGGGGACTCGCCGTGGGCGCCGTACGGGCTCAACCTCGTGCATTCGGGTTAGTAAATCGCAAAGACCTGCGGCCGTTCGCCGGCAGTCAGTGGGCGAATATCGATGTCAAGTCATTGAATGCGATACAGTCTACAGCTTTACATGGATCAATATCCGGATCGGGCCGGGGCTTTTGAGGGCCCGCAGCTAGGCGTCCACGCTGTAGTGGATCGGCTTGAAGCTGCCGTTGTTCGACTGCAGGGCCGAGCAGGCGGTGAGCCCGATGATCAGGTCGGTCTCGGCCACGAACACGATCCGGTCCCCCGCCCGGCTGAGGGGCGGCGCCACGGTGAGCGCCCCGGTCGCGCCGTCGATCGGCACGTTCATGAAGCAGTTGAACGCCACCGGGATCGCGTCCGGCGCGATGCCGTAGGGTGCGAGCGCCGCCGCGAGGTTGCCGAAGCAGCCGCGATGCGGGTTCGCGTCGCCGTAGATGATGCGGAACGTGTCGGCCGAGCACGGCGTCAGCAGGAAATCGTGCCGGCCGACCGTATCCTCGAGGATCCGCAGCAGGATCTTCGAGCGGTTCGAGTAGAGCGGGTCGCCGGTGGTGAGGTAGATCCGGCTGGCGTAGTCGAGGGTCCGGCCCGACGAGATCACCTCTCCCGTATCGTGGCGGTTGAAGGCGAGGAGGTCGGCCACCTGCTCCCCGCACGGGTCGATCACCGTGAGGCGCTGGCCCCGGTCGAGCGTGAAGGCGACGCCGGAGCGCGGCGCGATCGTCTGCACGTCGGCCTGGCACAGGGTGGGTTGGCACATGGGGGTGGCTCGCTCCGTACTGGGGACCGGATCCGACCGGCTCAGGCGCCGCTGCCCGGCAGCCCGCAATCGAAGGGCAGGGCCGGCGGGTTCCAGTCCCGGGCCTCCGGGGCCGGCGCCGGTCGGCCCTTCATCGGGCAGCGCCAGTCCGCGTCGACCGCGCGGCCGCTGTACTGGCGCGCCTCCGAGGCCTCGCCGTGGCGCGCCAGCATCGGGTTCACGCTGCCAGCGAGGGCCTCGTCGCGCTCCAGGATCGCGGCGCGCAGCTTCTCGTAGCGTCCCTCCGCCCGCAACCGCTCGAACTGCGCGTGCAGGTTGAAGACCAGGACCGGCGACGAGAAGCGCCGCGCCGGCCGGCTCGCCTGCGGGTGCAGCCCGACGACGAAGAACGCCTCGCCGCCGAAGCTCAGGGAGAAGTGCGGGTTGTCGGGATCCTCGGCCACGCGGGCATCGTGGGGCTGGCCGAGCCAGGCGTCCTTGTCGGTCAGGGATTGCGCGCGCGCCCAGAGGTTGTGCTCGAACGCCTCCTCCGAGAGGTCGCCCGGCCCCTCGAACACGACCGCGAAGCTCTGGAACAGGTCGGGCTGCGCCCGGTACTGCGCCACGAAGGCGAGCAGCGCCGGGTAGATCCGCATGTCGTCCCAGCCCGAGGTTATGTCCCGGGCCACCACGATCCGCATCCGCCCGCGGGACAGGGCCGACTTGGCGCCCACGCAGGGAAAGGGCGGGTTCCGGATGAAGTCGCGGAAGGCCTCGGCACGGGGGTGCTCTCGGTCGTCGCGGGGGAGATGCATGCAGGGCCTGCCCGGTCTCTGCGCGGTCGGCCTCCACGCGAGGCGGCCGCTGTTCGGGACTCCGGCAACACCACCGGGAGGCCACTGTTCCGTCCTGCGACAGGTCGTCCGGGGGATAAGGTGAATCCGGTCGCGTGTGACCAAGATCTGTGCGGATGGACGGCCAATATTCCGTGGATCAGCGCCAGCGAATAAACATAGGTTAAGGCCGGAAAGACTCCCTGTGCCGGCGCTGTGCCGGCGCTGTGCCGGCGCTGTGCTGCCGCGCGCGGCCTCTGCACTGGGCCGTCCCAGCGCGCGAGCGGCTCATCCCCGGCCGGCCCGCCGCGTCCGGTGCCGCGTCGCCGCCGCGGCCCCGAAGGCCTCGAACAGCGTGCGGTTGATCGGGTTGGTCGCCGGATCGTGCTCGGCGTGCCACTGGACGCCCAGCGCGAAGCCCGCCGCGTCGCGGACGCGGATCGCCTCGACCGTGTCATCCTCGGCGAGGCCCTCGATCACGATCCGGCCGCCCGGCTCCAGGATGCCCTGGCCGTGCAGGGAGTTCACTCGGATCGTCTCGCGCTCCAGGAGGCGGGCGAAGGCGCCCCCGGGCGTCAGCCGGACCTCGTGACGGTCGGCGAAGATCAATTCCAGGTCCGGGTGGATCTCGCCGTTCGCGAGGCGCGGCATGCGGTGGTTGAGCCGGCCCGGCAGATCGCGGATCTCCGGGTGCAGGCTGCCCCCGAAGGCGACGTTCATCTCCTGGAAGCCGCGGCAGATGCCGAACAGCGGCACGCCCCCCGCCACGCAGGCCTCGATCAGGGGCAGCGCCACGGCGTCGCGATCCTCGTCGTAGGGCTCGTGCGCCGCGCAGGGCTCGGTGTTGAAGCGCGCCGGATGGACGTTGGCGCGACCTCCCGTGAGCAGGACGCCGTCCACGGTGTCGAGGAGGTCCCCGAGGTCGGTGATCGTCGGGACGGCGGCGAACATCAGCGGCAGGGCGCCGGCCACCGCGGCGACCGCCCGCATGTTGTTCTCGCCGACGATCTGCGCCGGGAAGCGGCTGTCGATCAGGCGCGCGTTGCCGATGACGCCGATCACGGGTCTCGCCATCGTTCCGGCCGCTCCTCGATCCTGCCCTGCCCGCCGCGGCAGGCTCTACGACCCACGCAAGGCCGGCGCCAGTCCCGTCCGGCTCACGGCGGCGACAGAACGCCCGCGTCCGAAGCCTCGGCGCGGAGCACCTCGGCCACGCGCTCCGGCGCCTCCTCGTGGGCGAGGTGGCCCAGCCCCCGGATCAGGCGGACGCGGGCGTCGGGCATGCGGTCGCGCAGGGCGAAGGCGGTGTCCGGCAGGATGGCCTTGTCGTCGCCGCCGACGATCAGCAGCGTCCGGGTGGCGAGGCCGGGCAGCGCCCGGTGCAGCCCGGCGAGATCCCAGTTCGCCATCATGCCCAGCGCCCCGCGGACATGGCCGGCCCGGGCGAAGAGCCGCCGGTAGAGGTCGACCCCCTCCGGGTCGAGGCGCGAGCCGGTCCCCTCGATCAGGCGCTTGGCCGCGGACCGGTCCGCCGTCCAGGCGAAGATCCGGGGGGTGAAGGGGTTGAGGAACAGGAGGCGCGCCATGCTGGGGAACAGCAGGTTCGCCGCCCCCGGCAGCGGCGCGAGAGCGCCGTTGAAGGCCGCCAGCAGCCGGGGCGCGATGGTGCCGTCGAGGCACATCCGCGCGAGGACGGCGGCGCCGGCCGAGTGGCCCGCCGCCAGGACCGGCTGCCGGCCGAGCGCCGCAACGAGGCCCGCCACGGCCCGGGCCATGCCGGGCAGCGACAGGTCGGCGTCGGGCAGCGGGTCCGTGAAGCCGTGGCCCGGCAGGTCCGGGGCGATCACGGAGAAGTCGCGCGCGAGGAGCGGCGCCAGCCCGCGCCACGAATGCGTGGCCGCCCCGGTCCCGTGCAGGAGCAGCAGCGTCGGGGCGTCCGGAGACCCGTATTCCTGGACGTGCCAGCGGAGGCCGGCCGCCTCCACGAAGCGGCTGGCCTCCCGATGGGGCCAGTCCCGGCCCTCCACGGCCCAGTCGGGCCGGTCCGCGTCGAAGCCAGTCAGCATGCGCGCGTATCCTGCACTGCGGCATGGCCGGACGATCCGGGGGCGACGGCGGCGCTATCGTTCATGGCCGGAAGTATTTCGTAACACTGAACAATCCTATGCGGCGGCCGCATGCCACCGGTGAGCGGAGACCGATTGCTGCGCTGCAACAGCAACGGCATATCTCGGGCGAGCAAGAACAAGACGCGTCCACCAACTCCGGAGAAGGTCATGATCCTCTTCACCTCCTCGACCCAGAACATCGCCGCTCCGGTCTCCGGCGGCTGGAGCCTCAAGGCCATCGTCCGCGAGATGCTGAGCTCCTGGCTCGCCCACCACCAGCGCCTCGCCGACAGCGGCATCGGCGGCGACCTCTGACACCCTGTCGCGGGGGTGACGGGCGCGGCGCTCAGAGCGCCGCCCGCACCGCCGCGCTGAGCTGACCGGCCGCGGCCCGGGGCAGCTTCAGGTAGCGGGCGCCCATCGCGTCCGCCACAGAACGGGCCTCGTCGCCCCGCGTGCCGGTATCGACCACGAGGGCCGGCAGCCCGGCCGCACGCAGGGCTCGGGCCGCCTGCAGCGCCTCCGCGCCCGCCCGGGCCCGTCCCCCCTCCCCCGACCGCGCGACGTTGGCGCGCCCGTCGGTCAGCAGCACGATCGCCGGCCGGCTGCCGCCGCGGCGCACGCCCAGAGCCACCGCGACCGCGGCGTCGATCCCCGCCGCGAGCGGCGTCCCGCCCCCGCCCGGCAGTCCCGAGAGCCCGCGCTTGGCGCGGGTGAGCGACCGGGTCGGCGGCAGAACGAGATCCGCGCCGGTGCCGCGGAACGCCACCAGCGCCACCCGGTCCCGCCGGACATAGGCCTCCGCCAGCAGCAGCTCGACCGCGCCCTTGGCCTCCGCCAGCCGCTCCAGGGCGGCCGAGCCCGAGGCGTCCACGCAGAACACCGTGGTGGTCTCGGTCCGCTGCTTGAGGATCCGGATCCGCAGATCGTCCCGCCGCACCACGATGCGGCGCGTCTCCCCCTCTACTCTGCGGATGGCCTGCCAGGGCGCCGCCGCCCGCAGGGTGGCGAGCAGGTCGAGCCGTCCCCGCCGCGGGTCGCCCCGCCGGCTGCCCACGGGGCGGCCGGTGCGGGCCGAGGCCGCCTGCCCGACCCGGCCGGCCTTCGCGGCCGGGAGACGCTGCGCGCCCGCCAGAAGCTGGTCGAGGAGGTTCGGCGGGATCGCGGCGCGCACCGCCTCCAGCACGACGTCGTCGGGCGCCTCTGCGGCCGGACCCGACGCCTCCTCCGCGTCGTTCGGCTCGGGCGGCTCCGCCGGCGCCTCCGCGGTCTCGGGGGCGGGCTGCTCCGGTGCGGGCAGGCGCGTCGCCCGCGGTGCCAGGACGAGGCGCCCGGCCGCCACGATCGCCCCCTGGCCGATCGGCCCGTCTCCCGCGAGGGCGCGCGCCACGCGCGCCGCCAGGATCGGACCGCGCAGCGACGCGATCCCGAAGGCCTCGGCCAGGGCGCAGAGGCTCCCGACCGGGTCGGGCTCCGGCGCGCCCGGGGCGGGCTCCGGCTCGGCCGCCGCGGTGTCCGCGAGGCCGAGCCCGCTCAGGTCCAGCCGGAAGGCGAGGCGATCGGCCAGCGCCTCGGCGACCGTCTCGTCCGCCACGCCCTCGTCGAGGAGGATCAGGCCGAACCGGGCGCCGCGGTCCGAGACCGTGCCGGTGTCGAGGGCGGCGGCGAGCCGCGACGCGGTGCCCGGCGGCAGACGCTCGGCCATGGGGACGACGACGATCCCGCCATCGGCCTCCGCCAGCAGGCCGGCCCGCGCGACGGGGCGGCCCGCCGCCAGGGTCGCGGCGAGATCCAGGCCGCCGAGCAGGCCGTCGTCGCCGATGCCGGGCGGCAGGCGCCGCCAGGGCGTTCCCGGGGGCAGCGCCGCCCGCACGCTGTCGAGCCAGCGCTCGCGCACGGGCCCGGCGGGGGCCCGCAGCACCGCGCCGCCGAGCCCGTGCGGGTCCGCGGCGAGAAGCCGGGCGGCCAGGCGGGCATCGGCCCAGGCGCAGGTCGGTGTCCCTCCCTGCTCTGCGGGACGGCGATGTTCAGGCATCGGCTCGAGCGGGGCGCGACAGGGCCCCGCTCCCGAGCGGGTGCCGAGGGTCAGACACGTCCATCGGACCGCGACGCGGGCGACGGAGCGCGACCGGCCCCCTCTCCCGGGCGGGAGAGGGTCGGGGTGCGGGATGCGGAGTTCCAGGACTGAGCAGACGCGCGCGACGCGTTCGGGCCGAGCCTCGTCCGGCCGGTCCCCGTCCTCCACCCTGTCCCGCGCCCGCACGGGAGAGGGGCCCCGCGCTCCGTTCCGCGCCGACTCGGCCGGAGCCGCGCGATGAACGCCCTCGCGGTCGGGGCGCGCGCAGCGGCGCCGTCACGCGAAGACCTCCGCCAGCGCCCGCTCCACCCGGGCGGTGGATCCGGATTCGTCGAGCGGGTTGCGCCGCAGCCGGTGGCGCAGGGCGGCCGGGGCGATGCGCCGGAGGTGATCGTCGGTGACCATCGCGGCGCCGTCGAGCGCCGCGAGCGCCCGGGCCGTGCGCATCAGGGTCAGTTCCCCGCGCAAGCCATCCGTTCCGAGGGCGAGGCAGAGCCGCGCCGCGCGCTCCAGGGCGGCATCCGGCACGGTGACCGATGGCAGGCGCTCCCGTGCCAGCAGGATTCTTTTTTGAATCTTTCGCTCTTCGCCTTCACGGGCAGCACAGAACCCCTCCGGGTCGCGCTCGTAGGCGTCGCGGGCCCGCACCACCGCGATGCGGGTGGGGATGTCCCTCGGCGTCGCGACCTCGCAGGCGAGCCCGAACCGGTCGAGGAGCTGCGGCCGCAGCTCCCCCTCCTCCGGGTTGCCGGAGCCGACGAGGACGAACCGCGCCGGGTGGCGGAGCGACAGGCCCTCGCGCTCGACCGTGTTGACGCCGGAGGCCGCCACGTCGAGCAGGAGGTCCACGAGGTGGTCCTCGAGGAGGTTGACCTCGTCGATGTAGAGGAAGCCGCGGTTGGCCCGGGCCAGCAGCCCCGGCTCGAAGGCCTTCACGCCGGCGCCGAGCGCCCGCTCCAGGTCGAGGGTGCCGACCACCCGGTCCTCGGTGGCGCCCAGCGGCAGGTCCACCACCGGCACCGGTTTTTTCTCGGACTTTCTCCGCGCGCCCGGCAGGCTCGCGCAGTGCGGACAGGCTTCTGCGGGACTTTCGGGATCGCAATTGTACGGGCAGCCGACCACCGCCCGCATCGGCGGCAGCAGGGCGGCCAGCGCCCGGATCGCCGTGGACTTGCCGGTGCCGCGGTCGCCGAAGACCAGCACGCCGCCGACCGCCGGGTCCACCGCCGCGATCAGCAGCGCCTGGCGCATCTCGTCCTGGCCGACGATGGCCGAGAAGGGGAAGGTGGGCACGCGATGACTCGATGCTGCGGGGGCATCCAACCCAACCCCCTCATCCTGAGGTGCCGCAGCGCAGCGGAGGCCTCGAAGGAGGTCTCCAGAAGACGTGCGATGGCTGGAGGCCTCCTTCGAGGCCCGCTGACGCGGGCACCTCAGGATGAGGGCGAAGGTGGGAGAAGGGAACCCCCGCCCGCGCTTACTCCGCCGCCTTCTGCCGGAGCCCGATCCGGCCCCAGATCGTGGTGAGCGCCTCGACCAGATGGGCGATGTCGGCGTCGGTGTGCAGCGGCGACGGGGTGATCCGCAGGCGCTCGGTGCCGCGGGCGACCGTCGGGTAGTTGATCGGCTGCACGTAGATGCCGAACTCGTCGAGCAGGGTGTCGGAGATCCCCTTGCAGAGCACCGGATCGCAGACCATCACCGGCACGATGTGGCTGTCGTTCGGCATGGTCGGGATGTCGGCGGCCTCCAGCGCCTGCCGGACCTTCGCCACCCGCTCCTGGTGCCGGGCCCGCTCGACGCCGCTCTCCTTGAGGTGGCGGATCGACGCCGCCGCGCCCGCCGCGACGGCCGGGGGCAGCGAGGTCGTGAAGATGAAGCCCGACGCGAAGCTGCGCACGAAGTCGCAGAGTTTTTCCGACGCCGTGATGTAGCCGCCGTGCACCGCGAAGGCCTTGCCGAGCGTGCCCTCGATCACGTCCAGCCGGTGGGCGACGCCGTCCCGCTCCGAGATGCCGCCGCCGCGGGCGCCGTAGAGGCCGACCGCGTGGACCTCGTCCAGGTAGGTCAGCGCCCCGTGGGCCTCGGCCACGTCGCAGATCTCGGCGATCGGCGCGATGTCGCCGTCCATCGAGTAGACCGACTCGAAGGCCACCAGCTTCGGCCGGGCGGGATCGACCAGCGCGAGCTTGCGGTTCAGGTCCTCCGGGTCGTTGTGGCGGAAGATGTGGCGCTCGGCCCGCGAGAACCGGATCCCCTCGATCATCGAGGCGTGGTTCTCGGAATCGGAGAAGACCGCGCAGTTCGGCAGGCGCGACGCGAGGGTTCCCAGCGCCGCCCAGTTCGACACGTAGCCGGAGGTGAACAGCAGGGCCGCCTCCTTGCCGTGGAGGTCGGCGAGCTCGCGCTCCAGCAGCACGTGGTAGTGGTTGGTGCCCGAGATGTTGCGGGTGCCGCCGGCGCCCGCGCCGCAGCGGTCGATCGCCTCGTGCATCGCCCCCGTGACGGTCGGGTGCTGGCCCATGCCGAGATAGTCGTTGGAGCACCAGACCGTCACGGGCCGGGTGCCCGCCGCGTGGTGGTGGGTGGCGTGCGGGAAGTTGCCCGCGTGGCGCTCGAGGTCGGTGAAGACCCGGTAGCGGCCCTCGCGGTGGAGCCCGGCGATCTCAGCCCCGAAGAAGGTCTCGTAATCCATGTCGCCTCTCCCCGAACAAATCCTGCGGGTTGATCCCGCCTGTGACACCGGACTTCGCACAAGACCAGTTCCAGATTGGTGGACGTGCGTCGCCCGCTCGTGATCCCTCGGCCTACACGTGGTCCGGCGGCCCGGCCGCTTCCCCGGGCGCCCGGGCCGGCAGGCTCCAGCGCCACAGCTCCGCCGAGGGCAGCGGCAGCATCAGGAACCAGTGCTCCAGGGTGGCGAGCGCGGTCAGCGTCGCCAGGACCGTGAAGCCGATCAGCTCGTGCTCCAGCAGGTCGGCGCCGAGCGCCGCGCGCCCGAGCAGGGCCGCCGCGATGGTCCCGAGGCTCACCGAGACCGGGAACAGCAGGTTCATCGGCTTCCGGGACAGGTAGCAGGCGAGGTAGCCGAGATGGTCCGGCAGGAACTCGGCGTGGAGGTTGCGCACCCCCAGGAACAGGTTGAGCCGCGCCGACAGGTTCATCACCACCAGCGTGCCGTAGGTCCACAGGGCGAAGCGGTTGGGGCTGCCCCAGACCAGCGCCAGGATCGCGAGGCCGCCGACCACGATGGCGAATTCGTGCCACAGGCTGGTGGCGAGCGCGGCGAAGAACCGGTCGAGCCCGCGCACACCCGGCGCGCAGGCGACGGGCCGCGGGCCCGACAGGAAGCCCATGTAGTAGCTCATCTCCTGCCAGCCCCAGACGACGAGCGCCGCCGTGAAGGCCGTGTAGGCCCCCGTGGCGCTCGTGTCGGCGGCGCTGGACCGGATCGCCACCAGGGCGCCGGCGAGCAGGAGGGTCGCCCCGGCCATGCTCCACGGATGCGTCCGCCGCGGGGCGTGGTCGAGCAGCAGGATCAGCCCGGTGGAGAACCACCAGAGCAGGACCGCGTACAGGACCGGGGCGGCGTAGGTCCCCATGCTACCAGACCGGCTGGAGGCGGATATCGGCCGGCAGGGCGTTGGCCTTGACGGGCAGGAGATAGAGCCGCGCGAAGGTCACGGCCGCGCGCGCGGCGTGGAATCCCTGCAGGGCCTTGCCGACGAGGCCGCCCCGCGCCTTGGCGTCGGCGATCGCCCGGGAGCAGGCGAGCAGCCGGTCGAGGCCCGCCTTGAACTTCGGATTGTCGATATCGAGTTCCAGCGGGAAGGTCTGGCGGGAGATCTCCGAGGTGATCCGGAAGACCTTGAAGTCGTAGTCGCTGGGATCGACGCCGAGCGCCGCGTGGAAGGCCGGGCGGTGATGGTCGCGCACGTACATCGTGGCGAAGACGGCGAGCAGGAAGAACCGGATCCAATAGCGGTTCACGCCGCTCGTCAGCTTCGGGTTGGCGCGCATCAGCAGCGCGAAGGCCTCGCCGTGGCGGAACTCGTCGTTGCACCACAGCTCGAACCACTTGAAGATCGGGTGGATGCGCCGCTCCGGGTGCCGCTCCAGCTCGCGGAAGATCGTGATGTAGCGGGCGTAGCCGATCTTCTCGGACAGGTAGGTGGCGTAGAAGATGAATTTCGGCCGGAAGAACGTGTACTTCTTGGACTTGGTGAGGAAGCCCAGGTCTACGCCGATGCCGAAATCCTTGAGCGTGTCGTTGATGAAGCCGGCGTGGCGGGCTTCATCCCGGCTCATGAAGCCGAACAGCTCCTTGATGTCCTTGTTCTTCGCCCGCTTGCGCATCTCGGCGTAGAGGACGCAGCCGGAGAACTCCGCCGTGATGGACGACACGAGGAAGTCCAGGAACTCCTTCCGCAGCTCCGGCTCCATCTTCGACAGGTCGCAGTCGAATTCCTCGTTGCGGGTGAAGTGGCGCTTGTTCGGGTCGGAGCGCAGCTCGGCGATCAGGATGTCCCAGTCGCGCCGCACCGGCTCGACGTTCGTGCGGTCGAGCTCGTCGAAATCGGTCGTGTAGAAGCGCGGGCTGAGGAAGGTCGTCTCCTGCGCCGAGCGGGTCGATTCATTGATCGGCGTCTTCGGGACGGGCTGGCCGGAGGGTGGCGGGACGGGTGCGTTCACAGCTTCCTCCTCTCGGAAAAGCTGACCTCGTAGAGTTCGGTCAGCTCGAGATGCGCGATGAGCTTGGTCCAGGCCCGCTCCAGCGCGCCGGCCCGCGTCACGGTGGCGGTGCGCCGCACGGTGAGGCGCTCGCCGTAGGGCACCGAGGTCGGCGCGTCGTGGACCTGGACCTCGTCGCCGGGCTCGATCTCGAAGCCGGCATCGAGGGTCACGTGCGCGTGCAGGCTCTCGGGCGTCTGCTCGATCTCCACCGTGCAGGGCACGGTGACGGTGCGGCTGCCGAACAGGCCCATCACCGCGTCTCCGCGGCGGGGGCGCCCGGCGCGGGCATCAGCCGCGCGAAGGCCCAGGCATTGGTCGGCCCGAAGGCCTCCAGGGGCACCCGGCGGCCGGTGGCCTCGTCGGCCAGCGCGAGGCGGCCGTCGTCGTAGCGGGTCAGGCTGAAGGGCTTCTCGGGGCCGAGGCCCTCCCGCTGGCGGGCCTGGGCGAGGCCCCGCAGGGTCCCGCGCAGGAACCCGTCCTCGCCGGGACGGATCCAGGCGACGATGTGCCGGTCGGCGACGTCCCGCAGGGCGATCGAGCCGTCGACCTGATCCTCGGCGCGGAACTCGAGGCGCTCCACCACCTTGGCGGGCGGCAGGGCGACGAGGCCGACCTTCTCGCTCCGGCCGATCAGGACCGCCAGCATGGTGAAGCCCATCAGCGCGCCGGCGCCGATCATCAGCAGCGCCGGTGCCGGTCCCGCGACCGCCATGGCCCGGCTGGCGCCCTCCGCCCGCTCGCCCATCGTGCCCCTCCCTATTCGGCCGCGACGAGGCGGCCGGGATTCTCGTCCGCTCGGCCGAGACGCGCCACCCGAACCGGCGGCGCGGTGCCGTCGGCATGGGCCTCGAGGGCGCGTGCCAGCAGCGCCGCCGCGGCGTCCGCGTCCGGCACCGAGCGCAGCATGGGCTCGGTCCGGGCGAGATGCCAGGGCCGGACATGCGGCCAGATGTGAAGGTAGGCGATCCGGAGGCCCAGCCGCAACCGCAGCGGCAGGTCGCCGCTGCCATCCGTGAAGGCCCGCAGGGCCGCCGTCTCGATCTGCGCGAAGGGCAGGTTGTGGGTCACCGGCAGGGCGATGCCGGCCTGCAGCACGACGCGGCGGTTGGTCACCGTGTAGAGCGTCGTCCGGTGTGTGAGCCAGGCGAGCAGCCAGAGCAGCGCGACGGCGCCGGCGCCGATCACCAGGGTCGGCGCCACCACCTTGATCGCCGCCGCGGGCGAGCCCGCCGCGAGGCCGAAGGCCACGGCGCAGACCGAGAACCACGCGATCACCAAGCGGGCGTGGAACACCCGAACCAGCAGGCCCGCGGTCGTCGGCGCACCCTGCCAGAGGATGCGCTCGCCCGCCGGCAGCGGGCCGGGCAGACCCCGCAGGGTGCCCTCGGGGAGGAAGTCGCCGCTCATATCAGGGGCTCCGCCCGGGCCGGCGTCGCGTAGAGCGTGCCGGCGCCGAAATACGAGATGATCCGCTCCTCCTCCAGGAAGGTCACGCTGTCGGGATCGCGGGTGCTGGGGATGTCGGCGAACTGGCTCGCGAGCAGAGCCTCGGTCGTCACCGTCTTGGTGAAGCCGCCGGCCCGGCAGAATGTGGTCGGCATCAGCCGGCGCCCGCCCGTCGGGAGCTCGACCTCGTAGTAGCGGATCAGCGACTCGCCGCGGTCGACCCAGACGTCGCTGATCACGCCCGCGACCGCGTTGTCGGTGCCAAACACCGTCATGCCGATCGGGTTCGGGCCGTCCTCGTGGATGACGAAGTTCTTCGCCACCCGCAGGGGCACGATGCGGATCTCGTCGTCCCAGGTCCGGTCGTGCACGTCGTGCCGCAGCACCCAGGAGCCCGGGCCTACTCCGGCCTGGAGCGACGTCTCCGTGCGCTCGTAGGGGGCGCCCGGCCAGGGTTCGACCTTGCGGGCCGGGATCCCGGTCTCGATGTCGTCCCGGCCATGAACCGCCTGCGGCGCGTAGGTCGTCTCGCCGCCCGGCAGATGGAACGCCTTGGACCGGGGGATCAGGATCGGGTCGTCCGCCTTGCGGCGGCCGACCGTCTCGTTCTCCAGCGGGTAGCCCTCGCGCCGGTCCTCCCGGCGCAGCCAGAAGACCAGCCCCGCGAAGAAGAGGAAGAACGCGTAGAGTACGACCTGGGCGACGTCGACGTAACCCGTAAGTGCGCCGGTTGGCATGGCTGTCCTCCCCAAGTCTCAGGCTGTGCGGCCGGCGAGGCCGTCGGTGATGCTGTCTCGAACTCGTATCCGGGCGTCCTCACGCACCAGCGGTCCGAGCGCGAGCAGCGCCGCGAACAGCAGGGCGATCTCGATGTGGTAGACGATGAGGTAGCCGATGGCGGGCTCGTTCATGCCCTCGCCGAGCACCCCCGACTGGGCGATGGCGCCGCCGACGTCGCGCACGAGGCCGCTCGCCGCGATCGACAGCCCGGCCGCGGTCGCCTGCACGGCGCCCCAGGCACCGAGGGCGAGCCCGGTATCCTCGGGGCCGGCGCGGTTCATCGAGGCGGTGAGCGTGCCGTGGGCGAACAGGCCGCCGCCGAGGCCGATCAGGCTCACGCCCGCGGCGAACAGGTCGGCCGAGGCGAGCGGGGCGGCGAAGACCACCGCCGAGAAGGCCAGGATCCCGATCCCGACGCCCACCGCGGAGACGCGGAACGGGTCGCCCCCGCGCCCGAGCCAGCGCGCCGCGACCAGCAGGCCGAGCCCGCCTCCGGCGGCCAGCAGCGCGGTCAGCGCCGTGGTGGCCGCCACCGAGAGGTGCAGGATCTGACCGCCGTAGGGTTCGAGCAGGATGTCCTGCATGGAGAAGCCCGCCGTGCCGAGGCCGATCGCCACGAGGCGTCGCCGGGCGGTGCCCTGCCCCGCATAGGCCTGCCAGGAGGACCGGAAGTCGCGCTGCGGTGCCGTCCGCGTCCGGTTCGGATCGCGGGGCTCCTGCTTCCAGAGGGCGAACCCGTTGAGGATGATCGTGACCAGCGCCGCGCCCTGGATCACCTGGATCAGCCGGACGGGTGAGAAATGGGCGAGGAACAGGCCGAACAGCACCGCGCTCGCCATCATGCCGAACAGGAGCGCCGCGCAGAGCAGCGCCACCACCTTCGGGCGCGCGTGCGCCGGGGCGAGGTCGGTGGCGAGCGCCAGCCCGACGGTCTGGGTCGTGTGCAGGCCCGCGCCGACCAGCAGGAAGGCGAGCGCCGCCGCGAGGTTGCCGACCCAGAGCGGCCCGGTCGTGTCGCCCGACAGGATCAGCAGGGCGAACGGCATGATCGCGAGGCCGCCGAACTGGAGCAGCGTGCCGAACCAGATGTAGGGGACGCGCCGCCAGCCCAGCACCGAGCGGTGGGTGTCCGAGCGGAAGCCGACCAGCGCCCGCAGGGGCGCGAAGACCAGCGGCAGCGCCAGCATCATCGCGACGATCCAGGCCGGAACGCCGAGCTCGACGATCATCACCCGGTTGAGGGTGCCGATCAGCAGCACCGCGGCCATGCCGACGGTGACCTGGAACAGGGCGAGGCGGAGCAGCCGCCCCAGCGGCAGCTCGGCGGTGGCGGCGTCCGCGAAGGGAAGCAGCGCCGGGCCGAGGCGCATCAGGGCCTCGGTGAGCTTGCGGGCGGGGGTCATGGTCGCGCCCCGGGTGTCATTGGCCGACCATCCGCGCGGCGAGGCAGGGTGCGCGTCAGCGCCACCGCGTTCGACAGGTAGAATCCGCTGTTGATCCGGTGCGACCGCGCCCAGGCGAAGCCGTCGAGGGCCTTCTCCGAGGCGATCCGCCGCCGCAGCCCGCCCTCGGTCACCGGCACGATGGCGGGCGAGCGATCGCCGCGCGGGAAGAACTTTCCGGCCGCGTGCATCACCGTCAGGAGCGCCGTGCGCGGCGCTACGGTGAACAGCACCGAGCCGTCCGTGCGCGCGCCCAGCACCGCCAGCGCCCGGGCGATGTCGGCGGCGCGGTAGTGGATCAGCGAATCCATCGCCACGACGTGGTCGAACCGGCCGAGGGCCGGATCGAGCATGTCGCCCACCCGGAAGTCGATGCGCCCCGCGCCCGCGATCGCCGGCAGCCGCTCCTGCGCCAGCCCGATCAGCGTCGGCGAGACGTCGATCGCCACCACCTCGGCGCCCCGCCGCGCCGCCTCGACGCTGAGCGCCCCGGTGCCGCAGCCGGCATCGAGCAGGCGTGAGCCCGTCATGTCGGCCGGGAGCCAGGACAGCAGCGTCGCCCGCATGGCGTCGCGCCCGGCCCGCACGGTGGCGCGGATCCGGCTCACCGGGGCGTCCGAGGTCAGGCGCGACCACGCCTCGACCGCGGTGCGGTCGAAGTAGGTGGTCAGCTCGCCCCGGCGGGCGTCGTAGCTGGCGCTGGCCATCGGTCGAACTCCAGACTCAATCGAAACCGAGGAACTCGAACAGGTCGCGGTCCTTCATGGGGATTGCCTCGCAGGGCTCGCCCCCGGCCCAGAGCGTCTCGGCGAGCCGCATGTACTCGGCGGTCACGGCGTCGAGCTCGGGCGACGAATCCATCTCGAACAGGGTCGACTTCTTGAGCCGCGAGCGCCGGACCACGTCGAGGTCGGGGAAGTGGGCGAGGCGCTTCAGGCCGACCGCGTCGTTGAACCGGTCGATCTCGTCGGTCTTGGCCGAGCGGTTGGCGATGACGCCGCCGAGCCGCACGCCGTAGTTCTTGGACTTGGCGTGGATCGCCGCGACGATCCGGTTCATCGCGAAGATCGAGTCGAAGTCGTTGGCGGTGACGATCAGCGCCCGGTCGGCGTGCTGGAGCGGCGAGGCGAAGCCGCCGCAGACCACGTCGCCGAGCACGTCGAAGACGACGACGTCGGTGTCCTCCAGGAGGTGGTGCTCCTTGAGGAGCTTCACGGTCTGGCCGACCACGTAGCCGCCGCAGCCGGTGCCGGCGGGCGGGCCGCCGGCCTCGACGCACATCACGCCGTTGTAGCCCTCGACCACGAAATCCTCGACCCGCAGCTCCTCCGAGTGGAAGTTCACGGCCTCCAGGGCGTCGATCACCGTGGGGGCGAGGCGCTTGGTCAGCGTGAAGGTCGAGTCGTGCTTCGGGTCGCAGCCGATCTGCAGCACCCGCTTGCCGAGCTTCGAGAAGGCCACCGACAGGTTCGACGAGGTGGTCGACTTGCCGATCCCGCCCTTGCCGTAGACCGCGAAGACCTTGGCGGTCTCGATCTTCAGGTCGGGGTCGAGGGCGACCTGAAGGCTCCCCTCCTCCTTCCGGGCGACGACGGGATTGCGGATCGCGATGTTCATGCGGCCACTCCTGCGGTGACGCCTTCCAGGCGGTCCTCCAGCTCCTCCTCGGCCCGGTCGAGGGCGTCGCGCATCTCTGCGTCGGGGGTCCAGAAGCCGCGGCGGTGCGCCTCGATCAGCCTTTGGGCGACCTTGGCGGAGGCGGTGGGGTTCAAGGCGGCCATGCGCTCGCGCATGTCCTTGTCGAGGACGTAGGTCTCGGTGATCCGCTCGTAGATCCAGGGCTGGACCGCGTTGGCGGTGGCCGACCAGCCGACCGTGTTGGTGAGATGCGTCTCGATCTGGCGGACGCCCTCGTAGCCGTGGCCGAGCAGGCCCTCGTACCATTTCGGGTTGAGCATCCGGGTGCGCGTCTCCAGCGCCACCTGCTCCTCCAGGGAGCGGACGCGCCCCTCCCCGCGGGTCTGGTCGCTGATGTAGATCGGCACCGACTCGCCCTTGGCCCGGGCCACCGCCCGGCCCATGCCGCCGAGCCCGTCGAAGTAGTGATCGACGGAGGTGACGCCGACCTCGACCGAGTCGAGGTTCTGGTAGGCCATGTCGACGGAGGCCAGCACCGCCTGCATCAGGGCGCGCTGCGGCGCCGGGCGGCCGGTTCGGCCGTAGGCGAAACTCTTGCGGCGCGAGAAGGTCTCGCACAGTTCCGCGTCGTCGTCCCAGTTCCCCGAATCGACGAGGTGGTTGACGTTGGCCCCGTAGGCGCCCTCGGCGTTGGAGAAGACCCGGAGCGCCGCCGTCTCCAGGTCGCAGCCCTGCTCGGCCTGGATGGCGAGGGCGTGCTTGCGGACGTAGTTCTGCTCCAGGGGCTCGTCGGCGGTGGCGGCGAGATAGGAGGCTTCCGCCAGGAGCTTCGTCTGCAGGGGCAGGAGATCGCGGAAGATGCCGGACAGGGTGACCACCGCGTCGATCCGCGGGCGGCCGAGGGTCTCCAGCGGGATCAACTGGGCGCCGCTCAGGCGGCCGTAGCCGTCGAAGCGGGGCGCGGCGCCGATCAGCGCGAGCGCCTGGGCGATCGGGCCGCCCTCGCTCTTGAGGTTGTCGGTGCCCCACAGGACCAGGGCGACGCTCTCCGGGCAGGGTTTTCCGTCCGCGGCGAAGCGCTCGAGGATCCGGGCGACCTGCCGGGCGCCGTCCGCCACCGCGAAGGCCGAGGGCAGGCGGTAGGGGTCGAAGCCGTGGAGGTTGCGGCCGGTCGGCAGCACGGCCGGGTTGCGCAGGATGTCGCCGCCCGCCACCGGCGGCACGAAGCGGCCGTCGAGCGCCCGCAGCAGCGCCGGCACTTCATGGTCGCGGGACAGCAGCCGGTCGGTCTCGGCGAGGTTCTTGAGTATCTCGCGGTTGGTCTCGTCGGCGGAGAAGCCGGAGGCCTTCAGCACCGCCTCGATGCCCCGGCCGGCGACGAGCGCTTCGATGCCGGCCCGCTCCGGCTTCACGCCATGCGCCGACTCGGCGAGCGCCAGGAGCAGATCGACCCGCTCCTCTTCCGGCGTCCCCTGCCCGACCACGTGCAACCCGTGCGGGATCAGGGTCTGCTCCAGCTCCTGCAGCGCGGTCCAGAGGCCGGAGACCCGCGCCTCCAGATCGCCGCTCCAGGCCGGATCGGCCGCCACGAGGTCGACCGCCGCGCCCTGGTCCTGGATCAGGCGGGCCAGGGTCTCGCGCTCGCCCGCCGCCTCGGGGCCGAGGCCGCGCCAGCGCTCGATCGAGCTCTTCAGGTCGATCAGCCCACGGTAGAGCCCGGCAGCCGCGAGGCTCGGGGTGAGGTAGCTCACCAGCGTCGCGGCCGACCGGCGCTTGGCGAGCGTCCCTTCCGAGGGGTTGTTGGCCGCGTAGAGGTAGACGTTGGGCAGCGCCCCGATCAGACGCTCCGGCCAGCAGCATTCGGACAGGCCGGTCTGCTTGCCGGGCATGAATTCGAGCGCCCCGTGGGTGCCGAAATGCAGCACGGCGTCGGCGGAAAAATCCTCGCGCAGGTAGCGGTAGAAGGCCGAGAACGCGTGGGTCGGCGCGAAGCCGCGCTCGAACAGCAGCCGCATCGGGTCGCCCTCGTAGCCGAAGGCGGGCTGGACCCCGACGAAGACGTTGCCGAACTGCGCGCCGAGGACAAAGATCTCGGCGCCGTTGGTCTGGTGGCGGCCGGGCGCCGGGCCCCACTGGGCCTCGATCTCGGCGAGGTAGGGCTCGCGGCGCAGGTGATCCTCGGCCGGGATGCGGGCGTGGACGTTGGCCTGGGTGCCGTAGCGTTTGGTATTGCCCTCCAAGATCGCCGCGCGCAGGGCATCGACGTCTTCCGGGATCTCGACCGTGTAGCCGTCCGCCGCCAAGCCCTTCAGGGTGTTGAGCAGCGAGGCGTAGACCGACAGGAACGCGGCCGTGCCGGTGGCGCCGGCATTGGGCGGGAAGTTGAACAGCACCACGGCGAGCTTCCGCTCGGCCTTCGCCGTCCGGCGGAGCGACACGAGCTGCGCGACCCGCTCGGCGAGGCGGGCCGCCCGCTCGGGATGGACCCGCATGTCCCGGGCGTTGTCGCTGCCGGAAGCGGAGGACCGTCCGCCGAACACCATCGGGGCGGTGGCGCCGTCGAGTTCGGGGATCGCGACCATCATGGTCGCCTCGACCGGCGACAGGCCGCGGTCGCCCGCCTCCCACTGCTCCAGGGTCTGGAATTCCAGCGCCTGGGCGGCGAGGTAGGGCACGTCGAGCCTGGCCAGCATCGACTCGGCGGCGGCGGCGTCGTTGTAGGCGGGGCCGCCGACCAGCGAAAAGCCGGTGAGCGAGACCAGCGCATCGATGCAGGCGCGACCGTCCCTCATGAAGAAGGAATCCACCGCTGGGCGGTTGTCGAGGCCGCTGGCGAAGGCCGGCACGACGTCGAGGCCCTGCGCCTCAAGGGCGGCGATCACCCCGTCGTAATGGGCGGTGTTGCCGGCGAGCACGTAGCTGCGCATCACCAAGAGGCCGACGCGGCCCTTCGCGCCCGTGAGGCGGGGCAGCCGTGACGGGTCGGCGCCGATCCGGCCGGGCAGCCGCGGGTGGTAGAGGCCGGTCTCGGGGTAGTCGAGGGGTGCGGGCGCCGCCGGGCCGTCACGCCAGGCGGCCCGCTCGCCGGCCGCGTAGCGGTGCACGAGGAAGCGCACCAGCGCGGCGACGTTCTCGTCCGAGCCCGCGAGCCAGTATTGCAGGGTGAGGAAATAGGCGCGCACGTCCTGGGCCGAGCCCGGGATGAAGCGCAGGATCTTCGGCAGCTTGCGCACCAGGGCCATCTGCCGTCCGGCATTGCCCTGCTGGCCTGGCTTGCCGCGCAGCTTCTTGAGGAAGTCGAGGGCGCTGCGCTTGGTGCCGCTCATGTCGAAGCGGCCGAGCTTCGTGGTCTTCACCACCTCGCCGGCCGAGAGGCAGCCGACCATCGCGTCGCAGGCGTCGCGCCGCGCCGCCAGCGCCGGCAGGATCGCCCGCACGTGCTCGTCCATGAACAGCATGGCCGAGAGCACGATGTCGGCCTGCGCGATGTCGGCCCGGCAGGCCTCCAGGGTCACGGGGTCGTTGTCCCATTCGGCCGCCGCGTGGAAGCCCAGAACCAGCCCGGGCATCTCGGTCCGGAGGCGCAGGCGCGCCCGTTCCACCGCGCTCGCCAAGTGATTGTCGAGCGTGACGATGACGACGCGGATCGGCGGCCTATCGGCCGAAATGCGCTTTGGCATCGTAGAGGGTCTCGACGGTGATGAGCGGCAGATGCCGCTCCCGGGCGAAGGTCTCGGTGTTGGTGCGCGCCTTGCCCCGCACGAAGAACGGGATCTTCTTGAGTTCCTTCTCGGCCTCGGGCGACCACGCTGCGGCCCGGTCCAGAAGAATCGGAACGGGCGCCGGCGTCGGAGGGGTGTCGGCCGGCGCCCGTTCCGCGGCCTCGAACGCCCCGTCCGCCGGAGTCCCGTAGGACTTGCCGCCGAGATGCGAGGGGCCGACGCCGTCGTGGAATTCGGGATCCTCCCGGAACATGCCGAGGAGGTGCTCTTCGAGGCCCATCATCAACGGATGGACCAGGGTGTCGAACAGGACGTTGGCGCCCTCGAACCCCATCTGCGGGGCGTAGCGGGCCGGGAAGTCCTGGACGTGCACCGGCGCGGAGATCACCGCGCAGGGGATGCCGAGCCGCTTCGCGACGTGGCGCTCCATCTGGGTGCCGAGCACCAGTTCCGGCGCGGCCGCGCGGATCGCCGCCTCGACGTCGAGGTAATCGTCGGTGATCAGCGCCTCGATGCCGTGCTCGGCCGCCTCGGCGCGGACCTCGCGGGCGAATTCGCGGCCGTAGGTGCCGAGCCCGACCACGGTGAAGCCGAGTTCCTTGGCGGCGACCCGGGCGATGCCGATCGCGTGGGTGGCGTCGCCGAACACGAAGACGCGCTTGGCCGTGAGGTAGGTCGAATCGACCGAGCGAGAGTACCAGGGCAGCCGCGAGCCGGGGCCGTCGAGCACCGGGGCCGGATCGGTCCCGGCGAGGCCCGCCACCTCCTCGACGAACCGGCGGGTGCCGCCGACGCCGATCGGGATGGTTTGCGTGAACGGCTGCCCGAAAGTCTTCTTCAGGTACTCCGCGGCCGACCGGGCGGTCTCGGGATAGAGCACGACGTTGAAGTCGGCCTCCCGGAGCCGGCCGAGATCGGCGGGGGTCGCCCCCAGCGGCGCCACGACGTTCACCGTGATGCCGAGGGTGTCGAGCAGCCGGCGGATCTCGATCAGGTCGTCCCGGTGGCGGAAGCCGAGCGCCGTCGGCCCGAGGATGTTGCACAGCGGGCGCTGCCCGGGCTCCCGCGCGGGGCGCGGGGCCGGCGGCCCGGCGAGCGCGCGGACCAGCCGGTAGAAGGTCTCCGACGCGCCCCAGTTCTCCTTCTTCTGGTAGGCGGGCAGCTCCAGCGGGATCACCGGGATCGGCAGGTCCAGCGCCTTGGCGAGGCCGCCCGGATCGTCCTGGATCAGCTCGGCGGTGCAGGAGGCGCCGACGATCATCGCCTGCGGCTGGAACCGCGCATGGGCGGCCGAGACCGCCTGCTTGAACAGCTCGGCGGTGTCGCGGCCGAGATCCTGAGCCCGGAAGGTCGTGTAGGTCACGGGCGGGCGGGCGTCCCGCCGCTCGATCATCGTGAACAGCAGGTCGGCGTAGGTGTCGCCCTGTGGCGCGTGCAGGACGTAGTGCAGCCCAGACATCGCCGTGGCGACGCGCATCGCGCCGATGTGAGGGGGGCCCTCGTAGGTCCAGAGCGTGAGCTGCATGGCGCTACACCTCCAGCAGGGCGCGGCGGCGGAGCGGGCGCACGAACAGCTCGGCGAGGTCGCCGGCCTGCTCGTAGCCCTGCACGGGCGTGAACAGCAGCTCGATCGACCACTTGGTCGACAGGCCCTCCGCCTCCAGCGGGTTGGCGAGGCCGAGGCCGCAGACCGTCAGGTCCGGCCGGGCCGCCCGGCAGCGGTCCATCTGGTCGTCGAGGCTCTGACCCTCGGTCACGCGCGTGCCGGCAGGAAGAAGCTCGATCTCGGCGGCGAGATGTCCCCGGTGCAGATAGGGCGTGCCGACCTCCACCAGCTCCGCGCCGAGTTCCCGGGCGAGGAAGCGGGCGAGCGGCACTTCCAATTGCGAATCGGGGAAGAAGAACACGCGCTTGCCGCCGAGCTGTTCGCGCTGGGGCGCCAGCGCGGTCTCGGCGCGGGCGCGGCCCGGCGCGGTCGCGGCCTCGAAGGTCGCGTCGGAGACGCCGAAGGCCTCGGCGGCCGCCCGCAGCCAGCCGGTCGTGCCCTCGGCGCCGAGCGGGAAGGGCGCGGGCAGCCGGCGGGCGCCGCGCTCTTCAAGGGCGCGTGCCGTGTCGGTCAGGAACGGCTGGGCCAGCAGGTATCGCGTGTTGCGCCCGATGGCCGGCATCGCGTTGGCCCGGCGGGCGGGCAGGAACCGGACATCCGCGATCCCCATCGCGGAAAACATCCGCAGGAACTGGTCCTCGACCACGTCGGCCAGCGCGCCGACCACGAGGAGCGACGGCGCCGCCGCGTCCGCCTCGCGGGGCAGGTCCGGCACCAGGGCCGCGAGGCAGGCATCCTCGCCCTGCGTGAACGTGGTCTCGATGCCGGAGCCCGAATAATTCAGCACCCGGACCGGATTCAGGCGGCTCGACAGGCGCTGCGCCGCCCGGGACAGATCGAGCTTGATCACCTCGGACGGGCATGAGCCCACGAGGAACAGGAGCTTGATGTCCGGCCGGCGCTCGATCAGCCGGGTCACCACCCGGTCGAGCTCCTCGTTGGCGTCGGCGAGGCCGGCGAGGTCGCGCTCGTCGATGATCGCCGTGGCGAAGCGCGGCTCGGCGAAGATCATCACGCCGGCGGCGGATTGGATCAGGTGCGCACAGGTGCGCGAGCCGACCACCAGGAAGAAGGCATCCTGGATCTTCCGGTGCAGCCAGACGATGCCGGTCAGCCCGCAGAACACGGCCCGCTGACCCTGCTCCTGGCGGAGCTCGATGCCGCCGCAGGGTGGCTGATGGACCAGGGGAGCGTTCACGGCAGCGCCTCCGCGAGGCGCGGCGCGTGACTTCCGGCACTCTCCATGCGCGCGGCCCGGAGCTTCAGGAGGAACTGGGCCGCGTTGATCACGTAGGTCGCGTAGGCCGCCAGCGCGAGGAGCAGCAGCGCCTGACCCCTGAGCGCGCCCGTGGCGAGGGCCGCGAGGTAGGCGGTGTGGAGAGCCAGCACCAGCATGCTGACCACGTCCTCCCAGAAGAAGGCAGGCGCGAAGAGCCACCGCCCGAACACGACCTTCTCCCAGATCGAGCCGGTGACCATGATCGCGTAGAGGGCCAGGGTCTTCACGACGACCGAGATCTCGGCCGCGCGCAGGCCGTCGTCGGTGGCCAGGGCGCGCAGCACCAGGACGAGGCTCACCAGGAAGATCGCGAACTGGAGGGGCGCCAGCACTCCCTGGACCACGGTCCAGAGCGACGAGTCGCGCCGGCGCCGTTCGGTGGGCGTGTAGAGCGGTCGTGCCGGCCGGTCCTCGGGACCCATGCATCCGCTCCCTGGTCGTCGGCGGCGCCTCAGGCTCCGTCGTTGACAGAGGCTAGGGCGGGGGTCCGGGAAGTGTCAAGTGCGCTTGACGCTTTCACGACATGACAGTGGCAGGGATATTTTTTCTTCGAATAAGATCATTGCCAAGATCGTCAGGAAGCGTATCGTCGGCCGTGGCGGCAGAGATTGCTGCCGTTCGGCTTGTCAGACTCAGGAACTGACGGACACGAAGAATAGACGGGCGAGCAACGCCACACCGAGCGCGCGAGCGGATCCGCCGGCCCGTCCGGGACGGGGCCGTCTCAGGGAGGATGCCGATGGGAAACTGGAGGCATTTCGGTGGCCGTCTGGATCACGGTCCGTCCGCGGCCGGCTGCAGCCCCGTGAGCGACGGGCTCCCCGTGTTCCGCGACGCGGCCCTCGGCTGGCCCGACCTGCACAGGCCCGTGCCCGACGCGCTCGCCAAGGTCGTCGAGGCGGAGATCCTGCCCCGCCTGATGCTCGCCCACCGGCCCGCCGGCCGCGCCGGCCGCGCCGTCCCGGCGGACCGGGCGCCGAGCGCGCGGGAGATCGCCGACTTCAGCGCCCTGCTCCTGGCCTCCGGCCCGGTCGACCTCGACGCCCGCGTGGACGCCCTGCGCGACGGCGGCCTGCCGCTCCCGCGCCTGCTCCTCGACCTGCTCGCCCCGGCCGCCCGGCACCTCGGCGCCCTCTGGGAGGAGGATGCCTGCGACTTCCTGGCGGTGACCGAGGCCCTCGGGCGGCTCCACACCGTGAGCCGCCGCCTCTGCGCCGAGCTGGAGAGCGAATCGGTCCCGGCCAACGGGCGCAGCGTCCTGCTGCTGCCCTGCCCGGGCGAGACCCACGTCTTCGGCCTGTCGCTGGTCGCGAGCTTCTTCCGGGAGGCCGGCTGGGACGTGACCACCGCGGTGCCCGGGCCGGGGGTCGACCCCCTGGACCTGCTCCGGTCCGACTGGTTCGACGTGGTCGGCCTGTCGCTCTCCTGCGACGTCCTGCTGCCGGTCCTGACGGCGACGGTGGCGGAGGTGCGCCGCGATTCGCGCAACCGGGACGTCCGGGTGCTGGTCGGCGGCCCCTTCTTCGCGCGCCACGGCGGCGAGGCGGGGATCGTCGGGGCGGATGCCTGCGCGTCGGACGCGTGCCTCGCGCCCGCCGCGGCCGAAGCTTTGCTGGACAGACAGGCACTGGCCTGCTGAAAGGGCCTCAAACCGACTTTCACATTGCGGTGACCGTGACCCCTCAGCCCCGCCCCTCCCCGCAGTCGCCGCCCGCGGCCCTGCAGCAGGTGGCCGGCCTCCTCCAGGGTGAGGCGGTCGGGCGCATCGTCGCGGCGTCCGCGGACCTCTCCCTGGTGATCGACGCGGACGGGGTGATTCGGGACGCCACGGTCGGCGCCGATCTCGCGGCCGAGACCGTGGCGGGCTGGCTGGGCCGGCGCTGGATCGACACCGTCACGGTGGAGAGCCGCCCGAAGGTCGACGCCCTGCTGCGGGACGCTGGGGCCGACGGCATCACCCGCTGGCGCCAGGTGAACCACCCCTCGCCCGACGGCGCCGACCTGCCGATCCGCTACGCGTCGATCCGGCCCTCGGAGGGCGGCCCGATCCTCGTGCTCGGGCGCGACATGCGGGCGGTGGCCGCCCTGCAGCGCCGGCTGGTGGAGACCCAGCAGGCCCTGGAGCGGGACTACGACCGGCTCCGCGCCGCCGAGACCCGCTACCGGCTCCTGTTCCAGATCTCCGGCGAGCCGGTGCTGGTGGTCGATGCCGGCACGCGCCGGGTGGCCGAGGCCAACCCGGCCGCGGCGCGCCTCCTCGGGCGCCCGGCCAAGCGCATCGCCGGGCAGGACGCCGTCGAGCTGTTCGACCCCGCCAGCACCCGGGCCCTGGAGGCGCAGTTCGCGGCCCTGCGGGCGACCGGGCAGGCGGGCGAGATCCGGGCGGCGCTGCAGCACGGGCGCGGGGAGGTCACGGTCTCGGCCTCGCTGTTCCGGGGCGAGGGCGGCGCGAGCGCGCTGCTGCAGCTGGTCGCCGACCCGGCTACGGCGGCGCCCGGGCCCGACCAGGAGGCGCCCACCGCCGCGGTGATCGAGGCGATGCCGGAGGGCTTCGTGGTCACCGATTCGGCGCGGCGCATCCTCATGGCCAACGCCGCCTTCCTGGAGCTGGCGCAGCTCGCCACGGTGGGCCAGGCCCGCGGGCGCACCCTCGACCACTGGCTCGGCCGCGACGAGACCGAGGCGCAGGCGCTGTTCGCGACCCTCGTCGACCACGGCGCCGTGCGCCGCTTCGCCACCGTCGTCCGCGGCGCCTACGGCGGCATGGAGGACGTGGAGGTCGCCGCCGTGTCGGTGGCTGGCGCCCGCCCCTGCCTGGGCTTCGCCATCCGGTCGGGCCCGCGGCGGATCGCCGAAGGGCGCCCCGGGGTCGGGCGGGAGGTGCCCCGCTCGGTGGAGCAGATGACCGAGCTGGTCGGCCGGGTCTCGATGAAGACCCTGGTGCGCGAGACGACCGACCTGATCGAGAAGCTCTGCATCGAGGCGGCCCTGCGGATCACCCGGGACAACCGGGCCTCGGCGGCCGAGATGCTCGGCCTGAGCCGGCAGGGCCTCTACGCCAAGATGCGGCGCTACGGCGTCGGCGACCTGGACGGCCCGGTCGAGGACATCTGAGGATCCGGGCGCGGCCTCCGGGCTCGGCGGGACCAATCCAATCCCATCCCATCCTTATCCCATCCCCCGAAGGTGCGCGCGGCGGGGCCCGCCGGACCCCCTCGGATCCCGGCACCGAAGGCCTCGAAGATCCCGGAATCGTCCTCGCGGACGGGGGTCGCCGGGAGCGCCCGAGGCGCCGCCGGAGCGCCGGAAAGCGCCCGCGCGGGCGGTCCCGCCGGCACGGCTTTTCGGTGTTTCGGATAATGTATTTCTGGTCCGCCGCTGTATTTATTCGACAAACGTCGCGCACATGCTGGCGCGCGGTGTAAATCTGGCTTGACACCCCGCCGGGCGCCGGTAGCCTCCCGTCATGACCGCTACGCCCGCCCCGAGCGCAGTCATCGAGCTGCTGAAGCCGCTCACGTGGTTCGCGCCGATGTGGGCCTTCGCCTGCGGGGTGATCTCCTCGGGCCAGCCGGCCAGCGGCCAGTGGCCGGTGATCGCCGCCGGCATCCTGCTGGCCGGCCCGCTGGTCTGCGCCACCAGCCAGGCCGCCAACGACTGGTTCGACCGCCACGTCGACGCGATCAACGAGCCGAACCGGCCGATCCCCTCCGGGCGGATCCCGGGCCGCTGGGGGCTCTACCTCGCGCTTGCCTGGACGGCGCTGTCGCTGGCGGTGGCCGCCGCGCTCGGGCCCTGGATCCTCGGGGCCGCGCTGTTCGGGCTGGTCCTGGCCTGGATCTACTCGGCGCCGCCGGTGCGGCTGAAGCGGAACGGCTGGTGGGGCAACGCCGCGGTGGCGCTCTGCTACGAGGGGCTGCCCTGGTTCACCGGCGCCGCCGTCATGGCCGCCGCCCTGCCCGACCGGCGGGTGCTCCTGGTGGCGCTGCTCTACGCGGCCGGGGCCCACGGCATCATGACCCTCAACGACTTCAAGTCCGTGGAGGGCGACCGCCGGATGGGGCTGCTGTCGCTGCCGGTGCAGATGGGCTCCGAGCGCGCCGCGCGCTTCGCCTGCCTGGTCATGGCCCTGCCGCAGGTGGCGGTGATCGCGCTCCTCGTCGGCTGGGAGCGCTACTGGCACGCCGGCCTCGTCGCCGCGCTGCTCGCCGGGCAGTTCGCCCTGATGGCCCGGTTCCTCGAGAATCCCCGGGAGCGGGCGATCTGGTACAACGGCACCGGCACCACCCTCTACGTCCTCGGCATGCTGGTCTCGGCCTTCGCGCTGCGCCCGCTGGTGGGAGGGGCGTGATGGCACCGGACCCCGGCACGGGCCTCGGCTGGCCCCAGATCGTCCGCCTCGGCCTCGTCCAGACCGCGCTGGGCAGCGTCGTCGTGCTGATGACCGCCACCCTCAACCGGGTAATGGTGGTGGAATTGGCGCTGCCCGCCCTCGTGCCGGGCCTGCTGGTCGCCCTGCACTACGCCGTGCAGGTCCTGCGCCCGCGCTGGGGCTACGGCTCCGACCGCAGCGGCCGGCGCACCCCCTGGATCGTCGGCGGCATGGCGGCCCTCTGCCTCGGCGGCTTCGGCGCCGCCTGCGGCACCGCGCTGGCGGCCGAGAGCCTCGCCCTGGGGCTGGCGCTCGCCGCCCTCTCGTTCCTGTGCGTCGGCATGGGCGTCGGCGCGGCCGGGACCTCGCTCCTCGTCCTGCTCTCGGGCGGCGTCGCGCCGGCCCGGCGGGGCGCGGCCGCCACCGTCGTCTGGGTGATGATGATCGTCGGCTTCGCCGTCACGGCGCCGCTCGCCGGGCACTTCCTCGACCCGTTCTCCGGCCCGCGCCTCGTGGCGGTGTCGGGCACGGTCTCGCTCGTCGCCTTCTGCGTGGCGGCGCTCGCGGTCGCCGGCGTCGAGCGCCGCCTGCCGGTCCGGGCGCCCGAGCCCGCGGAGGCGCGCCGCCCGTTCTTCACCGTGCTGGCCCACGTGCTGGCCGACCCCGTGAGCCGGACCTTCACGATCTTCGTCTTCGTGTCGATGCTGGCCTACAGCGCCCAGGAGCTGATCCTGGAGCCCTATGCCGGCCTCGTCTTCGCGATGAGCCCCGGCGCCACCACCAAGCTCGCCGGCCTCCAGCACGGCGGCGTGCTCGCCGGCATGCTGCTGGTGGCGGCGGTGACGCTCCTCGCCCGCGGCACCGTCCTCGCCTCCCTGCGGCTCTGGATCGGGATCGGCTGCGCCGGCTCGGCCGCCGCCCTCTTCGCCCTGGCGAGCGGCGCGGCGGCGGGATCGGACTTCCCCCTGCGCGCGACGGTCTTCGCCCTCGGGGTGGCCAACGGCGCCTACGCGGTCGCCGCCATCGGCTCGATGATGGCGCTCGCCGGCCGCGGCGACGCGCGGGAGCGCGGAACCCGCATGGGCGTCTGGGGCGCCGCGCAGGGCGTCGCCTTCGGGGCCGGCGGCTTCCTCGGGGCCGTGGCGGTCGACGCCGTCCGGCTGGTCACCGCCGAACCCGTCCAGGCCTACGCGGCGGTCTTCGCCGCGGAAGGGCTGCTGTTCCTCGTCGCGGTCGTCCTGGCGGCGCGGCTCGAACCCGCTCCGGCACCGGACACGGTGCCGCTCGATCCTGCCTTCAGCGCGAGGTGAGGCCATGGCCCGGTTGGACGATGGCGGCCCCGGCCGCGACAGCTACGACGTCGTCGTGGTCGGCGGCGGGCCGGCGGGCGCCACGGCGGCGACCGACCTCGCCCGGGCCGGCCACGCGGTGCTGCTCCTCGACAAGCCCGGCCGGATCAAGCCCTGCGGCGGCGCGATCCCGCCCCGGCTGATCCGGGACTTCGCGATCCCGGACGCGCTCCTGGTGGCGAAGATCCGGTCCGCCCGGATGGTGGCGCCGAGCGGCAAGGCCGTCGACATGCCGGTGGGCGAGGGCTTCGTCGGCATGGTCGACCGCGAGCACTTCGACCCGTGGCTGCGCGAGCGGGCCGCGGCGGCCGGCGCCGACCTGCGCGCGGCGGCCTACGACCGGATCACCCGGCCCGACGACGGGCCGCCGCTGGTCCACTTCACCACCGGCGCGGGGGCCGGCCTCGCCCGCCACGCCGTCCGGGCCCGCCTCGTCCTCGGCGCCGACGGCGCCTGCTCGCCGGTCGGCCGCGCGGAGGTGCCGGGCCACGCCAGGATGCGGCAGGTCTTCGCCTATCACGAGATCCTGCGGGTCCCGGAGGCCGGCGCCCCCGGGGCCGGGTCTGTCGACGCCACCCGCTGCGACGTCTACTACCAGGGCCGCCACTCGCCGGACTTCTACAGCTGGATCTTCCCCCACGGGGACACGCTGAGCATCGGCACCGGCAGCGCGCGGAAGGGGTTCTCGCTGCGCTCCTCGATCCGGGCCCTGCGCGCCGCCACCGGCCTCGACCACGCCGAGACCGTCCGCCGCGAGGGGGCGCCGCTGCCGCTGAAGCCCCTGAAGCGCTGGGACAACGGCCGGGACGTGCTGCTCGCGGGCGACGCCGCGGGCGTCGTCGCGCCGGCCTCCGGCGAGGGGATCTACTACGCGATGCTCGGCGGCCGGCTGTCGGCCGAGGCCGCCACAGCCTTCCTGCGGACCGGGGACGCGCGCGCCCTCGCGGGCGCGCGGAAGCAGTTCATGAAGCTGCACGGGCGCGTGTTCTGGATCCTCGGGATGATGCAGTGGGTCTGGTACCGCAGCGACGGCCTGCGCGAGCGCTTCGTCTCGATCTGCCGGGACAAGGACGTCCAGCAGCTCACCTGGGACAGCTACATGAACAAGGAGCTGGTCCGCGCGAAGCCGGCCGCCCACGCGCGGATCTTCTTCAAGGACCTCGCGCACCTGTTCCGCTGGGTCTCGCCGTGAGCCTCGCCGCCGCCGATCTGGGACCGCCCGTGGTGGCGGCGGTCGCCGCCGTGCTGGTGGCCGTGGCCGGCGGCCTCGCGACCACGACGGACACGTGGTACCGGCGCCTGCGGGTCCCGGCCTGGAAGCCGCCGGACTGGGCCTTCGGGCCGGTCTGGGCGGTGATCTTCGCGCTCACCACCACGGCCGGCGTGCTGGCCTGGAACGGCGACGCCGACCCCGCCGCCCGGGGCGTCCTGCTGGCCGCCTACGCGGTGAACGGGGTGCTCAACATCGCCTGGAGCGTGCTGTTCTTCCGGTTCCGCCGGCCCGACTGGGCGCTGGCCGAGGTCGCGGTCCTGTGGCTGTCCATCGCCGTGCTGGTGCTGGTGACCGGCCGGGTCTCGGGCGCGGCGGGGCTCATGAACCTGCCCTACCTCGCCTGGGTCAGCGTCGCCGCCTGCCTGAACCTGCGGATCGTCCGCCTCAACGGGCCGTTCGCGGAGCCCGCCTGATGGGGGCGCTCCTCGACCCGGTCCTCGACCCGGTCCTCGGCCCCGCCTTCGCGTCGGGCCGGATCGTCGACGGGATCCTGCTGCTCGTCGCCCTGGAGGCGCTCGCCCTCGCGTGGCTCGCCCGCCGGGGCGGCCCGCCGCTGCCGTCCCTGCTGGCCAACCTCGCCTCCGGCGCCGCGCTGATGCTGGCCCTGCGGGCGGCGCTCGTGGGGGCCGGCTGGGTCGCGGTCGCCGGGTGGATGCTCGCCGGACTCGTCGCCCATCTCGCCGACCTCGGCCTGCGGGTCCGGGCGGCCACGGCACAACGCCGCAGCGCGGCGCCGGCCGGAACAACGCCCGCGACGGCCGCGTTCACGCGCGTCACAAGTTTCAAACAGCTCTAAAATCGGGATGGGAGACGCGGCATGCAGCGCACGAGAGCCCTCTCCTCCGGCCGCGCGGCCCCGACGCGGCTGGCCCCGATGCGGGCCGCCCCCTTCCTCGCGGGCCTGCTCCTGGCCGCGCCGGCGCTGGCGCAGGACGGGTCGGCCGACCAGATCGAGCGCGGCAAGTACCTCGTGACGATGGGCGACTGCGCGGCCTGCCACACGGCGCCGGGCGGCAAGTACCTCGCCGGCAACTACGCGCTGAACATGCCCTTCGGCGTGATCATGACCCCCAACCTCACCCCCGACAAGGAGACGGGCCTCGGCAACTGGAGCTACGCCGACTTCGACCAGGCGTTCCGGCACGGCTACAGCAAGAACGTCGGCTACCTGTACCCGGCCTTCCCGTTCGCGTGGTTCACCAAGGTCACCGACGAGGACACCAAGGCGATCTGGGCCTACCTCCAGTCGGTCCCGGCCGTGAACGAGAAGCGGAAGGAGAGCCAGATCCCGTTCCCGTTCAGCGTCCGCACGGCGCTGGTGACGTGGCGGACGGCCTTCTTCACCGAGGAGCGCTTCAAGCCCGACCCGAAGGCCAGCGCCGAGGTGAACCGCGGCGGCTACCTCGTGGAGGGGCTCGGCCACTGCGCCATGTGCCACAACGAGAACAAGCTCGTCGGCAACTCGAGCTTCGCGGGCCGGTTCGGCGGCGGCGTGATCGACGGCTGGTACGCCCCCAACATCACCCCGGACGGCCACCAGGGCATCGGCGCCTGGACCGACGAGCAGGTGGTGACCTACCTCAAGACCGGCACCGCCCCGGGCGACCGGCCGGGCGTCGCCGCCGGGCCGATGCGCCAGACCATCATGGAATCCCTCTCCAAGGTGAAGGAGGAGGACCTGAAGGCCATGGTGGCGTACCTGCGCACCGTGCCGGCCAAGCAGACCTACAAGCCGAAGGACCTCACGGCCTTCGACACGCCCGACGCGCCCGGCGCCTCCACCTACCTGACCTACTGCTCCTCCTGCCACCAGCCCGACGGCAAGGGCATCGAGGGCGCGGTCCCGGCGCTCGCCGGCAACACCTCGGTCCAGTCCGAGGGCCCCGAGACGGTGCTGCGGGTGATCTACGGCGGGCTCGGCGCCCAGAGCGGGCTCGCCCCGATGGTGGCGATCGGCCAGCAGATGACCGACGTCGAGGTGAGGAACGTCACCGACTACATCCGCAATTCCTGGGGCAACAAGGCGCCGGTCGTGACCGGCGAGAAGGCCTCGGAGGCGCGCGCCGCCACCAAGACCATGCTGGCCGGCACGGCGCCCTGCGCGGAGATCGAGCAGGACAAGCTGAAGGCCGCCTTCGACAAGATCGGGCTGCAGGCGAGCCTGAAGGGCCTGAAGCAGCAGGACTTCGTCCCGACCCTCGCCCGGCTGGTGCAGCAGGTGAAGGCGGAGCCGACCGGGGTCACCGACGACGACATCGTCAACGGCCTGACCACGGCCTTCTGCAAGGTCGGCCGCGACGACCCGCAATACGGCAACCCGAGCTGGCCCGCGGTGATCGGCACCTTCGCGAACGTCGCCTACAGCCAGGTGAAGCACCCGGAGAAGCAGGCCGCCAACGTCTCCTCGGCCACCACGCCGCCGGCGAAGAACTGAGGCGCCGCCCCGCGGCCCCGGCCTGCCGGGGTCGTCGGGGCCGGTTCGGGGTCAGATCGGGCGGAACGGATAAAACCGTGTTTCGTTGGAGCCGGGACGTGCCGACCTCACGCCCGGAGTCCCCGTGTCCAGCCTCGTCCGCATCCTGCTCGCGATCTTCTTCCCGCCGATCGCCGTGCTCGTCACCACGGGCTTCGGCCTTCAGTTCCTGCTGAACATCCTGCTGTGGATCCTGGGCTGGCTGCCCGGCACGGTCCACGCCCTGTGGCTGATGAACCGCGACCGGCCGCTGGTCTGAGCCGTCAGGGCTTCCGGCCCTCGGGCTCGCCCTTCCGGAGGGCGGGCTTCTCCGCCTTCGCGTCGGCCTTCGACTCACCCTTGCCCTCGACCTTCGCGGTCTTCACCGCGTGGGCCCTGGCGGCCTTCGGCGCGACCGTCTCGGCGGTGTGGGCGACCTTCGCCGGCTCCGGCGCCGCGGGCACGACCGCGGCGGCGACCGCCGGGGCCGCGGGCGCCGCCGGGGCCGGCTTGTCCTTGGCGAAGAGCTGGCCGAACAGCTTCTGGTAGCTGCTCGCGTCGCCGTCCGCGTCCGCCACCGCGATGCGGGCGGGCTTGTCGGGCAGGGCCGCAGTGGTCTCGACCTGCGCGCCGGGATCGGCGCGGTTCGCCATGAGCGTCGTGGGCGTCGTGGGCGTGGCGGGCGCCGCCGGCTCCCGCCCGTGCCCCTTGCCGCCGGCCTTCGCGGCGCGGGTCGCGGCCGCCGGCTCGGCGCCGGCCAGCATCGTGGGCTGGCCCTTCGGCGCGAGCTCGATCTCCTGCGGGCCGGCCGCCAGGGTCTCGGGCCGGCTCACGTCGCCGAGATTGTGCCGGCCGTACTCCTTGGCGTCGTAGGGCAGGACCGTCTCGGTGCCGCCGAGGCTCGCGAAGGCGCTGGCGTTCTGCGGGCGGAAGACCGGGTTCTGGCCGCCGTCCTGGTAGACGACCCGCACCGCCGGCGTGCCCTTGGCGACGAGGTCGGCGACCGCGTGCGTGTCGCGCGCGCTCTTCTCGGCGACCAGCGGGTCGACCCGCGGCTTGCACGAGCCGGCGGCCGCGTCGGCCCCGCCGAACACGTACTTGGTCCCGCACTGGCCGACCTTCGGCTCCTCGTGCAGGGCCTCGAAATAGTCGGACCCCTCCTTGAGGTTCTGCCAGAAGGCGATGTTCGGGTCGTTGCGGAACTTGGCCATGTTCTCGGCCGTCATCCGGAACGGGTAGGACTGGAACTGGAAGCTGCGCTGGCCGCCGATGAACGCGTCGCGGGCGACGGCGTAGATCTCCGCGATGGTGGCGTCGGTCATGGCGAAGCAGCCCGCCGACGAGCAGGTGCCGTGCACCATCAGGTACTTGCCGGTGCGCCCGTTGGCCCGGTCGACGGCGTTCGGGAAGCCCGTGTCGAACGAGAGATAGTACGACGAGTTCGGGTTCATCAGGCCCGGGGTGATCGTGTAGAAGCCCTCGGGCGCCTGCCGGTCGCCCTCGCGGGTCTTCGGCCCGAGCTGGCCGGACCAGCGGCAGATCGGGTAGGTCTTCAGGAGGGCGTAGCGGCCGTCGCTCCCCCGCTTCCAGATCTCCATCTCCGCCTCCTTCTTGAAGGTGCGGATCAGGATCGGGTCGGAGGGCTGCATCCCCTTGGACTGCATCAACGCGACGGTCTGGGGGGCGATCGGCGCGAGGCTGCGCGCGCTCGGGCCGTTGATCCCGGAACCGTCCTGGCAGGCGGCGAGCGACAGGGCCAGCAGGGACGCCGCCGCCAGCAGTCGCGCGGTCGCGAGACGCGCCGTCATGGGGAACCTCGATCGTCTTACGCGCGCCCGCGGGCCTTGCTGGCCGCGTCGGGTGCCACTCCCCAACCCAATAGGCTCGTTAAGCTTGCGCCTTCCTTACCGCAAGGACCCGGCTGCAACACTGGATTGTTCTCGGGTGTGGAGAGCCGGCGGATGCGCGCTATCCACAGCGCGCCGCGTCGGGGTCGCGGGACGGCGCCGTTCGAGCCGCAGGGCCGCGCGGCGATCCATGCTGTGCTCGTGCGCGGTCCCGCCCGCGGTCCGGCCTGCCGGCCCGGTGCGCGGACCGGTGGACTCCCTGGCGGAGCGGACGCGTGCGACCGCGCCGGGCGCCCAACTTTGAGCTGCTTGCCTCGGCGGGATGAAGGCGCCACGTTCGCGGAGGCTGCCATCCGGATTCGGCCGATCGACCCGGACGGCTCGAACACGCGAACGTCGCCCATGACGGCCCTCTCGCTCGACACGCACGCCCTCGTCCGTCGCCTGCGGGCGACCGGCCTGTCCGAGGATCAGGCCGAGGCGATCACCGCGGCGATCCGCGAGAGTCGGGATTCCGATCTGACGAACCTCGTCACCAAGACCGATCTGGCCGAAGCGAAGTTCGACATCATGAAATGGGTGATCGGCTCGATCGGCTTCCAGACGATCGTCATCGTCGGCGCGATCGTTGCCCTGTCGCGCGCCGCGCATTGACGGCCGCCCCGGGCGCCCGCTCAGCCGAACAGGTCCGGCCGCCGCGCCGCCTCGGCGCGGATGATCGCCACCAGGGCCGCGTCGTCGGCCGGGTCGGCGAGCCGCAGGCCGACCGGCTCCGAGGGCGTCTGCACGGTGAGCCAGCGCAGGGTGGGCCGGAGGTCGAGCGCCTCGACCACCGCCATGCGCGGGTGCCCGGTCTCGAGCTGCACGAAGGTCAGGTGGTTGCGGCTGGCGCGCTGCCCGAGCAGGTCGTCGATCGCCTCGACCACGTCGCGGGGCGTGTGCAGATGGGTCATCATCCAGAGGCGGTTGTCAGTGCCCTGCGTGTCGAGGGCCCGGCGCAGCCGGCGCACGCCCTCGGTGAGGAAGGCGTAGTCCGCCTCGCTCGTCGCCGGGTCGTGGTGGTTGAACACGCACTCGAGGCCGTGCCGCTCCCGGTAGAGGCGGTGGCGCCCCCGCCAGATGCCGGGGCCGCGCCGCTCGGCCTCCGGGATGCTCTCCAGCTGGCCCCGGTCGACGAGCGCCGCGAAGTCGTCGGCGAGGCAGTCCCGGGCCATGCCGGGCATGGAGAAGATCCAGTCGAGGGGCCCCGACCACTGGCGCAGGTCGAGCGTCTTGAGGACGTGCGCCATCTGGCAATTGCAGCCCAGGGAGACGTGGTTGTGCCGGCCCGGCTCCCGCGCGTCGCGCCGGCCGAGCAGCCGGCCGAGCGCGCCGAACAGGCCCCCCGTCGCCCCGGGCTCGCTCACAGGGTCCGGCCGATCGCCAGGAACTTCTCGGCGCGCCGGTCGCGGACCTCGACGGGCGAGAGGCCGTCGAACTGCGCGAGGGCGTCGGCGATGGCGTCGCCCGCGGCCCGGATCGCCGCCTCGCGGTCGCGGTGCGCCCCGCCGGTGGCCTCCGGGATGATCGCGTCGATGACGCCGAGCCGCAGCAGGTCCTGGGCGGTGATCTTCATGGCGGTCGCGGCGTCCGACGCGCGGCCCTGGTCGCGCCACAGGATCGAGGCGGCGCCCTCCGGCGAGATCACCCCGTAGATCGCGTGCTCCAGCATCAGCACCCGGTTGGCGGTGGCGAGCGCGATCGCGCCGCCCGAGCCGCCCTCCCCGATCACCACGGCGACGTTGGGCACGCCGAGCGCGAGGCAGGCCTCGGTCGAGCGGGCGATGGCCTCGGCCTGGCCGCGCTCCTCCGCCTCGATGCCCGGATAGGCGCCGGCGGTGTCCACGAAGGCAAGGACCGGCAGACCGAACCGGTCGGCGGTCTCCATGAGCCGGACCGCCTTGCGGTAGCCCTCGGGCCGGGCCATCCCGAAATTGTGGCGCAGCCGCGCCTCGGTCGTGGCGCCCTTCTCCTGGCCGAGCACCAGGACCGGCCGGCCGCGGAACCGGCCGAACCCGCCCAGGATCGCCTCGTCCTCGCCGAAGCTGCGGTCGCCGGCCAGCGGCGTGAACTCGGTGATGAGCCCGTCGCGGTAGTCCACGAAGTGCGGCCGCTGCGGGTGGCGGGCCACCTGGGTCTTCTGCCAGGGGGTCAGATTCGCGTAGATCTCGGCGAGCGCCTGGCCGGCCTTGGCCTCGAGCCGGCCGACCTCCTCGGCGATGGAGACCGCGCCGTCGCGCGCGCTCACGGCGCGCAGCTCCTCGAGCTTGGCCTCCAGCTCGGCCACCGGCTTCTCGAAGTCGAGGTAGGTGCGCGTCACCGCCATCGTATCACAGGTCTTCCCGGGGTCCGCCGCGCGAGAGGCGGCGGGCGCGAGGTGTTGGCGATGGCGGGGATGGTGTCAACCGGCGGCGTGGCGGAAGCGCCCCTGGTCCGGGCCGGTGAGGGCCGCGTCAGGCCGCGTCAGGCCGCGTCCAGCGCCTCCCGGGCGATCCGGCGGCAATGCTCCAGGTAGCCGCGCTGGTGCGCGCCCATCAGGTCGGTGACCACCGACCAGAGCCAGCCGGGGGCGTCGGGGCCCGGGCCCGGCGCCCGCACGGCGTCGATCCAGGCCCGGCGGTCGGCCGCGCCCATCTGGCGGCCGTGGGCGCGGCCCAGGATGGCGGCGAGGTGCCGGGAGACGCGGACCGCCTCGCCGCGGGAGAACTGCTCGGCGTCGATCTTGAGATCCTGCGGCAGCAGCTCGCGGACCGTGACGGGCGTGCCGCCGATGTGGCCGGCGACCATCCGGTCGCCGAGGTTGGGCGACAGCGCCCGCGCCCCCGCGACGACCCGCGCGGCGTGGTCGGGCGGCCCCGCGATCCCGGCGGCGGCCGGCGCGAGGTGCGGCACCGCCTCCTTGACGTCGAGCAGGGCGAGGTTCGGACGGTCGCCGCCCAGCACCTCCATCAGGGCGGCGTAGCGCAGACGCCCGAGGGAGCTGCAGCCCTTGATCCAGTAGGCGGCGTCGAGCAGCCGGATCTCGGCGTCGTCGGCCGCGCTGCCGAGCGCCAGGACGAGGCGGCGGATCTCCGGATCGCGGATCAGCGCCGTCAGCGCGTCCTGCTCGTCGGCGTCGAGGTCGAAGAACCGGCTGCCCCGCGGGAGCCGGGCGGCCTTGCCCTTCAGGCGCTCGCGCGAGAGGTGGCGCCAGCGCCGGCCGAGCGCCCGCCGCTTCGTCGTGACGACGATCTCGGACGGGTCGACGCCCCGCTCGGCCCCCTCGGGATCGGCGATCCCGTCGGCGTAGCCGTCCGCCATGGCGTCCATCATCCGGGCGGTGACGATGCCCGGCAGGGTCGCGTTGAGCGCCGCGGTGACCAGGGAGAGCGCGAGCCGGACGAGGTCGAAGGCCGGGTTCGCCACCACGGTCTGGTCGAGGTCGCGGATCTGGATGTCGATCCCGCCGTCCGGGCCGGCGAGCGCGCCGAGATTGCCGAGATGCGCGTCGCCGCAGATCCAGACGGGCGGCCCCTCGGGCAGGGTGCCGGCCGGCATCCCGGCGAGCAGCTCGTAGAACCGCGCCGTGCTGCCGCGGACGTAAGCGTGCGGCGAGGACGCGATCTTGCACAGGCGGCGGTGGTTCAGCACGCTCGCGTCGCGGCCGGATCGTGCCGGTACCTGCATGTCCATGGGTTCGGTCCCGCGCGCCGCTCCGCCGGCCTCGACGGGCCGGCCGAATCCGATAACACGGCGAGGCCGGCCTTTTCATCCGCGCGCGCGGGCGCGCGTATTGACGCGGGGACGCCTGTCAGGCCGCCGGTCAGGCCGCCTGCGACTCGACCCGGTTCCGGCCCGCCGCCTTGGCCCGGTAGAGGGCGAGGTCGGCCCGGCGGAGCATGTCGGCGGGGCCGAGATCCTCGCCGCGGCGCACGGCGACGCCGATCGAGACCGTCACCGACACGGTCCGGGTCGCCCCCTGCACGGTGAACGGCACCGCCTCGACGCGCTCGCGGATGCGCTCGGCGATGCCCTGCGCCTCGACGAGGCCCGCCTCCGGCAGGATCACCACCACCTCCTCGCCGCCGTAGCGCGCCACGATGTCGATCGGCCGCGTGTGCTGGCGGACCCGCTCGGCGAAGCCGCGCAGCACCTCGTCGCCGGCCTCGTGGCCGAAGCTGTCGTTGATCCCCTTGAAGTGGTCGATGTCGAGGATCAGCGCGGCGAGGCTCGCCCGGCGGGCGGCCTCGTCGCCGAACAGGGTGCCGAGGTGGCTGTCGAGGTAGCGCCGGTTGTGCAGGCCGGTGAGCGCGTCGGTCACGGCCATCTGCAGGGAGGCCTGCATCGCCCCCCGGAGCGCGTCGGTGAAGCGCTTGCGCTTCACCTGGGTGCGGACCCGGGCCATCAGCTCGTTGCGGTCGACCGGCCGCATCAGGAAGTCGTGCACGCCGAAATCGAGGCCGCGGACCACCCGGGCGCGGTCGTACTCCTCGGCGAGCATGATCAGCGGCATCGCCCGGGTCCGGTCGAGGGACCGGAGCTGGCTGCACAGGCGCAGGCCGTCGAAGCCGGTGAGGTCGAGGCTCACGAGGGCGAGGTCGAAGGACTCCTCGGCGGCGAGGCGCAGGGCCTCCTGCGGGTCGGGCTCGACCGTGACCACGTGGTGCTGGCGCAGGGCCCCGGCGAGGCGCTCGGCCGAGCCGGGCCGGTCCTCGATCAGCAGGATCCGGGCGTCGAGGCCGGTCTCGGCGGTGGCGAGCGCCAGGGGATCGCCGATCCCGAACTCCCGGGAGGCGAGCGCGCGCTGGCGCAGCTCGTCCGTCACGGCCTTGAGCCGCACGAGGCTGCGCACCCGGGTGAACAGGGCGGTGTCGTCCACCGGCTTGGTCAGGAAGTCGTCGGCCCCGGCGTCGAGGCCGCGCAGGCGGTCCGCGGGCTGGTCGAGGGCCGTGACCATCACCACCGGGATGTGGGCCGTGAGCGGGTTGTTCTTGAGGTGCCGGCAGACCTCGAACCCGTCCATGCCGGGCATCATCACGTCGAGCAGGACGAGGTCGCAGAGGCCCTTCTCGCAGATCGCGATCGCGTCCCGGCCGTTCATGGCCGCGAGCGTGTCGAAATATTCCAGGCCGAGCTTCGTCTCCAGAAGCCTGACGTTCGGGAACAGATCGTCGACGATCAGGACACGGGCCGACATGGTTCCTCGTGCGGGCGCGGGTGAGCGGCCCGGACCGGGCGCCGTGTGCCGTGGGGGCGCGCCGCCGGTCGGCCGCCGGGGCCGGGGCGGACACGACGGGACGGACGGTTGAACCGGTCACCCGGCCCGGCGCGGCCGGGGGTCCGGTTCAACGGCACGCCTCGCCGGCGTCAACGCGGTTCAAGATAGGCCCGAACCGTTGCCAAAAACTTCGCGACCGAGATCGGCTTCGACAGGTAGGCCTCGCAGCCGCCCTCGCGGATCCGCTCCTCGTCGCCCTTCATGGCGAAGGCCGTGATGGCGATCACCGGGATGCTCTTGAGGTCGTCGTCCTCCTTGAGCCACTTCGTCACCTCGAGGCCGGAGACCTCGGGGAGCTGGATGTCCATGAGGATCAGGTCGGGGTGATGGGCGCGCGCCAGCTCGATCGCCTCGATGCCGTGGGCGGTCTTGAGCGTCGCGTAGCCGTTCGCCTCCAGGAGATCGTTGAACAGCTTCATGTTCAACTCGTTGTCCTCGACGATCAGCACCGTCTTCTTCATGATCCGTTGTCCCGGTGCGCGCCGATCATGATTAGCGGGCCGTGAAGCCCCTCCGTCACCTTTGTAGCGTTCACATGTTGATGAATGGCAAACCTCTTCAAGGGCATGAGTCGGCCGAACGCCTCGCCCTGGACGTTCTGTTGTGGATCGCTGGGGACGACGACCGTCTCCTGCCCTTCCTGGCGGCGAGCGGCCTGAGCCCCGACACGCTCCGCGCGAGCGCCCGGGAGCCGGCCTTCCTGGTCGGCGTCCTCGACCATGTCATGGGCGACGAGAACGTGCTGGTCGCCTGCGCGAACGGCCTCGGGATCAAGCCGGAGCGGATCGCCGCGGCCTGGCAGGCGCTCTCGCCGCGGCCGGACGACGCGTGGGCGTGAGGCGGGGCCTCAGGGCGTGCAGCCCTTGCCCGCCTCCCTGTCGGCCCGCCCCGCCTTGGCATCGATGTCGAGGGCGGTCATGTCGCCCAGGATGGCGAAGTCGCCGTAATCGAGCTTGAGCGCGCCGCTGACGCCGTTCTCGTAGAGGTCGAAGCCGAGGGTGTAGATCGGCGTCCGCTCCCCGGCGCCCTCGGTGTAGTAGCTGAGGCGGACCGGCCAGCGCGGCATGGTGGCCAGCGACCCGTCGCGCAGGGGCTTGTCGCGGGTCGAGCCGGAGGCCGGGGCCGGGCCGGTCGCGGCGTGGCCGATCACCGCGAAGGTGTCGTAGACCTTCCGGCCGTCGTCCGAGCCGTCGAAGACCTTGACCGCGAGGGTCGACTGGCCGGCCCGCGCCGCCTCGATCAGGCGGCGCATGTGCTCGCTCGGGAACAGGACCGGCCCCTCCACGGTGAACGGCTTGGGGCCGCCCTTCAGCTTCACCGTCAGGGCGTCACCCTGCTCGGAGGCGGTCCCGTCCACGGGGGCGGCGGGCTTGTTGTTGGTGAGCGTCGTCGTCTTGAACCGGAACTCGCGCCCCTGCCCGCCCTCGAAGGTGGTGCTGCGCATGTCGGACAGGCGCGCGCCGGTCTCGCCGGAGGACAGCTCCGTCACCTGGCGGGTCTGCATCGTGTAGCCGCGGCAGGCGTCGCCCCGGAAATCGATGACGATGCGCCCGCGGGCGCTCTCCACCGAGCGGGTGCCGCCGCCCTCGGCCAGCGACAGGTCGTAGACCGCGCGGTGGTTGGCGAGCACGATCTCGGGCGCCGGCGGCTTGGCCTCCGGTTCGGGCGCGGCGGGCGGGGCCGCGCGGGTGGGCCCGGCGCAGACGAGAAGACCGGCCGTCAGCAGTGGGAAGAGGCGCAGGCGCATGGACAACCCCGGTTCG
Source organism: Methylobacterium sp. 13MFTsu3.1M2 (assembly GCF_900112625.1). Classification (NCBI taxonomy): domain Bacteria; kingdom Pseudomonadati; phylum Pseudomonadota; class Alphaproteobacteria; order Hyphomicrobiales; family Methylobacteriaceae; genus Methylobacterium; species Methylobacterium sp. 13MFTsu3.1M2. The sequence goes on from NZ_FOMM01000023.1 coordinate 72,614, forward strand.
GTCCGCCGCAGATAGCAGGCTCAGGGAATCGGGCAATGCTTGGGCCGCCCCGGCGACGCGCCGGCCGGCCTACCGGTAGCCCTCGGCCTGGAGGGCGAACAGCTCGGCGTAGCGGCCGCCCCGCGCCATGAGGGCGGCGTGGCTGCCCTCCTCCAAGACCCGGCCGCCCTCCAGGACGAGGATGCGGTCGGCCATGCGCACGGTGGAGAAGCGGTGCGAGATCAGCACCGTCGTCCGCCCGGCCGACAATTCCCGGAACCGGGCGAAGACGTCGTGCTCGGCCCGGGCGTCGAGGGCGGCGGTCGGCTCGTCCAGAATCAGGATCTCGGCCTCGCGCATGTAGGCCCGGGACAGCGCGACCTTCTGCCACTCGCCCCCGGAGAGGTCGAGGCCGCCGGCGAAGCGCTTGCCCAGCGGCTGGGCGTAGCCCGCGGGCAGGCGCTCGATCACCGGGGCCGCGAGCCCGCGGGCCGCCGCGGCGGCGATGCGGTCCGCGTCGTCGGCGGCCGCGATCCGGCCGACCGCGACGTTCTCCCCGGCGGTGAGGTCGAAGCGGACGAAGTCCTGGAAGATCGCCCCGATCCGCGCCCGCAGGTCGTCGAGGTCGTAGGCGGCCAGCGGCACGCCGTCGAGGAGCACGCGGCCCTCGTGCGGGTCGTACAGCCGGGTCATCAGCTTGACGATCGTGGTCTTCCCGGCGCCGTTGCCGCCGACCAGCGCCACCGTCTCCCCGGCCCGGACGGCGAAGGAGAGGTCGCGCAGCGCCCAGACCTGCGTGCCCGGGTAGCGGTAGCCGACCCCCTCGAAGACCAGCCCCGCGCGGATCGGGCTCGGCACCGGCGCGGGCCGCGCGGGCGAGCGGATCTGCGGCCGGATCGCGAAGAAGGCGTAGAAGTCCTCGAGGTACTGCGCTTGGCCGGTGATCTGGGTCAGCCCGAGGAGCAGCCCCTCCAGGCCGCCGCGCAGCCGCTGGAACGCGCCGGCCAGGAAGGCGAGGTCGCCCACCGAGAAGGCGCCCGCCACCGTGCGCCAGACGATCACCGCGTAGGCGGCGTAGTAGGCGAGCGTCCCGAGGCTCGCGAAGGCGAAGCCCCAGCCGGCCCGGGCGACCGCGAGGCCGCGGTTCTCGGCGAGCAGCCGCCCCGCCACCGCGGCGTAGAGCCCGGTGACGTAGCCCGCGAGGCCGAAGAGCTTGATCTCCTTGGCGGTCTCGACGCTGGCGCCGAGGTAGCGCAGGTAGTCGATGCGCCGCCGCTCGGGGCTGCGGATCCAGGCGAGGCGGTAGCCGGCCTTGGTGAAGTGCCACTCGTTGAGCACCGCCGGGACCAGGGCGGCGGCGATCAGCACGACGAGCCAGGGCGTGAAGGCCGCGACCCCGACCGCCAGGGTCGCGAGGGTCAGGAGGCCCTGCAGCTGGCCGAACACCGTGCCGATGAGGCCGGTGCGGCCGCTGACCTGCCGGCGGGCCCGCTCCAGCCGGTCCTGCTGGGCGCTGTCCTCGAACTGGGCGAGGTCGAGCTCGGCGGCGTGCGCCATCAGCCGCAGGGAGGCCGCGTTGGCGTAGAGGTCGCCGATCAGGGTCTCGACGAGGCTCGAGAGCCGGCCGGTCAGGTCCGAGAGCAGGGCGAGGCCGAACTCGGCGGCGACGAGGGCGGCGAGCCGCGCCCGGCCGGGATCGGCGAGCCACGAAGCGAGCCCCGCCTCCGGCGCCGGCCGGGCGTGCTCGGCCACGATCCCGTCGAGGATCAGCTTGGCGAGGTAGAGGGTCAGGACCGGCAGGCAGGCCGCCACGAGGCGCAGCGACAGGCTCGCCGCCAGCAGGCGCGGGCTCGCGGCGGCGATCTCCCGGAACAGGGTCGGCAGGTAGCGCAGGGCGCCGACGCGCTCGCCCAGGCGCTCGCCGAGTCGCTCACCCAGCCGCCGACGCAGTCCCGCCCCCGGCCGCGGTACGGGCCCGCTCATACCCTGGGGATGACCCGCCGGGTTTGGAGCGTGGATTGGACGACGCGCAAGGACAGCATTAACTGTAGATGCATATAGTTTTAATCCTCGTCGAGTGGTGCGTGCTCAGCGGTCCTGCAATTCTCAGAGTTTCGGTTCTCCTCATCATTGCCGGCATCCTCGCGGCGGTGGTGCAGGCCCTGCTGCCGAGCCCCGCGCCCGGACCGGCGACTCCGCCCGCGTCCGCTCCGGAAACACCGGCGGCCCCCCAGCCCTCGGCCACGGTCCGGCGCGTCGAGCCGCCTCCTGCGGCTCCTGCGGCGCCGCCCGCCCCGGCCGCTCCGTCCGCCCCGCCCGAGGCGGCGGTCGAGCCGGCCCCCGCCCCGTCCGGCGGCGCTCCGGCGCCGACGCAGATGCCCTCCGACGCGACGGCCTTCCCCGCCGAGCCGCCCCCGCGGGAGGCGCAGCCCGATCCGTCGGCGCAGGAGGCGGCCGGTCAGGCCGAGGTCGACCGGGCGGAGGACAGCGCCGGTCCCCGGGCCCTGGCCATCCTCGATCTTAACACCGCCTCGGTGGCGGATCTCAATCACCTGCGCGGCGGCGGCGCCATCGGCCGGGCGATCGTCGCCAAGCGGCCCTACACGTCGGTGGAGCAGCTGCTGTCGAAGCGCGTGCTCAGCCGGTCGGTCTACGAGAAGATCAAGGATCAGGTGACTGTGCGGTGACCGTGCGGTGAGCGGCCCCGCGCCCCGCTCCGGCCCGCTCCGTCTTGTGGCGTCCGAGGATATAAATTAGCGCTGTGCGGGATATCCCAGGGGGCCGAGCATGCCGCTCTACGTCAAGGATCCGCAGGTCGACGCCCTCGCGGCCCAGCTCATGGCGTTGCTGGGCACGAGCAAGACCGACGCGGTGCGCCGCGCGCTTCAGAACGAGATCGCCCGCCAGACGAACCGGCCCGATCTCGTCGAGCGGACGGCCGACTTCGTCCGTGCCCTGCACGAGCGTGCCGGTCCGGACCGGAAGCCCGCCGACGCGGCGTTCATCGACGGTCTGTACGAGCGCACCTGAGGCGGGACCCGATGTTCGTGGATGCGTCGGCCCTCACGGCGATCCTCACCGACGAGACGGATGCGGCCGCCCTGGCGGCCCGGCTTCAGCGGGCGCTGCGCCGCGTGACGTCGCCCCTGGCGATCTGGGAAACCGGCGTGGCCGTGGCGCGCCACCTCGATCTCCCGGTCCCGGCCGCCCGCGAGGCGGTGCACGCCTATCTCGACCTCGCCGGCATCGAGATCGTGGCCGTCCCGCCGGAGGCCGCAGCGGGCGCGCTGGACGCCTACGACCGCTTCGGCAAGGGCCGGCACCCGGCCGGCCTGAACTTCGGCGACTGCTTCGCCTACGCCTGTGCCCGCGCCCACGGCATCCCGCTGCTCTACAAGGGCAACGACTTCCCGCTCACGGACATCGAGACCGCCTGAGGCCGACGGTCCGCGCGCGGGACAGGCGGGGCGCGGCGGGCGGAGGACCGCCGCCGCGCGCCCTCAGATCTTCGTGCCGAAGATCTCGGCCACCTGCGGGATGTCCTTGTCGCCGCGGCCCGACATGTTGAGCACCATGAGGTGCTCGGCCGGGCGCTGCGGCGCGAGCTCCAGGATCTTGGACAGGGCGTGGGCCGGCTCCAGGGCCGGGATGATCCCCTCCAGCATCGAGCAGAGCTTGAACGCCTCCAGCGTCTCGGAATCGGTCGCCGACAGGTACGTGACCCGGCCCATCTCGTGCAGCCACGCGTGCTCGGGGCCGATGCCCGGATAGTCGAGGCCCGCCGAGATCGAGTGCGCGTCGGCGATCTGGCCGTCCCCGTCCATCAGCAGGTAGGTGCGGTTGCCGTGCAGCACGCCCGGCCTGCCGCCGGTGAGGGAGGCCGCGTGCAGGCCCGACTGGACGCCGTGGCCCGCGGCCTCGACGCCGAAGATCTCGACCTCGCGGTCGTCCAGGAACGGGTGGAACAGCCCCATGGCGTTCGAGCCGCCGCCGATGCAGGCGACGAGGGAATCCGGGATCCGGCCCTCCTGCGCGATCATCTGCTCGCGGGTCTCGCGGCCGATCACCGACTGGAAGTCGCGGACCATGGCCGGGTACGGGTGCGGGCCCGCCACCGTGCCGATGCAGTAGAACGTGTCGGCGACGTTGGTGACCCAGTCGCGCAGCGCCTCGTTCATGGCGTCCTTGAGGGTCTTGGTGCCGGATTCCACCGGGATCACCTCGGCGCCGAGCATCTTCATGCGGAAGACGTTGGGCGCCTGCCGGGCGACGTCGACCGCGCCCATGTAGACGACGCACTTGAGGCCGAAGCGCGCGCACAGCGTGGCGGTGGCGACGCCGTGCTGGCCGGCGCCGGTCTCGGCGATGATCCGCGGCTTGCCCATGCGGCGGGCCAGCAGGATCTGGCCCAGCACGTTGTTCACCTTGTGGGAGCCGGTATGGTTCAGCTCCTCGCGCTTGAAATAGACCTTGGCGCCCTGCCCCGCCGGCGCCTTGGCGCGCAGGTGCTCGGTGAGGCGCTCGGCGTAGTAGAGCGGGCTCGGCCGGCCGATATAGTGGGTGCCGTAGCTCTCCATCTCGGCCTGGAAGGTCGGGTCCTGCTTGGCCGCGTCGTAGGCTGCCTCCAGCTCGAGGATCAGCGGCATCAGCGTCTCGGCGACGAAGCGGCCGCCGAAGATGCCGAAGCGGCCGCGCTCGTCGGGGCCGGTGCGGAAGGAGTTGGGCTCGGGGGCGATGGTCACGGGACGGATCCTGCGCGCGCGTGTCGATCTGTTGCCGGGTGCCTAGACCCATGTCGCCGTCACCGCAATGCGGCCAGCCGCGCGCGTAACCGGATCGGGCCCCGGCGCGAACGGGCTGTCAGCATCCGGCAGGAGGTTGACATGGCCCTTCGCGACACGTTTCGCACCCTCTCCCGCCCGGTCCTCGGGGCGGGGCTCGGGCTAGGGCTCGCGGGCGCCGTCCTGCTCCCCCGGCTCCCGGCCTTCGCCGAGGAGGCGCCCCGGCGCCTGCCGGAGGCCGTGACCCGCTCCGCCGAGCCGCCGGGGCCGCGCGTGGCCGTCTTCGCCGGCGGCTGCTTCTGGGGCGTGCAGGGGCTGTTCCAGCACGTGCGCGGGGTGAGCGGCGCGGTGTCGGGCTACGCCGGCGGCACCCGCGCGGAGGCCGATTACCGCACCGTGAGCGGCGGCGGGACCGGCCACGCCGAGGCCGTGTCGGTCACCTACGACCCGTCGGTCATCCGCTACGACGAGCTGCTGCGGATCTTCTTCTCGGTGGCCCTCGACCCGACCCAGGTGGATCGCCAGGGACCCGATGCCGGGCGCCAGTACCGCTCGGCCCTGTTCCCGCAGGACGCCGACCAGGCGCGGGTGGCCGGGGCCTACATCGCCCAGCTCGACGCGGCCCAGGCCTACGCGCGGCCGGTCGCCACCCGGATCGAGCCGGGCGCCGCGTTCTACCCGGCGGAAGGCTACCACCAGGACTTCATGGCCCTGCACCCCGGCCACCCGTACATCGCCGCCAACGACGCGCCGAAGCTCGAGGCCCTGAAGCAGCTGTTCCCGGAGCGGACGGCCGCGCAGCCGGTGCTGGTCAACCGCCCGCCGGCGTGAGCGCTCCCCGTCATCGCGAGCGCAGCGAAGCGACCCAGGGCAGCGCGACATCCCCCACAGCGTAGAGCCCCCCTGGATTGCTTCGCTGCGCTCGCAAAGACGGCGCTGAGGGACCCAGTCCGTGTGAGGGTCGGTCCGCCGCCTTCCCTATTCCTCCGGCGGACGCGGCCGGCCGAAATCCGGTGCCGCGGTCTCCTGGCCCTGCGCCACGATGCTGCGCCGGATCGCCCGGGTGCGGGTGAACATCGCGTGGAGCGCGTCGCCGTCGCCCCAGCGCACCGCCTTGGCGAGCGCCGACAGGTCCTCGTTGAACCGGCCGAGCATCTCCAGCACCGCCTCGCGGTTGTTGAGGAAGATGTCCCGCCACATGGTCGGGTCCGACGCCGCGATGCGGGTGAAGTCGCGGAACCCGCTCGCCGAGAACTTGATCACCTCGGACTGCGTCGCCGCCTCGAGGTCGGCCGCGGTGCCCACGATGTTGTAGGCGATCAGGTGCGGCAGGTGGCTGGTGATGGCGAGCACGTGGTCGTGGTGCTCGGCGCTCATCGTCTCGACGTCGGCGCCCATCCCCGCCCACAGGGCGCGGACGGTCTCGATCGCCGCCGGATCGGTGCCCTCGGGCGGGGTCAGGATGCACCAGCGGCCCTGGAACAGGGTCGCGAAGCCCGCGTCCGGCCCCGAGAACTCGGTCCCGGCGATCGGGTGCCCGGGGACCAGCGCGACGCCCTCGGGCAGGTGCGGCCGGACCGCCGCCACCACGGCGCCCTTCACCGAGCCGACATCCGACACGATCGCGCCGGGCTTGAGATGCGGCGCCATCTCGGCCGCCGCCGCCCCGATCGCGCCCACCGGCACGCACAGGATGACGAGGTCGGTGCCGGCGGCGCCCTCCGCCGGGTCGCCCGTGACGACGTCGGCGATGCCGAGCTCGCGCACCCGGGCGCGCACGGCCGCGTCGCGGTCCACCGCCACGATGGTCCGGGCGAGGCCGTAGCGGCGCGCCGCCCGGGCGATCGAGGAGCCGATCAGCCCGAGGCCGACGATGGCGAGGCGGCCGATAGCGGGCGCCTCGGTCCCGGGCGCCCCGGCCACGGACGTCTCAGCCATGCCGGCCCCGCACGAAGTCGCCGAGCGCGGCCAGGAAGGCTTCGTTCGCCTCGGCGCCCGCCACCGTCACCCGCAGGGCGTTGGGCAGGCCGTAGGCGGTGACCCGCCGGGTGATGAGGCCGCGCTCGGTCAGGAACGCGTCCGCGTCCTCCGCCGAGCGGCCCGGCGCGTCGGGGAAGTGGATCAGCAGGAAGTTCGCGACGCTCGGCGTGACCTCCAGGCCGAGCGCGCGGGCGCCCTCGGTGAGCTTCGGCAGCCACTCGGCATTGTGGGCGGCGGCGGCGGCCATGTGCGCCTCGTCGGCGATGGCGGCCGAGCCCGCGGCGATCGCCGGGCCCGAGACGTTGAACGGGCCCCGGATCCGGTTGACCGCGTCCGCCACGTGCGCCGGCGCGACCATCCAGCCGATCCGCACGGAGGCGAGGCCGTGGATCTTCGAGAAGGTGCGGGTCATCACGACGTTCTCGGCCTCGAGGGCCAGCTCGAGCCCGGCCGAGTAGTCGTTCGCGCGGACGTACTCGGCGTAGGCGCCGTCGATCACCAGCAGCACGTGCGGCGGCAGGCCGGCGTGGAGGCGGCGGATCTCGTCGAAGGGCAGGTAGGTGCCGGTCGGGTTGTTGGGGTTCGTGACGTAGACGATCCGCGTCCGGTCGGTGACCCGGGCCAGGATCGCGTCGACGTCGACGGTGAGGTCGCGCTCGGGCGCGACCACGGGCTCGCCGCCCGAGGCCAGGATGGCGATCCGGTAGACGAGGAATCCGTGCTCCGAGTAGATCCCCTCGGTGCCCGGCCCGCCATACGCGTAGGCCAGCAGCGACAGGAGCTCGTCCGAGCCCGCGCCGCAGACGATCCGCTCGGGGTCGAGCCCGTAGCGCCGGGCGATGGCGGTGCGCAGCACCGTGGCGCGCCCGTCCGGGTAGGTCTCGAGCTTGGCGGTCGCCGCGTGGAGGGCGGCCAGCGCCGCCGGGCTCGGGCCGAGGGGCGTCTCGTTGGAGGACAGCTTGTAGACCTTGCCGCCCCCGGGCCGCCCGCTCTTGCCGGGCACGTAGGTGTCGATCGCCAGGACGCCGGGACGCGGTTCCGGACGGGCGGGTCGGGGGGCGGACATAGCGGTGCGACTCGGGATGCGCGGGGTTCGGTCGGTTCCGCGCCCGTCTACAGCATTTCCTCGGCCGGTGAACCCGGGGCCGACTCCGGAGGTGGCGGCCCGACCCTGCCGGGGCGACTTGTCCGGCCCCACGGAGTCGTGCCTGTATGCCGGCGCTCCGCCGACAGGCGCCCACCACGAAGGATCCCCGCATGCCCCTCGAACGCTACCTGGACGGCGGCGCCCACATCCTCCCCGCCGACGACTCGCTGATCCGCTTCGCCATGACGAACGGCCAGCGGGTGATCGCGGTCGAGGTCCCGGTTCCCGTGCTGCGCCAGCAGTTCGGCGGCGCCGACCTCGCCCCCCTGGAGCTGTTCGCCCGCAATCAGGCGGTGATCGAGGCCGCGGCGAGCCAGGCCTACGACCGGACCGAGACCCCCAACGACCTCCTCGATCTGGGCCCGGAGGATTTCGACACCCGGCCGGCCTCGGCCAGGACCTGATCGGCGGGACTTCATCGGCAGACTTCAACCAGCGCGATCCATCCGGGGCGCCGCGGCAAATCGGCGACGCGCAAATGCCGCGGGGCACTCGCCACGTTTCGGCCTGTTGAACCGGGAGAACAGGGGCGCGTCGGGCGTGCCCCGACCCGCAACCCCTGGATGGATCGACGATGCCCGGTGACCTGATCCCCTGCAGCCTCTTCCTGATCGGGATCCTCGTTTCGGTCGCCGCGGATTGCCGCCTGCGGCGCGCCGAGGCGGCGCCCTGGGCCAACGGCTGCATCACGGCCGCCGGCGCCGCCCTGGTCTTCGCGGCCTGCGCGGCCGCCATGCGCTGAGGCGCCGGCTGAGGCGTCGGCGAGGAACCGTCAGACACCGGACGGACTTTCCCAGCGGCAACCGGGGGCGCGCCGAGACGCGCGGCGCCCCCGGTCGCGCGGCTGTCCGGGCGAGGTTCCCATGGTTTCGATGCAGGCCCTGATCGGCTGCGGTCTCGTGCTCGCCGGCATGCTGATCGAGAGCGCGGCGAGCCGGCACTGGCGGGCGGGCGTCCGCGCGGACCGTCTGGATGCCCGGGCCGCCCTCGCGCTCGGCCTGCCCGCCCTGGGGCTCGCCGTGATGGCCGCACCGATCGCGTGAGCGACCCGACCGGGCCTGACCGACCGGCCGGCCCGCGTTGACGCTCGGCCCCCCGCGCATTACCTCGACGGGGCTGGCCGCGTCGGGCGAGTGCGGCGCGTCAGGCGATCCCGTGCTCTCCCGGTTCGGATCCGAACCGATACACGGTCGTCAAGACCCGCCATGGACACCCAAACGGACACGGCCCTGAGGCCGGACCCGATCGACGAGCCGGCGCGGCGCGCGTCCGAGCGCTCGCAGGCGCTCGACCCGCGGAGCCCGGTGGCGCGCTTCGCCGCCGACACGCCCCTGCTCACCGACGCGGGCGTCGAGCTCGCGCCCTTCCAGATCGCCTACCAGACCGCCGGCACGCTCAACGCCGCGCGCTCGAACGCGGTCCTGATCTGCCACGCGCTGACCGGCGACCAGTACTTCGCCCACACCCACCCGGTGACCGGCAAGCCCGGCTGGTGGGAGACGCTGGTCGGCCCCGGCAAGCCGATCGACACGGACCGCTACTTCGTCGTCTGCTCGAACGTCATCGGCTCGTGCATGGGCTCCACCGGCCCGGCCTCGATCGACCCGGCGACGGGGCGGCCCTACGGGCTGAACTTCCCGCTGGTGACGATCCGCGACATGGTCCGGGCCCAGGCAATGCTGCTGGAGCATCTCGGCATCCGGGACCTGTTCCTGTGCATCGGCGGCTCGATGGGCGGGATGCAGGTGCTGCAATGGGCGGCGCTCTATCCCGAGCGCGTCTTCGCCGCGATGCCGATCGCCACCGGCGCCCGCCACTCGGCGCAGAACATCGCCTTCCACGAGGTCGGCCGGCAGGCGATCATGGCCGACCCCGCCTGGGCGGACGGGCGCTACCTCGAGGCGGGCACCCGGCCCGCCAAGGGGCTCGGCGTCGCCCGGATGGGCGCGCACATCACCTACCTGTCCGAGCCGGCGCTGCACCGGAAGTTCGGCCGGCGCTTCCAGGGCGGCACGGCGCCGACCTTCTCGTTCAACGCCGATTTCCAGATCGAGAGCTACCTGCGCCACCAGGGCCTGAGCTTCGTCGAGCGGTTCGACGCCAACGCCTACCTCTACCTGACCCGGGCGATGGACTATTTCGACCTCGCCGAGGACCACGGCGGCGTGCTCGCCAACGCCTTCCGGGGCACCAAGACCCGCTTCTGCGTGATCTCGTTCACCTCGGACTGGCTGTTCCCGACCCGCGACTCCCGGGCGATCGTCCACGCGCTCAACGCCGCCGCGGCGCCGGTGGCCTTCGTGGAGGTCGAGAGCGACAAGGGCCACGACGCCTTCCTGCTCGACGAGCCGGCCATGTTCTCCGCGGCCCGCGGCTTCATCGACGCCGCCGCCCGGGCGCGCGGGCTGTGACGCGGATGGCGAGCGGCGGGCCCGGCAAGATGACCTTCGGCAAGCTGCCCCTGGGCAAGATCTCCTTGGGCAAGATCCGCCACGGCGCCCCCTGGGAGGGCGCGGACGCCCTGCCCCACGCGGCCGAGGGCGGCGGCGCCCGCGTCGACCACCTCGTCGTGCTCGGCCTCGTCCCGGCCGGCGCCCGGGTGCTCGACATCGGCTGCGGCGACGGCTCGCTGCTGGCGCTGCTGCGCGACCGCCGCGGCATCGACGGGCGCGGGATCGAGCTGTCCCGCGAGGGCGTGAACGCCTGCCTCGCCCGGGGCCTGTCGGTGATCCAGGGCGACGCCGACACCGACCTCGCCAACTACCCGGACGGCGCCTTCGACGTGGTGGTCCTGTCCCAGACCATCCAGGCGACCCGCAATCCCCGGGTGGTGCTGGAGCACCTGCTGCGCATCGGCCGGCAGGTGATCATCTCGTTCCCGAATTTCGGGCACTGGCGGGTGCGCTCCGAGCTGGCCTTCCGCGGGCGGATGCCGGTCACCGAGATCATGCCGGACGCGTGGTGGGAGACGCCCAACATCCACCACTGCACGATCCGCGACTTCGTCGGCCTGTGCCGCCTGATCGGCGCGCGGATCGAGCACGCCACGGCGCTGGACGCCCGCGGCCGGCCGATGCGGTTCTCCATGCCCTGGTGGGTCTGGAACCTGTTCGGCGCGCAGGGCGTGTTCCTGCTCCGGCGCGAGGATGCCGGGCCCTAGAACCGCTCCCGAGCAAGGCGAGGCGGTGGCGCGTCGAGCCCGTGCCGGACGAGGCGCGGGTCCCCTCTCCCGTGCGGGAGAGGGACCAGCTCCGTCCGGACGAGGCACACCCCCGTCGCGCCGTGATGGCTCGCTCGACCTCGAAGCGTCTTGTCCCTCACCCCAACCCTCTCCCGCACGGGAGAGGGGGCGTGGCGCGGATGTCTCGACCGGGGTCGTCGTCCTTCCCGACCGTTGCAACACGATCGGAAGCGGCCCCGGCATCGCGCCGCTGTTGTCCGGCGCTCGAGGGTCGCCGCGCGGCGCTGCCTCTCCCGGGCGCGCCCGCGGCGCCCCGGCCCGGCGATTCCGCAATCCGTCTGAAATAGAGCAGAAACGGAGCTTGGCTATTTCTGGTCGCGTTCCCGTGATCGGACCGTGATTACGGATTCGTCCGGCGTTCATCCCGAGACGTGCGCGTCCACGAGGGGTCGTGGACTGTGCCCGGCTGCGCGGAAGACTTGCCGCAACCGCGAATTCCAGCAGGGTCGACAGGACACGTGCGCCGCGCGATCGTTCACATCGGGATGCCCCGAACCGGCTCCACCGCGTTCCAGGAGGTGCTGGCCCGCCTGCGCCCCCGCCTCGCCGCGGCCGGGATCTGCTACCCGAACCTCGCCCCGCCGGGCGCCCCCGGCAGCGACGACGTCAACCACTACCGGCTCGGCCAGGCGCTGGACCGGCGCCGCGGCGCCGCGGAGCGCCGCGAGGCCCTCGCGCGGCTCGACGCGATCCTGGCCGCCACGCCGGTCGACACGGTCCTGCTCTCCTACGAGGACTTCTCCGTCCAGCGCCCGTTCTGGCGCGTTCCCGAGATCCTGTCCGACCTGTTCGCGCGCCGCGGCTTCGCCCTGGAGGCGGCGCTCGTGGTCAAGCCGCAGGCCGAGCAGCTGGCCTCGGCCTACGCCCTGCGGGCGCAGGTCGTCGCCGAGGGCCGCACGTTCCGCGGCTTCCTCCGCTCCGAGGGCGGGTCCCGGCGCTACGACTACGCGGACCGGCTCGAGCCCTGGCGCCGCGCCGCCGCGGGGCGCGTCACCGCCCTGCCGTACCGCGACCGGCGGTCCGACGCGCCGCTGCTGGCGCGGCTGGTCGACGGGCTCGGGCTGGGCGAGCGCCTCGCGCCGCTCCTCGGCCCGGCCGACCTCGCCTACCGCACCAACCGGAGTTCCGGGCCGGTCGCGGTCGAGGCGTCGCGCCGCCTGTACCGGCTCGGCGTGCACCGGCAGGTGACCGGGCATCGCCGGCTGCTCGGCCACGTCCTCGATGACTGGGCCTGGGCGCGGGGGCTCGACGCGGAGCGGTTCCGCGGCGACGCCCCGGAGGGGCTGGCCCGCGTCGCGGCGCGCTACGCGGCCGGGAACGCGCGCTTCGCCGCCGCCTGCTGGGGGCAGAGCTGGGACGCGGTGATCGCGGCCGCGCCCGCCGCCCCGCCGAACGAGCTCGCCGCCGGGCCGGTCGCGCCCGAGACGGAGGCCGCGGTCGAGGCGCTGGTGCGGGCGGCGGCGGCGCGGGCCGCCTTCCGGTCCCCGCCCGCGTGGCGGCGGCGGACGGCCCATATCCTGGAGGAGTGCCGGGAGCGCCTCGGCGAGGCCGTCGGCTACCCGGTCTGGCGCGTGCCGTAGGGGCCCGCGCGTGTCGATGTCCGAGAACCGGCGGCCGCCCCCGCGGACGCCGCCCCAGGCGTGTGACCAGGCGGTGGATATGTGCGTCGTGCAGAAGATCCCGCATACGGTTCCGGCCGGCCTCCCTCCGGGCCCCGTGACCTGGCACCCCCTCCAGGCGCGGGAGGCGCGCTGGGCGCGCCTCGGCCAGGTGCCGGTGATCGCGTGGCTGACCGGCCTGTCGGGGGCGGGGAAGTCGACGCTGGCGGCGGAGGCCGACCGGACCCTGGTCGCGGGCGGCCGGCACAGCGCGGTCCTCGACGGCGACAACCTGCGCCACGGGCTCAACGCCGACCTCGCCTTCTCGCCGGAGGACCGCGCCGAGAACGTCCGGCGCACCGCCGAGGTGGCGCGGCTGATGGCCGAGGCAGGGACGGTGGTGATCGTCTCGCTGATCTCGCCCTACCGGGCCGACCGGGCGCTGGCGCGCCGGATCGCCGGCGACATCCCGTTCCTGGAGGTGTTCGTCGACACGCCACTGGGCCTGTGCGAGGCCCGGGACCCGAAGGGCCTCTACCGGCTGGCCCGCGCCGGCCGCATCCCGGGCTTCACCGGCATCTCGGCGCCCTACGAGGCGCCGGAGCGGCCGGACCTGACGATCGCCACCGAGGGCCGCGGCACCGCGGCCTGCGCCCGCGCCCTGAGCGCGCGGCTGATGCGGCTGAGCCGGGCGGGCGCGGGTGCGAGGCCGGGGCGGTGAGCGTGTGGTTCCCGACGCGCACACCGGGTCCTCCCAGCCATCCCCTCATCCTGAGGTGACCGCGAAGCGGGGCTCGAAGGAGGGTTCCAGCCGGCCGCGCGATCCCTGGAGCCCGCCTTCGAGGCCTGCGCTTCGCTCCGGCACCTCAGCCGGCACCTCAGCCGGCACCTCAGGATGAGGGCGCGAATTGGGAGGCGCCCGGCTCGCCCTACCCGCCCGGCCAGCGCAGCTCCGCCCGCAGGCCGCCCAGCGCCGAGCGGCCGAAATCGAGTCGGGCGCCGACGGCCTCGGCGACGTCGCGGGCGATGGCGATGCCGAAGCCGGTGCCCGGCCGGCTCTCGTCCCAGCGCTGGCCGCGCCCGATTCCCGCGATGGCCGCGGCGCTCATGCCGGGGCCGTCATCCTCGACGGCGAGGCCCGGCTGGCCGGCGTCCGTCCCGGCTTCCGTCCCGGTGATCCGGACCCGCCGGTGCGCCCACTTCCGGGCATTGTCGAGGAGGTTGCCCAGCACCTCCATCAGCTCGCCCTCCTCGCCCGGATAGGCGAGGGTCCCGGGCACCGCCACGGCCCAGTCGAGGGACCCGCCCTCCGGCAGCCGCCGCAGGGTCGCGACGAGGCGTTCCGCCACCGGGGCGACCGGGCAGGACCGCCGCCGCAGGTCGCCCGCGGCCGCGACCCGCGCCCGGGCCAGCGCCCGCTCCACCTGACCGCCCATGGCCCGCGCCTGCTCGGCGATCTCGGCCGCCAGCGCCGGGTCGGTCGGCCCGGTCCGGCGCGCCAGCGCGTCCAGCACCGCCAGCGGCGTCTTGAGGCCGTGGGCCATGTCGGCGGCGGCGTCGCGGGCGCGGACCAGGGCGCGCTCCTGCGCGTCGAGCAGCCGGTTGAGATCGGTAACCAGCGGCCGGACCTCGTCGGGGAACTGCTCCGGCAGCCGCGCCCGCCGCCCGGCATGGACCGCCAGGAGCTCCGCCTGCAGCACCCGGAACGGGCCGAGCGCCCGGTGCACGAACAGGCCCATCGCCAGGGTCAGGACGACGAACAGGGCGACGAGCGCCGGGACGAGCAGGCGCAGGAAGGTGGTCCGGCTCGCCGCGAGGCCGCGCCGGTCCTCCGCCACCGCGACCCGCAGCGCGGTCTCGGCGCCCGGCGCGCCGATCTGCAGCGGCCGCACCACCGCGATGAGCCGGCCGCCGTCGGGCCCGGTCGTGTCGAGGGTCGCGGGGGCCTGCGTGCCCGCCCCGGCCGGTCCCAGGTCGAGGCTCCTGTCCCAGAGGGAGCGCGAGCGCAGCGCGCGCGATCCCGCCTCGACCTGCCAGTACAGGCCGCCGTAGGGCGTGGCGAAGCGCGGGTCCGGCAGGTCCCGGGACAGGGTCGGCGTCCCGTCCGGCGCGAGGCCCACCCGGCCGGCGATGAGCTTGGCGGTCCGGTCCAGATCGGCGACGGTGCGGGCGTCGAGCACCCGGTCGAGGATCACCGTGAGGCCGATCCCGGCGAGCACCAGCGCCAGCGCGATCAGCGCGGCCGCCGCGAGGCCGAGCCGCAGGCGGAGGGAGTCGCGCCTCACGGCCCGTCCGGTCCGGCGATCAGGTAGCCCTGGCCGCGGCGGGTCTCGATCACCCCCGGCCCGATCTTGCGCCGCAGGCGCGTCAGGAGCGCCTCCAGGGCGTTGGCCTCGCGCTCGGTCCCGACGCCGTGGAGGTGGTCGAGCAGCTCGCCCGCCGGCACGACCTGCCCCGGCCGGTGCAGCAGGAAGGCCAGCAGCCGGTATTCCAGGGCGGTCAGCTCCGTGGGCCTGCCGTCGACGCTGACCGCGCGGGTGCGGGTGTCGAGCTCGACCGTGCCGGCGCGCAGCACCGGCGCGGCGTGGCCGGCGGTGCGCCGCAGGATCGCCCGCAGCCGCGCGACCAGCTCCTCCATGCGGAACGGCTTGGCGAGGTAGTCGTCGGCGCCGGCGTCGATGCCCTCGACGCGCTCGCGCCAGCCGTCGCGGGCGGTGAGGATCAGGACCGGCAGGGCGATGTCGGCGGCGCGCAGGCGGCGCAGCACGCCGAGCCCGTCGAGGCGCGGCAGGCCGAGATCCAGCACCATGGCGTCGTACGTCTCGGTCTCGGCGCGGAACCACGCCGCCTCGCCGTCCGCCACCACGTCGGCGACGTAACCGGCCCTCTCCAGCCCCTGCCGGACGTCCGCCGCGATGCGCGGCTCGTCCTCGACGATCAGGACGCGCACGGCCCGGCCTCCTCAATCATCGTCGTCCTCGTCCAGGATCTTCAGCGTGCCGGCATCGACCTTCACGGTCCGGCGCTTCCCGTCGGGCCCGAGGATGCGCAGCTTGTACAGCCAGTGCCCGTCGTCGCGCTTGAGGTCGACCGACACGACGTCTCCCGGCACCGCCGCCCGGGCCGCCGCCAGCACCGCGTCGAGGGGGCGGATCTCGCCGCTCTCCAGCGCCCGGCGGGCCCGGTCGGCATCCTCGGAGGCGTGCAGGGGCCCGCCCGCGAGGGCGGCCAGCAGGCCGAGGGCGAGAACGAGGCGGCGGGGCGGGAACGGGCTCATGCGGGCGCAGGCTAGGCCGCGCCGCCTGACGGGACGCTGACAGCCGGCGTCAGGGTCGCGGGGCGGGGCTTCGGCACAAGGGCCGCCATAGCCCTTCCGGAGACCTGAGACCATGTCGCTCTACGTCGGTATCCTCCTCGCCTGCGCGGCCGGCCTCGCCGGCACCCTCCTCTGCCCGGACGACAGGGGCGGCCGCTCGCGCCTGCCGCTCCTCGCCGCGCTCCTGATCGGCGGCCTGTCCTGGCACGCCCCCGCCCGGGCCGGCGAGATCCTGCGCGGCCCCGCCCAGGTGATCGACGGCGGGACGCTGCGCGTCGGCGGGCGGCCGGTCAGCCTGTTCGGGATCGCCGCGCCGGAGGCCGACGCGACCTGCGCGGACGCCCGGGACCGGCCCTACCCGTGCGGCCGCGACGCCGCCCGGGCGCTCGCCGACCGGATCGGCGGGGCGGCCGTCACCTGCGAGCCGCGGGGCGAGGCGGGCGCGGCGCTCTGCCGGGTCGGCGAGGCGGATCTCGGGGCCTGGATGGTGGCGCAGGGCCTCGCCCTGCCCGACCGGGACCTCGCGCCGGACTACGCGCCCGCGGCGGACCGGGCCTGGGGGCGCCGCCTCGGCCTGTGGTCGGGGGTGTTCCAGGATCCCGCCGAGCGGCGGGGCCGCCGCGCCGCCGCGGGCCTGCGCGCCGCCGGGTGACGCCCCGTCCTCACGGGAACGCTCCCGGGCGCCCCCGGTTGGACCGGAGAGCCCGCCCGGGCGGCGGTGGACCCGCGGAGGCCCCATGAGGATCCTGACCCGTACCAAGCTGCTCGCCGCCCTGCTCACCTGCGCGGCGGGGGCCGCTGACGCCGAGGGCCAGGGCAAGGCCGAGGGACGCAAGGATGCCGGCGCGCCCACGACCAGCATGGGCGCGGGCGGCCTCAGCGGCACCGGCGCCACCCGGGACGGCGCCCGCACGGGCCCGGTCGAGAGCAAAGGGCAGCCGGGCGGCACGACGGCGCCCTCCGCCCCGAAGGCCGGGACGGGCCGCTGATCCGCTCCGGACCTCGGGATGAGGGCGCGAACCGGAGATCCCGCCCGGCCGGGCCGCGCTACTGCGAGCGGCGGCTGAACGAGACCGCGTAGGCCTGGACGCGGGCGTCGATCAGCGGGTCGTCCGAGACCTCGATCCCGTCGGTCAGGTTGTTCGGCATGAACAGCAGCGCCTTCTCGGCCTCGGCGCTGTCGGGCACGACCTTGCTCACCGTCACGGTGCCGAGATCGACCGTCTTCCGGTCGTCCGGCCAGGGCTTGGTGGCGTCGTTGGTCGGGTCACCCGGCTCGGCGAGCTGGGCCAGCATCCGGAACCTCGCCGGAGTCTTGGCGACCCGCGGGCCGATCTCGGCCATCAGGAAGTTCGGGTCGCGCTTGGCAGCCTCTTCGGGCGGGAGGATCTCCTCGCCCTCCACCGGCACGAAGCGGAACCGGAACGGCTGCCGCTTGCCGGCGGCGTCCACCAGGATGAAGGCGTTGACGCCGTTGTAGGTCTGCCGGGCGAGGCTCGACGGGGTCCTGGCGGTCCCGCCCGCGGTGGCGGCGGCCGGGTGGGCGGCGGCGAAGCGCTCCAGCGCGGTCGGATGGGCGGCCTTCGGGCCGCTCTCGGCGGCGGCCTTCAGGAGGTCGCGGAACTCCTCGCCCGTGGCGACCGGGAAGTACTTGAGCGAGTTCGTGACGACGTCCATCTCCGAGCCGTCGCCCAGCTTGAACTTGAGCGCGAGGCCGTGCGGGTTGGCGTCGGCCGCGCCGTCCGGGATGGTCGGGACGCCGGTGGCGTCCGAGAACCGGATCGTCACCGGCACCGCCGGCCCCTGGAACAGGGAGGCCTTGCTGATCTTCGCCGCCTCTGGCGACGGGGTGAAGCTGCCCTCGGCGACCACGCCCTTGGCGTGGTTGGCCCGGGCGCCCGGATGCTTGCCGAACAGCGTGTTCATCACGTCGATCGTCTGCTCGGCGGTGGAGGCCTCCTGGGCCAGGGCCGGTGCGGCGGCCGCGAGCGCGGTGCTCAGCAGGAGGGCGAAACCCGATCTCGAACGCAGCATGGGAACCTCTCGGCAGCGCGGGCTCTCGGGAGCCGGCCAATGCGGACCGGCCCATCTTCTAGGGAGCCAGGCGGCGGAGGCACAACCAAAAGCTATGCCGCTGCGGAGCGGGAGGCGGGGAAAACCGAGAGGCACCGACGTCTCGCCGGTCCACGGGGTCTCTCCGTCATCTCGGGGCCGCGCAGCGGAGCCCGGACCCCACGGGGCGCCCCGGAGCGACGAACACGGCCCGGGTCCTCGGCAGCAGACGGATGACCCGGTTATGCGTCCTACCGCGCGCCGCGGTGGAGGTCGCCCTCGATCAGCAGGGCGCTGCGGCTGTCGAGCCGCGAGCGGTAGACCTGCAGGTTCTCCATGACCCGCTGCACGTAGTTGCGCGTCTCCGTGAAGGGGATGCGCTCCACCCAGTCGATCACGTCGACGTCGCCCTTGCGCGGGTCGCCGTAGGCGTCGATCCACTTCTTCACGTTGCCGCCGCCCGCGTTGTAGGAGGCGAAGGCGAGCACGTAGGAGCCGCGCCAATCCTCCATCAGCTCGCCGAGATGGGCTTGGCCGAGCCTCGCGCAGTAGGCGGGGTCGCTGGTCAGGCGGTCGACGTCGAAGGCGGTCGAGACCCGGCGGGCGGTGCGCTGGGCGGTGGCCGGCATCATCTGCATCAGCCCCCTGGCGCCGACGCCCGACTGCGCCCGCGGGTCGAACTGGCTCTCCTGGCGGGCGATGGCGTAGACCATGGCCCGCTCGACCTGCGGGACCGCCGTGAAGGTCTCGTAGGTGGGAATGCCGATCGTCGGGTAGGCGTGGGCGTCGAGCGGCAGGCCGCGCTGGACCGCGAGCTTGCCGATCGCCACCAGGGCGCGGGCGTCCTTCATGTCGGTGGCGAGGTCGCCGAGCGCCTGGAGCTCGCGCGGGTCCGAGAGGTCCCGGGCGGCGTCGATGTAGAGCGGCAGGGCCAGCTCCTTGATCCCGGCCTCGCCGAGCAGGCGCAGGGCGCGGATGGAGAGCCGCCCGTCGAAGGCCTGGCGCTCCGCGCCCTCAAGGTCGGCCGGCGCCCGCAGGGGCAGGCTGGTCTGGCCGAGCCGGGCCCGGGCCACCTGGCCGTAATAGGCGATCGGCTGCAGGGCGGCGCGCTCGTAGAAGCGCTTCGCCTCCTCCGACTGGCCGAGCGCCTCGGCCGCCCGTCCCTGCCAGTAGGCGGCCCGCGCCACCGAGATCGGGCTCTCGGCGATCGCCGCCACCCGGGCGAAATGCTGCGCGGCGGCGGCGGGATCGCCGGCGAAGCGGAGCGCGATCCAGCCGGCGTGGAACTCGGCCTCGATGCGCTTCTCGGGCGAGCGCGCCGCCGGCTGGCTCGCCACCGCGTAGGCGGTCTTGGCATCGCCGAGGTCGAGGAGCTTGCGCGCCACGATCCGGCGCTCGATCCACCACTCGTCGCCGTCGACCAGCACGTCCGGGTTGCTCGGCGCCGTCGCGAGCACGGCGGCGGCGGCTTCGGCCTTGTCGGCCCGGCGGAGATACTGCGCCCGGGAGAAGATGTAGGACGCGTCCCCGCGCAGCGACGGCGGCACCGCGGCGAGCGCGGAAGCGGCGCCGGAGGACTTGTCCTCCACGGCCCGGCGGGCGCGCACGAGGCTGGCATAGGCGCCGCCCGCGTAGCCGGCGGCCCGGCCGGCGCTCTCCCAGTCGTCCTTCAGGAGCGCCCGCTCCATCCGGTAGCGGTGGTCGACCCGGGTCAGCGCGTCCGGGAAGGCGTCGAGCACCTTGGCTTCGAGGCTGCGGCCGAAGCTCTCGGTGCGCCAGAGGTCGCGGACCATCTCGGCGGCGTCGGCGTCGCAGCCGTCGGCGCGCAGGGCCAGCGCCAGGGCGAACTTGCCCGGCGCGCTCACCGGCTTCGACGTGGCGAAGTAGGCCCGGACCGTCGCGGGCGCCTTCTTCTCGGAGAGCAGCGCCTCCTCGGCCCGGCGGCGCAGCAGCGGGCCGGCCGGCCAGTCCGGATTGGCCCGGACGAAGGCCACGGTGCGGTTGAAGCCGATCCCGGCGCCCGCGCGGATCGCCACCCACTCGAGAAGCGCCTTCGCGGCCGGGTCGGTGAAGCCGTCGCGCATCCGGTCGCCGTCGGCGACCCGGCCCTTGCGGTAGAGGTCGATGGCGCCGCGCAGCAGCGTCGGGTCGGTGTCGCCGGAGATCTTCGGGCGCGCGGGATCCGGCACCTCGGGCACCGGGGCCGCCGGGGTGACCGCGGCGTCCGGCAGCGGGAAGGCCACCGGGGCGTCGGGGTCCGCGGAGGCGTAGGCCGAGGCCGCGGCCGGCAGCGTCCGGGCGGGCTCCTCGCCCTTGTCGTCGCCGCTCGAGGCGTGGACCGGGTCGAGCTTCAGGGCGTCGGCCGCGACAGGGTCGCTCGCCTTCACGGCCTGCGCGCCTCGGACCTGGGCGGTCGAGAGGGCGGCGTCGCTCGCCGGCGGCGCGGGCTGCGTGGCCGGCGGCGTCGTGGGCGCGTCGATGCCGGCTTGGCCGGCTTGGCCGGCCGGGCCGGCGAGCGCCACGCCGACGGTGGCGACGAGCGCGGCGGCGGTGAGGGACGTGCGCTTCGGGGCCGGATGCGAGGCCGCGGGTCGGATCACGATTCCCCCCTACTGATCACCGGAGCGGGAAAGGTCGAGGATCGGGCCGTGATCATTAAGATCGCGTTAACCGTCCCCACGATCTGTTTGCGCGCCGTGACGCGACCGCCTATGTCTGCCGGTCCGTGCCCGTACGATGCGGACCACGCGCGGCGCCGAGACCGCCGAAATCCCAGCTGGGACCCTTTGGGACGCCTGAGATGACCGAGATGACCGGGAGCCGCCTGCGGGGCTCGCTCACCGCGCTTGTGACGCCCTTCCGCGACGGGGCCTTCGACGAGGCCGCCTTCCGGAAGTTCGTGCGCTGGCAGATCGAGCAGGGCAGCCACGGCCTCGTGCCCACCGGCACCACCGGCGAGAGCCCGACCCTGACCCATTCCGAGCACGACCGGGTGGTCGAGGCCTGCATCGACGAGGCGGGCGGGCGCGTGCCGGTCGTGGCGGGCGCGGGCTCCAACTCCACCGCCGAGGCGGTCGAGCGGGCGCAGCACGCCGAGCGCGCGGGCGCCGACGCCGTCCTCGTGGTGACGCCGTACTACAACAAGCCGACGCAGGCGGGCCTCTACGCCCACTTCAAGGCCGTCAACGACGCGGTCGGCATTCCGATCATCATCTACAACATCCCGCCGCGCTCCGTCGTCGACATGAGCGTCGAGACGATGGCCCGGCTCTTCGAGCTGAAGAACATCGCCGGCGTGAAGGACGCGACCGCCAAGATCGATCGCGTCAGCCAGCAGCGTCAGGCCATGGGCGCGAGCTTCATCCAGCTTTCGGGCGAAGATGCGACGGCGCTCGGCTACAACGCCCACGGCGGCCACGGCTGCATCTCGGTGGTGGCGAACGTCGCCCCGCGCCTCTGCGCCGACCTGCAGGAGGCGACGCTCGCGGGCGACTACGCCAGGGCGCTGACCCTCCAGGACAGGCTGTTCCCCCTGCAGACGGGCCTGTTCGCCGAGGCCAACCCGGCGCCGGTGAAGTACGCCCTGTCGCGGCTCGGCCACATGACCGACGAGCTGCGCCTGCCGCTGGTGCCGGTGACCGAGCCCACCAAGCGCATCGTCGACGACGCCCTGCGCCACGCCGGCCTGCTGGTCGACTGAGGGAAGTCACGCATCATGGCCCCGAAACCGGAGCCCAGTCGGCGCATCGTCGCCGACAACCGCGCCGCGCGCTATCACTACACGATCGAGGACACGCTCGAGGCCGGCATCGCGCTGACCGGCACCGAGGTGAAATCCTTGCGCGGCGGCAAGGCGACGATCGGCGAGGCCTATGCCGGACCCTCCGGCAACGACTTGATGCTGTTCAACGCCTACATCCCGGAATACCTGGAGGCGAACCGCTTCAACCACGACACCAAGCGCCCGCGCCGCCTGCTGCTGCACCGCCGCCAGATCAACAAGCTGATCGGCGCGACCCAGCGCCAGGGCTACACGGTGGTGCCACTGAAGATCTACTTCAACGACAAGGGGCGGGCGAAGGTCGAGCTCGGCCTCGGCAAGGGCAAGCAGGCCCACGACAAGCGCGAGGCGGTCAAGGAGCGCGACTGGCAGCGCGACCGGGCGCGGCTGCTGCGCGACCGGGGCTGAGGCCGGGCCGTCATCGCGAGCGCAGCGAAGCGACCCAGGGCAGCGCGAGTCCGCGGGCGTGGTGCCGCTGGATTGCTTCGCTCCGCTCGCAAAGACGATCGTTCCGACAGGGGGGGGCGCAGGCCGTGATGCGCTCGCCTTGCGCTGACCGCGCGATGTCACAAGATCCCGGATTAGCCGGTGCGGCGTCCCGAGCCTGCGATCCTGCGGAGCGACCCATGCCCTCCACCCACGATACCCTGCCCGACGACCTGCCGGTCCCCGTCGACGACGGCGCGGCCGATCACCTGCGCGGGATGCGCCTGCCCGACGTGGCGCTCACCGCCACCAACGGCCGCACGGTCTCGCTGGCGCGGCTGCCGGGCCGCACCGTGACCTACGCCTACCCGCGCACCGGCGAGCCGGGCCGGCCGGGCCTGACGCCCGACTGGGACGCGATCCCCGGCGCCCGGGGCTGCACGCCGCAGGCCTGCGATTTCCGCGATCACCACGCCGCGCTGACGGCCCGAGGCGTCGCCCAGGTCTTCGGCCTCTCGACCCAGACGAGCGCCTACCAGCGGGAGGCGGCCGAGCGCCTGCGCCTGCCCTTCCCGCTGCTGGCCGATCCGCACCGGGCCTTCGCGATGGCGGCGCGCCTGCCCACCTTCGAGGCAGGCGGCCAGGTGCTGCTGCGCCGCCTCACCCTGGTGATCGACGACGGCGTCGTGAGCGAGCTGTTCTACCCGGTCTTCCCGCCGGACCGGAGCGCCCGGCAGGTCCTCGACTGGCTCGACGGGGGCAGCGCCTGAGGCGCTACTCCTCCTCGGCCTCCGGCTGGCGGATGCCGTAGCGGTTCTCCAGGCCCGGATTGGCCCTTCCCTCCCCGCGGTAGCGGGTCGGCGCCTCGCCGGAGGCCCGCGCCGGGCGCTCGCCGGGCTCGCGCCCGATCCGGCCCGCGAGGCTCGCGAGGTCGACGAACTCGTCGGCCTGCCGCCGCAGCTCGTCGGAGATCATCGCCGGCTGGGTCTGGATCGTGGAGATCACCGTCACCTTCACGCCGCGCCGCTGCATCGCCTCGACGAGGGAACGGAAATCGCCGTCGCCGGAGAACAGGATCATGTGGTCGATGTGCGGGCTGAGCTCGAGGGCGTCGATCGCCAGCTCGATGTCCATGTTGCCCTTGTACTTCCGCCGCCCCATCGAGTCCGTGAACTCCTTCACGGGCTTGGTCACGACGCGGTAGCCGTTGTAGTCGAGCCAGTCGATCAGCGGCCGGATCGAGGAGTATTCCTGATCCTCGATCATGGCCGTGTAGTAGAATGCCCGCAGGAGGTTCTCCCGCGACTGAAATTCCTTGAGCAGCTTCTTGTAGTCGATGTCGAAACCGAGGGCCTTGGTGGTGGCGTAGAGGTTGGCGCCGTCGATGAAGATGGCGCTGCGCTGGGTGACTGGCATGAACAGGTCAGGTCCCGAAAAATCGTGGGTGACAGGAAATCGTCTGAACAATCGGTCAGGGTTCGCCCGGGGCGAAAGGCCGGGGCGCGTGGCCGGGACGGTGCGCCGCGATCGCGGCCGCCGCGCTCTGCAAACCGGGGTGGACCGGCGCGGTCGATGACCCGCGCCACCGACGCCCCGTCCGCCGGACCATTCGTTTCAAACGGGTCCGTGTCAAGCAGAGCACGGGATTGTGCGGTCGTGAAAAGCTGAACTCTCGGGGCGGATTAATTGACCACGACAGGGCTTCGTCGTGAAAACGGTGGTTTACGTAAGTTGATCCTGTAAACCTCAGATGCGCCGCGCGCCCCGCCCCTCGACCTCAGCCGTTCACGCGCTCGACGCTGTTGACCGGGCGCTTGCCGCGCAGTTCGGCGATGATCGCGTTGAGATGCTGGAGATCCCAGACCGACAGGTCGATGGTGATGTCGGTGAAGTCCTGGGTTCGCCGCTTCATCGAGATGTTGTCGATGTTGCCGTCGTGGTCGGCGATCACCTGGGCGATCTGGGCGAACACCCCGGGCTCGTTGATCGACTTGAGCGCCAGCCGGGCGGGGAAGCGCTCGCCGCCGAGCGCCTCCGTGTCCCAGCGGACGTCGAGCCAGCGCTCCGGCTCGTTGTCGAAGGCCGCGAGTGCCGCCGACTGGATCGGGTAGACCGTCACGCCGACGCCGGGGGTCAGGATGCCGACGATCCGGTCGCCCGGGACCGCGCCGCCGTTCGGCGCGAAGGTGACCGGCAGGTCGCCCGCGAGGCCGCGGATCGGGATGGCGTCGCTGCGATCCGCGTCCTCCCCCTCCTTGCCGCCCTCCTTGCCGCCCTCGGCGCCCGGGAAGGTCAGCCGCATGGTCTGGTCGGAGGAGCGCACGAGCCGGCCGGCGCCGCTGGCGGCGCCCTGCGCGGCGGAGGGCCGGCGCTCGTCGCGGTGGTCGGGATAGACGGCGCGGACGACGTCGCCCGAGAACATCTCGCCCCGCCCCACGGCGGCGAACACGTCCTCGGTCGTCGCGCGGGCGAGCCGCGGCAGGGCGCCCCGGAGCTTGTCCTCCGAGAAGGTCTTGGCGGCGCGCTCGAAGGCCCGGTCCAGGATCTGCCGTCCGAGGCCGGCATATTGCCGCCGCACGGCGGTGCGGGTCGCCCGCCGGATCGCCGCGCGGGCCTTGCCGGTCACCACGAGGGATTCCCAGGCCGCCGGGGGCGAGGCCCCGTCGGAGCGGCTGATCTCGACCTCGTCGCCGTTGGCGAGTTCGTGCAGCAGCGGCGCCATCCGGCCGTTGATCTTGGCGCCCACCGCGGTGTTGCCGACGTCGGTGTGGACCGCGTAGGCGAAGTCGATCGGCGTCGCGCCGCGCGGAAGGGCGATCAGCCGGCCCTTCGGGGTGAAGCAGAACACCTGGTCCTGGAACAGCTCCAGCTTGGTGTGCTCCAGGAACTCCTCGGGGCTGTCGCCCTCGGCGAGGAGCTCGATGGTCCGGCGCAGCCACTGGTAGGCGCCGCTCTCCGCGGCGAGCCGCGGATGCACGCTGCCCTCGGCGCGGGCCGGGTCCTTCACCAGCTCGGTGCCGATCTCCTTGTAGTGGGCATGCGCGGCGATGCCGTACTCGGCGATGTCGTCCATGGCGCGGGTGCGGATCTGCAGCTCGACGCGCTGGCTCTTCGGCCCGATCACCGTGGTGTGGATCGAGCGGTAATCGTTCTGCTTCGGGGTCGAGACGTAGTCCTTGTACCGGCCTGGGACCATCGGCCAGCTGGTGTGGACGATGCCGAGCGCCGCGTAGCAATCCTGCACGGTGTCGACGACCACGCGGAAGCCGAAGATGTCGGAGAGCTGCTCGAAGGCGACGGACTTGCGCTCCATCTTCGACCAGATCGAGAACGGGCGCTTCTGCCGGCCGCTGACCTCGGCGGTGATCCCCTGCGCGCCGAGCTTCTCGGTCAGCACCTGCGCGATGGTCTCGACGACGGTCTCGGACTTGGCGGAGAGCCGCGTCAGGCGCTGGGTGATGGTGGCGTAGACCTCCGGCTCCAGGTTGCGGAAGGCCAGGTCCTCCAGCTCCTCGCGCAGCTCCTGCATGCCCATGCGGCCGGCGAGCGGCGCGTAGATGTCCAGGGTCTCCTGCGCGATGCGGCGACGCTTGTCGTCGCGCATGTGCTGGAGGGTCCGCATGTTGTGCAGGCGGTCGGCGAGCTTGACCAGCAGCACGCGGACATCCGCCGCGACCGCGAGCAGCAGCTTGCGGAAGTTCTCGCCCTGCGCGGCCTGCTTGGAGACGAGGTCGAGGCGCTTGAGCTTGGTCAGGCCGTCGACCAGGGCGCCGATCTCCGGCCCGAACAGCCGGCGGATCTCCTCGAGCGTCGCCTCGGTGTCCTCGACGGTGTCGTGCAGCACCGCGGCCACGATGGTGGCGTCGTCGAGGTGGAGGTCCGTGAGGATCGCCGCCACCTCGAGGGGATGGGCGAAGAACGGGTCGCCGGAGGCGCGCTTCTGCGTGCCGTGCGCCTGCATGGCGTACACGTAGGCGCGGTTGAGCAGCGCCTCGTCGGCGGCCGGGTTGTAGCGCTTGACCCGCTCGACGAGCTCGTACTGGCGCATCATCCGCCGGGACGGGGCCGGCGCGTCCGGGGTCGTGCGCGGGGTCTGGATCACGCGCGATTGTTCCGCAACCGCAACCGCCGGGACGGCGCCAGCCCCCGGCGGCGGGGCCGCGCCGGACGCCGGCGGGCCGGCCACGGAACGAGAGAACCCGGCGTCTCCGCCGGGTCCGGTCTCTGTCAGGTCGCGCCCATCCAGGCCCACGTGTCCAGGCTCACTCGCCCTCGTCGTCGGTCTCGACCGGCGGGGCGAGGTTCTCGAGGCCGCGCAGCAGGTCCTCCTCGCTCATGCGGTCGAACTGGACCGCCGCGTCGTCGCTGGAGGATTGCGGCGCCACCGCGGCGGCGGCCGGCGAGCTCGACAGCAGCGGCACGGTCTCGGCCTCGGGCTCGTCCACCTCGACGTACTTCTGCATCGAGTGGATCAGCTGCTCCTTGAGGTCGTCGGCCGTGATCGTCTCGTCGCCGATCTCGCGCAGGGCCACGACCGGGTTCTTGTCGCGGTCGCGGTCGATGGTCAGCGGGGCGCCGGCGGCCAGGAGGCGGGCCCGGTGGCTCGCCAGCAGCACCAGCTCGAAGCGGTTCTCGACCTTCTCGATGCAGTCTTCGACGGTGACGCGCGCCATGCGGGGCGGCTCCTTGGGCTTGAGCGACGGGTGATGTCGGGTATGGCGCCACTCTACACCGGATGCCGTTGTGC
This sequence comes from Methylobacterium sp. 13MFTsu3.1M2, assembly GCF_900112625.1. Classification (NCBI taxonomy): domain Bacteria; kingdom Pseudomonadati; phylum Pseudomonadota; class Alphaproteobacteria; order Hyphomicrobiales; family Methylobacteriaceae; genus Methylobacterium; species Methylobacterium sp. 13MFTsu3.1M2. The sequence goes on from NZ_FOMM01000023.1 coordinate 99,662, forward strand.
AACAAGCACAGCGGGTTGCGCGGGGCGCGCGTCCGGCGCGAACCCGGCGCGCGTGCCGGTCCGGTCGGGCCGGACGCCGAGGGGCCGGAGGACCGCGTCGCTGCGGCATCATGGTGCGGCGCATTGTTGACACCCAGCGCCGCGGGTGCGAGTGCGCGCGCCATTCCAGAGTTTCGGCCGACACGGGCGGCGTTCGCGCGCCGCGCGGCGCCGGCGACCAGGACGCAACATGCGCGCACTCATCTTTCCGGGCCAGGGCAGCCAGGCGGTCGGCATGGCGCGGGACCTCGCCGAGGCCTTCCCGCAGGCCCGGGCCGTGCTCGACGAGGTCGACGCCGCCCTGGGCGAGAACCTGTCGCGGCTGATGTTCGAGGGGCCGGTCGAGGCGCTGACCCTCACGACCAACGCCCAGCCGGCCCTGATGGCGGCGAGCCTCGCGGTGCTGCGCGTGCTGGAGGCCGAGCGCGGCCTCGACCTCGGGCGCGACGTCGCCTGCGTGGCCGGCCACTCGCTCGGCGAGTACGCCGCGCTCGCGGCCGCCGGCAGCCTGACCGTCGCGGACGCCGCCAGGCTGCTGCGCCTGCGCGGCGAGGCCATGCAGGCGGCCGTCGCACCGGGCGCCGGCGCCATGGCGGCGCTGATCGGCACCGATCTCGAGGCCGCCCGGTCCGTCGCCGAGGCGGCGGCCGACGAGGCCGGCGACGGCGCGGTCTGCGACGTCGCCAACGACAACGGCGGCGGCCAGGTGGTGCTCTCCGGCGACCGCGCGGCCGTGGAGCGCGCCGTCGGCATCGCCACCGGCCGCGGGATCAAGCGCGCCGTGATGCTCAACGTCTCGGCGCCGTTCCACTGCCGCCTGATGGCCCCGGCCGCCGAGGCCATGGCCCGGGCGCTCGCCGAGGTCGCGCTGGCGGCCCCGCGCGTCACCCTCTACGCCAACGTCGCGGCCGCCCCGGTCACCGATCCGGAGGCGATCCGCGCGGCCCTGGTCGAGCAGGTCACCGGCACCGTGCGTTGGCGCGAGAGCGTCGCCGCCATGGCGGCCTCCGGCGTCGACCGGTTCTACGAGCTCGGCGCCGGGAAGGTGCTGACCGGCCTCGTCAAGCGCGTCGCCCCCCAGGCGAGCGCCGCCGCAATCGGCACCCCCGCCGACGTCGCCGCCTTCGCGCTCTGACCCGCGCGCTCTGATCCGACGGAGTCCCGCATGTTCGATCTCACCGGCCGCAAGGCCCTCGTCACCGGCGCGACCGGCGGCCTCGGCCAGGCGATCGCCCGGGCCCTGCACGCGCAGGGCGCCACCGTGGCGCTCTCGGGCACGCGGCCCGCGGCCCTGGAGGCGCTCGCCGCCGAGCTCGGCGAGCGCGCGAGCCCCGTCGCGGCCGACCTGTCCGACAAGGACTCGGTCGAGGGCCTCGTCCCGGCCGCCGAGGCCGCGATCGGCCCGCTGGACATCCTCGTGAACAATGCCGGCATCACCCGCGACAACCTCTTCATGCGGATGAAGGACGAGGAGTGGGAGCAGGTGATCGCCGTCAACCTCACGGCCGCCTTCCGCCTGTCGCGGGCCGCCGTGAAGGGCATGATGCGCCGCCGCTCCGGGCGGATCGTCAACATCGGCTCGGTGGTCGGCAGCACCGGCAATCCCGGCCAGGGCAACTACGCCGCCGCCAAGGCCGGCCTCGTGGGCATGACCAAGGCGCTCGCCGCCGAGGTCGCCTCGCGGGGAATCACCGTCAACTGCATCGCGCCGGGCTTCATCAGCTCGCCCATGACCGACGCCCTCAACGAGAAGCAGCGCGAGGGCATCCTCGCCCGCGTGCCCGCCGGGCGGCTCGGCGAGGGGTCGGAGGTCGCGGCGGCCTGCCTCTACCTCGCCTCCGCGGAGGCGGGCTACGTCACCGGCCACACGCTGCACGTGAACGGCGGGATGGCCATGTACTAGGGCGCGTATACCGGTTCCCGACCGGCGGGAACGGCGCGCGAATCACCCCCGCCGACACGCAAGTGCCACACCCATGAAGGCTTTCTGAACGGGCCCTCGCCAGGGCTGGAACCCTGTGCTACCACGCCCCGCAGCCGTACAGGGGGTTGACGGTTCAGCGGGTTTTCAGTCCAAGGCCCTCCGGCGGGGGCGTCCCGGCTCACGCGCCGGTTCACCTCAGAAGCACGCGCGATCGGACACCGGCCCGTCACAACAAGCCCGCAGGGGCGCGACGCGGCCACGGCACCACCCCGAGAAGACTGACAGACCAGAAGGACGAGGACGGAAGACCGATGAGCGATATCGCTGAGCGCGTGAAGAAGATCGTCGTCGAGCACCTGGGCGTCGAGCCCGAGAAGGTGGTCGAGAGCGCCAACTTCATCGACGACCTCGGTGCCGACAGCCTCGACACGGTCGAGCTGGTCATGGCCTTCGAGGAGGAATTCAACGTCGAGATCCCGGACGACGCTGCCGAGACCATCCAGACGGTCGGCGACGCCGTGAAGTTCCTGGAGAAGAACTCCGCCGCCTGAGGCGCGGGGGACCGGGTTTGACGCGGCGCGGGTGAGGCGAAACAGCCCCCGCGCCGTTATGCGTTTCAAGGCTCGGAGTCGTGACGGGGCCCGCGGGGACCGATTCTGCCTCCGAGCGAGTTAGGACGATGCGCGACCGCGGCGGTGCCGGCGGGACGGCGCCTCAAGACGGGACAGGGCACATGCGGCGGGTGGTGGTCACGGGTCTGGGGATGGTCACGCCGCTGGGCAGCGGGGTGGAGCACACCTGGAGCCGGCTGATCGCGGGCGACAGCGGCGCCGGCCCGATCCGCGGCTTCGAATCCGCCGACCTGCCCTGCCGGATCGCCGCGCAGGTCCCGTTCGGCGACGGCACCGACGGCACCTTCAACCCCGACCTCGTGATGGAGGTGAAGGAGCAGCGCAAGGTCGACCCGTTCATCGTCTACGCGATGGCGGCGGCCGACGAGGCCCTGAAGGATGCCGGCTGGGCGCCGAAGAGCCACGAGGACCAGTGCGCCACCGGGGTGCTGATCGGCTCCGGCATCGGCGGCATCGGCGGCATCTACGACGCCTCCGTGACCCTGCACGAGAAGGGCCCGCGCCGGATCTCGCCGTTCTTCATCCCGGGCCGGATCATCAACCTCGCCTCCGGCCAAGTCTCGATCGCTCACGGCCTCAAGGGCCCGAACAACGCCGTGGTGACGGCCTGCTCAACGGGCGCCCACGCGATCGGCGACGCGAGCCGCCTGATCGCGCTCGGCGACGCCGACGTGATGGTGGCGGGCGGCGCCGAGTCGCCGGTGAACCGCCTGTCGATCGCGGGCTTCTCGGCCTGCCGGGCGCTCACCACGGGCTTCAACGACACGCCCGAGAAGGCCTCCCGCCCCTACGACCGCGACCGCGACGGCTTCCTCATGGGCGAGGGCGCCGGCATCGTGGTGCTGGAGGAGTACGAGCACGCAAAGGCCCGCGGCGCGAAGATCTACGCCGAGGTGGTGGGCTACGGCCTCTCGGGCGACGCCTACCACATCACCTCCCCCTCCCCGGACGGCGACGGCGCCTTCCGCTGCATGACCGCCGCGGTGAAGCGCGCCGGGATCGCGCCGTCCGAGATCGGCTACATCAACGCCCACGGCACCTCGACGCCCATGGGCGACGAGCTGGAGCTGAAGGCCGTGGAGCGCCTCCTGGGCGACGCCGCCGCGAACGCGACCATGTCGTCCACCAAGAGCTCGGTCGGCCACCTGCTGGGCGCCGCCGGCTCGGTCGAGGCGATTTTTTCCATCCTCGTCCTGCGCGACAACGTCATCCCGCCGACGCTCAACCTCGACAACCCCTCCGTCCAGACCAAGATCGACCTCGTGCCGTTCGAGGCCAAGCGCAAGCAGGTCGACGTGGTGCTGTCGAACTCCTTCGGGTTCGGCGGGACGAACGCGTCGCTGGTGATGCGGCGGGTCGCGTAGGCGCGTCGCCGTCCGACCGCGACACCGGCCGCACCTCGTCCCGACGCTCCGACTTCCGTCCGACATGCGGAATGCGGCCTCCGAACGGGCGATCGTGCCCGCCGAGGCTGCTCCCGAAACCCGCGTCGCTGGGTCCGGATCCGTGCGCGCTGCGGGCGAGAGCCCGCGCGCACCGAGATCCTGACCTCCCGCGCGGCATCCGCGACGGCGGGCGTCTTCGAGCGCGCGCGGCGCCCGGGCCCTTCAGGATGCCGTCGTGATCGGGATCCGCGGCGGGCGCGCCGCGCGGCCCCTGACCCCGTGCTCGGCTACCATCCCCGCCGCTCCGCCTCGCCCGGCACCCGCCCCTGCGGCGTGAGCGTGTGCACCACCTCCGGCAGCGCCTGGGCGAGCTGCGACAGCAGGGTCTCGCGGTCCATCCCGGTCTGCTGCTGGAGGGTGTCCACCGTGTCGGGGCCGAGCGCCCGGGCGAGCTGGTCCGGGGCCACCGGGCGGTTGGTGCCGTGGCCGATCCAGGACTCGATCACGTCGCCGAGGCCGCCCTGGCGGAACCGGTCGACCAGCCCGTCGAGGCCGCCGAGATCCCCCTGCCCGTCCGGGGCGGCGCGGCTCGGCGGCGGGGCGTCGCCGGGGCCGTCGAGCATGCCGGAGAGGTCCGAGAAGTCGCCGGGCGGCAGGGACGGGTCCGACGGCCCGCCCGGGCCGCCGTCGCGGCGGCCGCCATACTGGTCCCAGCCGCCGATATCGTCGCCCTCTTCCGGAGGACGGCGCCCGCCGGCATCGGCGGGGTGCTGGCCGGGATCGCGCCCGTAGGGTCCGGCGCCGCCGGAGCGGTCGGCCTCGGGGCCGGGCTCGCCCTGGCGCCCGCGGCCGAAGATGTCGCCGAAGCCGCCGCTGGCGCCCTTGGCCAGCAGGAGCATCAGGAGTGCCTTGACCAAGGGCGACATGCCCCCGGACCCCTGCTTCTGCCCGCCGAACACCTGACCGAGCACGCCGCCGATCGCCGATTCGAGCAGTCCCATGCGCGTCTCCCCCCTAGGCTCGGGCCGGACGGGCCCGGGCGAACAACATTCCGGGGCGGGCGCGGGTTGCCTCGCTCAGCGGGCCGGTGTCGCGAGCGCCGCCTGCGCGGTGCCGCCACCGGTCGTGGCGTCGGCGGGCTCGACCAGCGGCACCGTCGCGGCCGAGAGGATCAGTCCGGCCAGGAACAGGCCGGTGGCGGCGGCGCCGGCGCGGGGGCGCGGCAGGCGAACGGCGCGGCGTCGCGCGGGATGGGGACGGTCGACGGTCCTGGGCATCGCGGCCTCTCCGGGTTCGGGGCGGGCCCTGGGGCCCTTTCTGCCGGAAAAACGCCGTCGGGGGGCGGAGAGGTTCCCGCGCCGTCAGGTCCGGCCGGCGAGGCGGCGTCCCAGCGCCCCGAGCAGGCAGGCCGCGCAGTAGGCCGGCAGCATCAGGGCCGCGCCGTCGAGCCACAGGCCGGGCAGCCCGGGCACGAACCCGGCGATCGCCGCCGCGGCCACGAGCCCCGCGACCACGCAGAGGCCTAGCGAGGCGGCGAGGCGGTCCGGCCAGCCGACCAGCGCGCCGACCACGAGGCCGAGCGCGGCCGCACCGGCGAGCCCGGGCCAGAATCCGGCGAGCAGCAGCGTCACGGCCGTCCGGCCTCCCTGCGGGCGCGATGGTGGCGCGCGGCCGGGCGCGCGGATGGGCGCGGCCCGGCTGGCGGGCGCGCGGCGGAGCGGATCTCCCTCACGGCAGCAGCGCGAAGACGACGGGGCCGGCCGGCCCGTCCGGCCCGGCCGTGACCTGCTCCGGCCGGGCTCCGGCCTGGAGGAGGTACTCCACCACCGCCTGGGCGCGCAGGCGCGGCAGATCGGGCGGCGGCTCGTCGGGGGCCTCGGCGGTCTTCTTCGCGGCCTTGCCGGACGCGGCCGGCTCCTTCTTGGCCGCGCCCGCCTTGCCGGTCTCGGCCTTGCCCCGGTCCTTGTTCAGGTCCTTGCCCCGGTCCTTCGCCGCGTCCCTGGCCGCGTGCGGCGCGGCTCCCTTGCCTGCCGGGGCCGGCTGCGCGGACGCCGCCGGCTTGGCGGCGACCTCCGGCTTGGCGGCGTCGGCGACCCGGGCCGGCTCGGCGGCGGCCGCGCCCTCCCCCGGCGCCGGTCCGGCGGCCGGGGTCGCCGGCGGCTTCGCCGGGTCGGCGGGGCCGGAGACCGCGACGCGCAGCGACGGGCAGGTCTTCGCCAGGGCGGCGAGCGCGTCCAGGGTCGGGTAGAAGGCGGGGGTCAGCACGGCGCCGCCCGCGGGGAAGTGCAGATCCGCCCCTGCCAGGGCGGCGGAGACGTCGGCGCGGCAGGTCGCGGGATCGCGCCGCTCCGCCGCGTCCCGGGCCGTGACATGGGCCTGCCCGGTCCAGCCGGGGGGCAGCGCCTCGGCGAGCCGGTCGGGGGTGCGCGCGGCGCCCTCCCGGTAGAGGCTCTCGCCGGTGAGCGTCACGGCGCGGTCCGAGACCGCGACGGTCCCGTCCGCGAGGTTCGTCACCAGCGGGGCGGCGGCGGCCAGCGCGTCCCCGAGATCCGGCGGGGCGCCGTCGGCGAGGCGGGTGCGGTCGATGACCGGCTCCCGGAACAGGCGCGGGCGCAGGGCGGCCAGTACCCGCTCCCGGGTCGCGGCGTCCGGCAGGTGGCCGGTGAGGGTCACGGCGTCGGCGGTCCGGCGGATCGCCACCCGGTAGGGCGAGAGCGGCCGCGCCGTGAGCGCCACCCGCCCGGCCGCCACGCCGGCGGGCCGGCCGTCGCGCATCAGCGCCTCGGCGTCGGGGAGCGCCTGCCCGTCGATGGCGTCGCCGGTCACCGAGACCGCCCCGTCCCGGAACACGACCTGCCCGAACTGGATCAGCTCGGCGAGCTTGAACGCGAAGGCGATGAGGCTCTTCGGGTCGATCGCCGGGTCGAGCCCCCGGGCGGCCAGGAGCCGGTCCTCCACGGTGCCGCCCGCGGCGGCCTCGGTGGCGGCGCGCAGGGCGGCCTCGCGGTCGGCCGCCGAGGGGGCGAAGCCGTCGAGGACGATGCCCCGGCCCGATTTCTCCACGGCGAACCGGTACGCGGTCACCTTCGGGGGCAGGATCTCGACCCGCCCGACGCTGAACCCCTCCGGCGGGTCCGACAGGGCGGCCCGCAGGGCCTCGTAGGCCGGCACGTCGAGGGCCTCGCCCGACAGGCTGAGCACGGTGTCGCTGAGCGCCGCCCGCCCGCCTTTGGCGAGGCCGGAGAGCCGGGCCGCCAGGAACGCGGCCGCGCCGGCGAAATCCGGCGGCGCGCCCCGGGCGGCCCGGGCGGTGTCGTCGAGGGCGGTGCCGGGATCGAGGGCGCCGGCGATCCGCGCCTCCAGGGCCCGCCGGCCGATCTCCACCGGGCGGCTGCCTTCGAGGGCGATCCGGTTCTGACCCGTGCGGATCGCCGCCCACTGGAAGGGCGCGGCGGTCTCCACGATGCCGAGTTCGGAGACGATGCGGCGCGGGCCGTCGAGGGCCGCGAGGCGGGACAGCACGGTGGCGCGCTCGGCGACGTCCGGCGCCTCGCCGGCGGCCACGAGGTCGCGCCCGACGGCCTCCAGGCGCAGCCACGGCTCGCCGGTGGCGGTGGCCGTGCCGGCGGCGATCGCCGCGCCCTCCGCCGCGAGGCCGTCGGCGATCCGCGGGGCGGCGTAGAGGGTCGCGCTCGCCCAGATCAGCGCGAGGGCCGGGAGGCCGGCGAGCCAGCCGGCGCCGCGCAGGCCTTGGGCGAGAGTTTCGGGCAACGGCACGGTCGCAGGTTCGGGCGCGGGTCGGGACGTGGGGGGGGCAGGCGGATCCGGTGCCGAGAGCACACCGTCTTTCCGGCAGCATGAAGGCCGGCGGCCTCCTTTCTCCCACGAGTCAGCGCCGCGCCGCGTCCCCGCGCCGCCGGAACCGGCCGGACGCCCTCCGGTTTCCGAGCCAGACCCCGTCCCCCGCTGAGGAGCGTGCCATGCGATCCATCCTCGCCGCCGCCCTGCTGCCGGCGATCGCCGTTCCGGCCGGGGCCCAGAGCCTGTCGGCATCGCTTGAGCCGATCACCCCCGTCGCCAATCCGGGCCAGCTGAGCCTCGGCGGCAGTTCCACCACCGGGCCGTTCCCGACCGTCTCGGCGCAGACCGGCGGCCTCGTGAATGCCGGCCAGCTGAGCTTCGGCGGGGGCGGCGGCGGTGGCGGCGGCCGCATCGGCGCGTCGGGAGGCCTCTCGGCCGGGACGACGCTCGGCGCCACGACCGCCGGTTCGGGCGGGGCGGGCCAGCTCGGCGGCCTGGGATCCACCGCGACCGGCGGTGCCGGCGTCACCGGCACGACCCTCGGGACCGGCGGGACGATCGGCGCCGCCGGTGCCCGCAGCGGCCTCAGCGGCGCGTCCCGCACGGGCCTGGGCTCGACCGCGGGGAGCCTCCTGACACCGACCCTCGGAACGGGCGGTCTCGGAGGCGGGTCGGGCCTGTCCCCCGGCCTGGGCACCGGGCTCTCGGGAGCCGGCCTCGGCGCAGGTGTCGGCGCAGGTGTCGGCGCAGGTGCCGGCGCAGGCGTTGGAGTAGGTGTCGGCACGGGCCTCAACGCTGCCGGAAGCCTCGGCTCCTCGCTCGCGACCGGCTCGTCCGGCGTCGCGTCGGCCGGTCTCGGCAGCGGCGTGGCCGCGTCGGGCATCGGCGCGACGGGCGCCACCCTGTCCCCCGGCGGTCTGTTCGGGCTGTTCGGACTGTTCGGGCTCGGGACCGGAACGGCCGCGAGCGGGGCCACGGCCGCGACGGTTTCCGGGACGGGCGGCGCCGGCCCGGGTGGCGCCGGGATCCCCGGGACGCCCGGGCTGCCCGCGGACGATCCCGCCCAGGCGGCCCGCACCCTGCCGACCGGCGGCGGGGCGATCGGCGGTGCCGGCATCGGCGGCGCGGCGGCCGCGCCGGTCCGGACCGGCGACCTCTGCGGCGGGCCCTTCGCCGAAGCCTGCCTCGGCCAGGGGTTCTGAGCGGCCTCAGGGGCCGGAACCGCGCCGAACCGCTGCCGTTCCTTCTGTGCCGGCACCTCGGCCGGGACAGGAGACAGAGATGAACGTCATGCTGGGCCGCGTCTCGCTCGCGGCCGCTCTCGTGATCGGCGTCTCGGGCGCTGCCCTGGCGCGCGATGCCGGGCCGAAGGCCCACGGCGCCAAGGGCACGGCCGGCCTGCACGGGATCGGCTTCAACGAGCCGAAATTCCGCTCGGACCTGCGCACCGGCAAGGAGCAGCCCTATACGTGGCCGGTGAGCGACCGCTATCGCCCGGTCTCGCAGCCCTTCTACGGTCGGGCCTACTGAGCCGCCCGGCGCACGCTCCGCCGAATGGATGAGTGGCGGCGCCCCGCTCCGCCGCGCACAACCGGGGCCGGCCCCGATCCGTCATCGGAGCGGGCGCCGATCCGGCGATGGCCCAGAGGCACGGGGTCCGTGGCGTGCCGGCTCCCGAGGCAGGAGAGTGTGATGCATCCGCTGAACCGGCGCGTCGTCGCGATCCCGGCCGTCGCGCTTCTGGTCGTCGCGCCCCTGCCGGGGCGCGCGGGCGAGTTCGCGCAGGTCCCGCCGGTGCCGGGCATGGCCCTGACCCTGCCCGATCCCGGCATGGCCAACGGGGCGCCCGCGCCCGCTCCGACGGCGGCACCGACCCCCGCCGCGGCCGCGGAGCCGCCCGCTCCGGTCAGGGCGGCCTCCGTTCCGGCGGTCGAGCGCCGGTTCCGGGGCCTGGGCAGCGGGCTCTCGTCGATCGACGGGCAGCTCCCGAACCAGCGCACCGGCCAGCGTCACCAGCACGTGGTCCGCGACATCTGCATCGGCTGCTGATCCGATCCGCCCCCGGCGCGGCGCCGGCTAGTGCGGCGCCCGCGCTCGGGAATTCGCCTGGATCCAGCGCGGCGAGAGGATGTCGCCGGCCTCGGTGATGATCCAGGGTTGGGCCTCGCCGGATTCCATCGCCGCGATCGCGACGGCGAGGGCCTCGCGCAGGGTCGCGAACGGCCGCCCCTCCGCGGCGCGGGCCGGTGTGCCCTTGGGCCAGATGGTCAGTTCGGCTCGTCTGTCGAGGTCGGAGGGCGTCATCGGCGCTCTCGTGGTGCTTCGCAGGGTGCTTCGGCGGGATGTGGGCGTTCTACCGTGCCTGTGTGCGTGCCTGTGTGACGCGGATCTGGCGCCGCGGTCTCCGATTCGCGCCACGGGCCGCGACGCCAGCAACGCGCGCGCTCGCCCGGCGGTTTCGATCGGTTCGGGGGCGCGCGCGAAAAACAAATCACCCGCTCCTCAAGTTTGATTTGAGAACGCGTCGGTGGAAGTTTAGTTCATTTGCATCGAATGCATGGCGCGCGGGATCGGTGCCTGAATTCACGGCTGAGAATTCCCGGGAAACACTGCAATACCGTGCCGTCCTGGCGATATGGTGCAATGCGAAAAACGCATGCCGCGACGCACAAATCCGTGGTCTCATGCGCTGGTCGATCGCATCCCGCGGTCGACACCGCGATCGAACCGGAGACGCACCATGCGCACGATCCTCATCCTCGCGTCGGCCGCGCTCACCTCGGCGGCCTTCACGGGCCTCGCCGCCGCCGACGACCGCCTGCACCTGACGCCGCCGCTCTATCGCGATCAGGCCCGGCCCGCCCAGCAGATCCGCGCGATCCACGATCTGACCACCACGCCCCAGCCCGTCGCCGCGCCGGCGACCGTCAATCGGACGGTCTCGTCCCTCGGCCGGCCGATCGTCCAGGCCGCCGTCGAGGCGAGCCGCTGAGCCGGCTGCCGGAGACGGAGCGCCCCGGGCGGCTCCGTCTCCGGCCGACGCTCAGACGATGTGCAATTCCTGCGCGGCCACCGACGGTTCCACGCCGCGACGGATCAGGCGCCGCGTCCGCGCCCGCTGATCCCGCGCGGTGCTGAGGGCGGTCCCCGCCGCGCGGTACCCCTCGAACCACAGATCCGCCCACGCATACTGCGCCGCCATCGCGAGCAGGACGGCGTTCTCGGCCTGTCTCAGGCCCAGCCGCAGGCTCTCATCCGCCAGGCGACCAACCTCCCCGTACATCATCTCCAACTCCGCGTCCGAACACGGCCGGCAGCGCCGCGAAGGGCCGCCGGCCACCCGCCCAGAGGCCGCTCGGCTCTCCCGCTCAGTGCGACGCCGCCCCGGCAGCGTCGCGAGCGGCGGCCGCCGCTTCCCGGGCCGCATCCTGCCCTCGCACCACTTTCGTGCGGACCGTGTCGGGGGCGCGGCGCGCCGCTCCGACGACGCTTCCGAAGGCCGTCCGGGCCTGCGCGAGACCGGTCCCGGCGACGTCGCGGATCTGGGTCGGGACCTCGTGGCCCGACGACTGTGCCATGCACTGTGTCATGCGTGGTCTCCTGTCGGCCGCCATCCGGGTGCGGCCGGCCCGTTTGTGCATCGCACATGGACCGGCGTCCAGGGATCGCCCGCGCGTCGGCGCGACCGGTCAGATCTCCGTCTCGCGCCGGACGATCGCCTCTTCCCCGCTGCCCTTCTGCGCGAGGCCGACCTCGGGATCCTCGGTCGGGATCGTGGCCGGCGTCGCCTTGACGCGCTCCGCCGGAGGCTCGTCCGCCTCGCGCGCGTCCGGGCCGCGGCTCGTCGGGTCTGCGGTCTCGCGCGTCATGCGGTCTCTCCCTGCCTGCAGCCAACGCGACGGGGCGTGTGCGGGTCCCGGGGCTCCGTCACGATGGCGGGAGGCGCGACGCGGATCGCGGCTCTATATGGGAGGTGCGAGCAGGGAGAGTGGTGTGTTCACCGTCAAGGGGATTGATCCGTCCGGGCGCGTCATGACGTTCGCCTGCGGGACGGACGAGCAGGCGATGGAGAAGACCTGGGAGCTGGCCCGGCGCGGCTTCCGTGAGATCACGGTCGCCGATCCGAAGGGCAAGGAACTCTCCGCGGCCGCCTTCGAGCGCTCGCTCAACATCGACTGGGAGTGACGCGCGTCGGCGCGCGCCGGGAGCCCCGCCGCCCCCGACCCTGCCGACGACACTCTGGCCGCGCCGAGCGCCGGCCGACCCGAGGCAGGCGCCTGTCAGGTCGCCTCGAGTTCGCGCCAGAGGTTCGCGCGGCCCGACCGCGCCGTCTCGGGGATGTCGGTCGTGGCGCCGATCTCCTCCGCCTTGCGCCAGATGGCGCGGCAGACGAGGATCTCGCTGCTCGCATCGATGCTGAGGATGAAGCTGTCCGGAACGATCTCGGCATCCGGGAGCGCGACCCGCACGCCGCCGGCCGACCGGTCGTAGACGATGCACGGCAAGCTTCGATGCTCGTCGACCGAGATGCTGCCGGTCTCGTTGAGAAGCGTGCGTGGAGCGCTGCGTCGTTCGAACATCACCGCCTCGAGAACCTCTGCCCGACAGGATCGGTCACCCGGGTTCAAGGGCGGTTTGCGAAATGCCTCGAATTGTCGGGAAGCTGCCGTCCCTGTGAATTCTGCGCTCTTCATGCGCGCTCGGCCGGAGGCCGGATGCGCGGAGCACCGACGCCCGCGGAGCGACCGGGGCGACGGATCCGCAGGGACGGAGACGGCCTCGGTCGGTCCGCTCGGCGCGTGTGACTGGCCTCAGGATCGACCTACTCGGTCACGACCTCGACGAGGGTGGTGAGAAAGCCCAGCGCGACGGCCCCGATGCCGCCCATGAAGGCCGCATCCCACCCGGCGAACTCCCTCGACTGGGGCGCGCGCAGGAAGGCGAACAGCGTCACGGCGGCCCCGCAGACGACGAGAGCGAGGGCCAGCAGGATCGATCGAGACATGGCGTTTCCCTATGCGCCGGTCTCGCGGCCCTTGAGGGCTCTTGTAAACGGACGAGTGCGACCGGCTTGATCTGTTCAGTCTCGTCCGTCGTCGAAACATGACAGACGAGAGCGCGGTGAACAAGGTGTTCATCTGTTCTGCACTGCGGAACAGCGGCCGGAATGACGCTCTCATCTGATTCGCACAGGACTGAAGTCGCGCGCGGCCAGGGCTGCCCTTCACGAGGGGCATCGACCGGCCGGCCGCGGGGAGTGCCCCGCCGGGACGGGATCCGGCGCGGTCAGTCGATGAAGACGCGGACGCCGTCCGTGTTGAGCAGGTCGCGCTGGTCGGCGCACCATTGCTCCGGTCCGACCGCGGCGATCTCGTCCGCGACCCGCCGGCCCTCCTCGGCGATGGCGTTCCGGGCACGCTGGTGGCCGAGGCCGGCGTCGAGGGCTCGGCGGACCGTGCGGGACAGGCCCTCGGACACCGTGTCGTCGATGGTGTAGAGCTTGCGGCAGTGCAGGACGATGCCGGCCTGCGCGCCGACGATCCGCACGAGACCCCGGATCGTCTCCGCGCGCTTGGTGTCGTCTGCCTCCTCGGCAGCCCGGGCGGTGCCCGGCACGACCGCCGTTCCCAGGAGGGCGGCGAACAGCAGGGCGCGAGTCATCCGGGGCATTCCTTCTGGCCGATGCCGGAGCCGTCTCCGGAACGCCGCACCGGGCGGCCGCGCCCGCCCCGTCAGATTCGGCCGGTCACTTCCGGGCGGCCATCAGGTCGTGGGTCAGGACGGTCAGCTTGCCGATCAGGTTGCTGATATCGGAGCCCTTGCACGACCATTGCGTGCCGACCGCCTCGCCATCGGCCGAGACGGAGACGACCGCCACCGAGCGTAGGCGACCCTCGCGGGCCAGGGCCAGCTGATCCTGCAGCACGGCGATGATCGACGCGGTGTCCTCGTCCACGACCGCGGGCGCGATATGCGCCGGGAACGGCACGACCGAACTCGTCATCGTCTGCTCTCGCTTCATCTCGCCGACCCCTTCGGTAGCATCCTCGGGCCCCGGCGTGCGCATCAGCTTTGTGCAGAGTGTGGCAGCTTGTCCGTGTCCCGCGATGTCCTGGACGTGTGTGGCGACGATGCAACGGTCTCGGCGCGGTTCCGGGCCGCGCGGCGGCACGAGGCGCCGGGCTCCGCGGCGCTTCGTTACGAGGGGGCCCCGCCGAGCGGGGCGCCCCCGGAGGTCGTCATCCTCAGGCGGCCTTGCGGCCCTTGCGCTCGCGCTCGGCCATGGCGCCGGGCTGGCCCAGGCCGATCGCCTTGGCGAGGGCGGAGCGCTGCTCGGCGTAGCTCGGCGCGACCATCGGATAGTCCGCCGGCAGGCCGTAGCGGTCGCGGTAGCTGCGCGGATCCAGGCCGTGGCTGGTCAGGTGGCGCTTCAGCGTCTTGTAGGTCTTGCCATCGATGAAGCTGACGATCCCGTCGTGCCGGACCGACTTGCGAATCTGGGCCGCGCTCGGCTTCTCGACCTCGGCCTGCGGAACCGCCCCGATCTCCGCCGTCAGAGTCCCGGTGACGAGCCCGCTGATCGCGCCGTGCACGCGCGCGATCAGGGCCGGAAGCTCCGCGGCCGGCACCGGATTGTTCGACACGTAGGCGGCGACGATATCGCCCGCCAGCTCGATGAAGTTGGAGTTGGGCCCTGTGGTTTCTTCTGACACTGTAAGATTCCTGGTGTGCCCCTCGCCCGGGATCTGCTACTTTTGAGCACTGAATGCAAGTTACAAAACCGTTGGCGGGCCGCTTCCGGTGCATGATCGGGGTGCCCGCCGCGGAGATCGGCCGGCCATTTCTGGCGATTTCCGGCGGAGTATTTCCGGGCGCCGTCCGAGTCGGCCTATCGACTGCGGTAGAGTTTCCGCTCTGCAGAACGACCAGAACGTGCATCTGGCGGACTTGAAGTCGGCCCGGGCCGGCCGATGGGCCGTTCCGCCGTCATCCGCGGTGACGCGGCGCCCCGGTCGTGGCATGGCGCGGCCATGCTGATGCTCGCCCTCCTCATCGCCCTGCTGGCCGTCGTGGTCGCCATGTTCGTGCTGCGGCGGTGGACCGGGCGGCTGGCCTCGCTCGCGACGCTCCTGGCCGGAGCGATCATGGTCCTGTGGCTCGCCGAGGTCGGCCTGCTTCCCGGAACGCAGGGCCCGTTGACGGCGTACCGCCCCCTCGTGCCCGGGCTCGACCGGTAACGGTTCGGTAAGCGTACCGGCGGAGCATGGGGTATGCCCACGCTCTCCGCCCCGCGCCTGCTCACGTTCCTGGTGTCGGCCGTGCTGATCGGCCTCGCCGTCGCCAGCCTCTACACGCGCATCCCGATGGTCGGAAAAACCGTCGTGGCGCACCGGCAATGGTTCTTCATCGGCGCCTACGCCCTGCTCGCCCTCGGGGTGACCACCCGCAGCCTGTAGTGGACCGCGCCGCGGTCCGTTCGCCACCGCGCGCCGCGCCGAGGAGGCCGGAATGGCCCTGAAGACCACCTACCTCGTGCAGCCGTTCGAGCTGCACCGGAATCGCCTGAGGCCGGCCCGTCAGGAGCCCGCGCAGAGCGAGTTCGGCGCCCTCAAGAAGGCGGAGGCGCTGGCCGCCCGCATGCCGGGCGCGGCGGCCCTCAGGGTCGTGGCCGACGACGAGACCGGGGAACTCGAGGGCGTCACGATCCTCGGCCAGTTCGGGACCGTTCCGGACGATTTCGCCGAGAGCCTGCTGGGGGGCTGATGCGGCCCGCGGGTCCCGGCTTACATCCGGCCGCGTCTGGGGGTGCGACACGGGCGACCTCCGATTGCGGCCCTCCGGAAACTACGTAGAAACAGCGGAGACTGATCCTTGCGAGCTCCGGCGCTCGCCGAGCTCGCATCCGTGCCCCGCTATTTCATCGACCTCCACGACGGCGCCAACTTGGTTCGCGACCGCGACGGCTTCGATCTTCCGGATCTCGCCGCGGCGCGGGCGCAGGCGGTGCGCATCCTGACGCGGCTCGCGCAGGGCTTGACCGATCCGATGGAGCGGCAGGATTACGTGCTCGCCGTGCGCGACGAGCAGGGCGCGGTCCGCCTGCGCCTGCGGCTCTCCTACGATGTCGAGGGCGGCTGACGGCCCGGCCGCGCGCGGGTCGGGAAAGCGGGAGATCGCATGCGACGCTCAACAGGTCTGACCGGCCCGCTCGCGGCGGCGCTCGTGCTGCTCGTCGCCGCCGGACCGGCAGGGGCGCAGACCGCGCCGCCCCCGCCCACGGGATCCGCCGCGGCGACGGCCGACAACGCCGTGCTGCTGACGGTCTTCCTGCGCCACGACCAGTCCCGACCGCTGGCGGAGCTGAACGCGCAACTCGCCAAGCAGGGCTTCTACAAGGCCTTCCCGCCGCCGGGCATCGAGGTCGTCTCGTGGAACGTCGTCATGGGGATCGGGCAGATCATCGTCCTGCGGCTGCCCGCCTCCCGCCTGCGCGAGGTCAACCGCGTCCTGGAGGACACCGCCTGGGGCGCGTACCGGACCGAGTTCTTCCCGACCTACGATTACAGGGCCGTGGGCCTCGCGGAGCACGAGAAGGCGCGCTGAGACCGTCCCGGCCGCCTCAGGCCGGAACCGCGCCGCCCGGACCGACCGGCCCGAGATCCAGCGCGTCGTCCCACAGGTAGGGGTGGCCGAGGCGCTTGGCCGCGTACATCGCCGCGTCCGCCCGCTCCACCAGGGCCTCAGGCCGGGTGGCGTGCAGGGGCGCGCAGGCCACGCCGATCGCCGCGCCGATGCGGATCGGCGATCCGGTCCCGAGATCGTACGGCTCGGCGAGGCGCGCCTGGAGGCGCAGGGCGAAGCCGAGGGCCGGCGCCGGCGCCGCGTCGCCGAGCAGGATGGTGAACTCGTCGCCCCCGAGCCGCGCGGCGCAATCCCCCGCGCCGAGCGCCGCCCGCAGGCGCTCGGCCAGGTGTCGCAGGAGCGCGTCGCCCACCGCGTGCCCGTGGCGGTCGTTCACCGGCTTGAAGCCGTCGAGGTCGAGGCACAGCAGCGCGCAGGGCGCGCCGTCGAGGTCGGCCAGGGTCCGGTCGAGCCGGGCCGCGAACAGGTGGCGGTTCGGCAGGCCGGTCAGCGGGTCGTGGTGGGCCATGTAGCGCAGGAGCGACTCCGCCCGGCGGCGCTCGGTCACGTCCTCCCACAGGGCGGTCCAGCCGCCGCCGGCCTGCGGGTGCAGCGTGACCGCGACCTGGCGCCCGTCCGCGAGCGTCTGGACCACGGCGTCGGTCGCGCCCCGGGCGAGGAGCCGCCGCCGCGCCGCCCAGAGGCCGCAGGGATCCCGGTCGGCCGGGACCGCCCCCGCGGCGCTCGCCGCGCCCACCGCCCGGGCATGCATGCCGGGCCGGATCCGGTTCGCGGGCGGGCCGAACAGGCGCCGGAACCCGTCGCTCACGAACAGCAGCCGGTCGGCGGAATCGAACAGGCACAGGCCGTGCGGCAGCGAGTCCAGCGCCTGGACGATGCCGGGTCCGAGCTTGCGCCCGCGGCCGAGCCCGTCCTGGCGCCGGGCGCAGGCCGCCTGCCGGTGGCGCCGCGCCAGCCTCGTCGCCGCCCTGCCCGCCTCCGCCGCCATGGCCGGTCCCCCGAAACGCCCGACAGCGTCGTCGGGCGATCGCCGGAACGTGCCGGCTCGGAAATTAGTCTCCGGTCTTCATAGAATGGGATTCCTTTCGCCAACCTTGACGAAAGTCGTGCGCGTTGAGCGATCTTCGCGGAGATTGACCATCCGCAAGTTGAGGTGGTGATCGCGGCGCGCGAACTCTGTCGGTCGACGGGTCCGCCCGGTCGAGCCGCGCCGCCGTCCCGGGTGCCGCCGCACGGTCCCGGGACGACGTCTATCGGCGGCGCGTCAGGGCGCGTCAGGGCGCGTCGTGCGGGCCGTGATGGCCGTCGAGCACCGTGTCGCTGGTCGGGACCGTCGCGGCGACGGCCTCGGCGCGGCGGATGTCGGGCGCGGTCGCCTCCTCCACGAAGGCCGCCACGGCCTCGCTCAGCGGCAGCGTGCGGGTCTGCTGGCTGCCGAGCCGCCGGATCGAGACCGTGCGCTCCTCCGCCTCGCGGCGGCCGAGCGCCAGCAGCACCGGCACCTTGGCCAGCGAATGCTCGCGGACCTTGTAGTTGATCTTCTCGTTGCGCAGATCCGCCTCGACCCGCAGGCCGGCGCGCTCCAGGGTGCGGATGACGTCCCGGGCGTAGGGATCGGCCTCGCCGGTGATCGTCGCCACCACCACCTGGACCGGCGCCAGCCACAGGGGGAAGTGCCCGGCGAAGTGCTCGATCAGGATGCCGGTGAAGCGCTCCATCGAGCCGCAGATCGCCCGGTGGACCATCACGGGCGGCTTCCGGGCGCCGTCGGCGTCGATGTAGAAGGCGCCGAACCGCTCGGGCAGGTTGAAGTCCACCTGCGTGGTCCCGCACTGCCAGTCGCGGCCGATGGCGTCGCGCAGCACGTACTCGAATTTGGGCCCGTAGAACGCGCCCTCCCCCGGGTTGACCGCCGTCTTGATCCGGCCGGCCGACTGCTCCTCGATCTGCGCCAGCACGCGGGTCATCACGTCCTCGGCGTGGTCCCAGAGGGCGTCGGAGCCGACGCGCTTCTCGGGCCGGGTCGAGAGCTTCACGACGATCTGGTCGAAGCCGAAATCCGCGTAGGTCGAGAGGATCAGGTCGTTGATCTTCAGGCACTCGTCGGCGAGCTGGTCCTCGGTGCAGAAGACGTGGGCGTCGTCCTGCGTGAAGCCGCGCACGCGCATCAGCCCGTGCATGGCGCCGGACGGCTCGTAGCGGTGGACGATCCCGAACTCGGCCATGCGCAGGGGCAGGTCGCGGTAGGATTTCAAGCCGTGCTTGAAGATCTGCACGTGGCCCGGGCAGTTCATCGGCTTGAGGGCGAACCAGCGCTTGTCCTCGGCCTCCTCGCCCGCGGACTGCGCGGCGAACATGTTCTCCCGGTACCAGCCCCAGTGGCCGGAGGTCTCCCACAGGGCCTTGTCGAGGATCTGCGGGGCGTTCACCTCGGCGTAGTCGCCGCGCAGGCGCCGGCGCATGTAGGCGATCAGCTCCTGGAAGATCGTCCAGCCCTTGGCGTGCCAGAAGACGACGCCCGGCCCCTCCTCCTGGAAGTGGAACAGGTCCATCTCGCGGCCGAGCCGTCGGTGGTCGCGGCGCTCGGCCTCCTCCAGCCGGTGCAGGTAATCGTCGAGATCGGCCTGGTTCGCCCAGGCCGTTCCGTAGATGCGGGTCAGCATCGGGTTGTTCGAGTCGCCGCGCCAGTAGGCCCCCGCGACCTTCATCAGCTTGAAGGCGGTGCCGACCTTGGCCGTCGAGGTCATGTGCGGGCCGCGGCAGAGGTCGAACCAATCGCCCTGGCGGTAGATCTTCAGGTCTTCGCCCGGCGGGATCGCGTCGACCAGCTCGACCTTGAAGCCCTCGCCCTTGCCGGCGAACAGCGCCCGCACGTCCTCGCGCGTCCAGACTTCCTTCGTGAAGGGCGCATCGCGCGCGATGATCTCGCGCATCTTCGCCTCGATCTTCGGGAAGTCCTCGGGCGTGAACGGGGTCTCGCGATGGAAGTCGTAGTAGAAGCCGTTCTCGATCACCGGGCCGATCGTGACCTGCGTCTCCGGCCAGAGCGCCTGCACGGCCTCGGCGAGTACGTGCGCGCAGTCGTGCCGGATCAGCTCCAGGCTGCGCGGGTCGGTGCGGTCCAGGAACTCGATGCGGGCATCGCGGTCGATCGGGTCGTCGAGGTCGGCGACCGTGCCGTCGAGCGCCATGGCGACGGTGCGCTTGGCCAGCGACTTGGCGATGCCCTCGACCACGGCCCGGCCGGTCGTGCCGGCGGCGATCTCCCGCGTGTTGCCGTCGGGGAAGGTGAGAATCGGCATGGTACGAGCGTCTCCGGGCTCAGTCCTGCATACGGGGCAGGTAAGCGGTTTCGAGGGAGCGGCCGTGTAGACCGATTTCTCGGGCGAGGGAACAACGCTGCGGCGCAACTCCACGCATCCCTGCCCTTCGTCCGCCGTTCGGGTGCGCGCGATCGTCCCCGCGCGCGCGTGGCGCCGGGGGCATGGCCCGGGAGGCGAGCACGAGGGACGCGGGACGCCGCGGGAACCCAGGTGTCGGCCAAGTACGCGCGGGATCCGATCCCCGCGGCGCCCCGCGGCATCGACCGGGCATGGTCCCCGGCCGCTGCCGTCTTTCTCGTCGCGGCGTCTCCGACGTCCCGGTCCTGCGACTCCCCGTTAGCGGTCTCTGTCGAGGTGCAGGCACGCCGTACTCGCACGCCGTGCCCGCACCTCCGGAACCCGCATCGGCGCCGTGGCCTTCCAGCCGTCCCCCGCCTCGTAGTGGGCGGGTCCGCAGGTCGCTCAGGGTCGGCCCAGAGGCGGGTCGGCGCGGGGGCATTTCCTCACCCCGCCGGGCAGAGTGCCGCCCGGTCTCACGCCCGCATCCGAGGCACGCCCCGCACCGGTCCGTCGCCCGGGGCGATGGCGGCTGAGAGCCACCGACGCGGGCGCCGCCCCGTCCCCGGACCCGCACGGTCAGCCACCGGGCGGGCCCCCGAAGGACGGCCCGGGATCGCTCCCGGGCCGCCGCGGACAGGTGCGGTCAGGAAGCACAAAATAG
>NZ_FOMM01000042.1:0-27686 GCF_900112625.1 Methylobacterium sp. 13MFTsu3.1M2
GAGGCTCATCAGAGGCAAACAGAAGACCGCCCGGCAATCCCGCCGGCCAGCCCGCCCGCTTGTCAGAAGATGGCTCAGCGCCCGGTCCACTTCCGCGGCCGGCGCCGATGAGCCGGGGTATAGAGCCCTCGAATTTGCCCGTCAACAGCCCTGTTCCATCTCCGGGCTGTTTTTTCGCACGGCCCGGGCGATCGCTGCCGCGCCGCCTCCCTGCCCTCTCAGGAGGCCAGAGAGGTCCGAGGTCCGGTTAGTATCCCTTCTTCACCTGCGCGAGCGCCGCGCTGAGCCCCTGGGCTATCCGCGCCCGCTCGTCCGGCCCGGCGTCGCGCGCGACCAGCGCCTGCTGCCGGCGCGAGACCAGGGTCAGGCGCTGGAGGCCGTACTCGTCGTCCTCGACCGTCTCGAGCTTGGTCCAGAGCGGATTGAACCGCCACTCCCGCCGCTCACCGCGGTGGCTGACCCGGGCGAGCAGGATCTCGATCTGCGAGATCATCACCTCCTCGAAGGAGCGCCCGCGCCGGAAGCTCACCTTCAGCGCCGCGTAGATCGCCAGCATGTCGAGGCCGAAGAAGCCGGCCACGGGCCAGAAGCCCATGCGCCACGCCCAGACCGACACGGCGACCGAGACCGCGCAGCACCCGGTCATGACCACCCGGAAGCCGCGACGGCTCAACGACTGGTGCGGCCGGATCGTCGCGGTGAAGACGGGCCGGTCGATCGTGTCCGGATCGAGCCCGTACGGGTGGACGGAAGGATTGCCGCTCGCCATGCGATCCATATAACGCGCCGATGCCCGCCAGAAAGACTCCCCCGCCCGTGACGGATCGCGCCGGTCGCGGCGCCGCGGGACCGGCCGAGACCGCGTCCGAGACGGTATCCGGGACAGCCCCGACGCGGCGGGGCAAGGGCGGCTCCGGGAGCAAGCCCGAGGGGGCGTCCAAGAAGGCGTCCGGGCGGGCGTCCAAAGGAGCATCCGAGAGCGCCGTCTCCGCGCGGCTCGGGGGTCCGATCGAGCCGGCCGTCACCGCGCAGGTGGATACGGCTCCCGAGGCCGTCGACGCGGCGGCCCTCGCCGAGATCTTCCGCCGCTTCCAGGCGGCGGAGCCGGAGCCCAAGGGCGAGCTCCACTACGTCAATCCGTTCACGCTCCTCGTCGCCGTGGTGCTGTCGGCCCAGGCGACCGACCGCGGCGTCAACCTCGCCACCGGCCCGCTCTTCGCGGTCGCCGACACGCCCGAGAAGATGCTGGCGCTCGGCGAGGACCGGGTCCGCGACTTCGTGCGCACGATCGGGCTGTTCAACACCAAGGCGAAGAACGTGGTCGCCCTCTCGCGCATCCTCGTGGAAACGCACGGCGGCGCGGTCCCGCCGAGCCTGGAGGCCCTGCAGGTCCTGCCCGGGGTCGGTGCGAAGACCGCGAGCGTGGTGCTCAACATCGCCTTCGGGGTTCCGCGGATCGCCGTCGACACCCACATCTTCAGGGTCTCGAACCGGATCCCGCTCTTCGTCGGCGCGACGACCGACAAGGTCCAGGCCGGGCTCGAGGCGATCGTGCCGGATGCCTACCGACTCCACGCCCATCACTGGCTGATTCTCCACGGACGCTACACCTGCAAGGCGCGCAAGCCCGAATGCCCGCGCTGCCTCATCGCCGACCTCTGCCGCTACCCGTCCAAGACGATCGATTGACGATCGATTGACGACCGCACGACGACCGCGAGACGCGCGCGCGACGGGTCGCGGAGGTCGTCCCCGGCACGTCCCGACCGGCCTCCGCAATCCCGCCCTGCGGGCTAACGCGTTGTGCTGGAAGCCCGCTTCCGCTAGTTTGGCGGCCGGTCGCCGGGGCCCTCGGGCAGAGGCCGTCCGGCGGCCCGACCTCGCGTCCGGTCGCCGCGCCGCGGATTCCTCCCCATCGTCGCGCATCAGGAGCCTCGGCCCATGGACTTCCTCAAACCACGGTACACGCCTATGAATCGCCGCCGTCGCATCTACGAGGGCAAGGCGAAGGTCCTCTACGAGGGGCCGGAGCCCGGCACGCTCATCCAGCACTTCAAGGATGACGCGACGGCCTTCAACGCGAAGAAGCACGAGGTCATCGACGGCAAGGGCGTGCTGAACAACCGGATCTCGGAGTTCGTCTTCCAGCACCTCAACGACATCGGCGTGCCGACGCACTTCATCCGCCGGTTGAACATGCGCGAGCAGCTGATCCGCGAAGTCGAGATCATCCCCCTCGAGGTCGTGGTGCGCAACGTGGCGGCCGGCTCGCTCGCCACGCGCCTCGGCCTGGAGGAAGGCACGCAGCTGCCGCGCTCGATCATCGAGTTCTACTACAAGAACGACGCGCTGAACGATCCGATGGTCTCCGAGGAGCACATCACCGCCTTCGGCTGGGCGACGCCCCAGGAGATCGACGACATCATGGCGCTGGCGATCCGCGTCAACG
This sequence comes from Methylobacterium sp. 13MFTsu3.1M2, assembly GCF_900112625.1. Lineage (NCBI taxonomy): Bacteria > Pseudomonadati > Pseudomonadota > Alphaproteobacteria > Hyphomicrobiales > Methylobacteriaceae > Methylobacterium > Methylobacterium sp. 13MFTsu3.1M2. The sequence goes on from NZ_FOMM01000042.1 coordinate 2,450, forward strand.
ATTTCCTGTCGGGTCTCTTCCTCGGCGTCGGCATCCGGCTCGTCGATTTCAAGATGGAGACCGGTCGACTCTGGGAAGGCGACATGATGCGCATCGTCGTCGCCGACGAGATCTCCCCGGATTCCTGCCGGCTCTGGGACATCAAGTCCTCCGACAAGCTCGACAAGGACCGGTTCCGGAAGGATCTGGGCGGCCTGATCGAGGCCTATACCGAGGTCGCCAAGCGGCTCGGCATCATGTCGGAGAACGAGAAGGTCCAGGGCGGCGGCCCGCGCCTCGTGCAGTAGGCCCGGTCAGGCGCCCGGCCGGCGCAGGGGCGCCGGTCCGGCCTCGGGAAACCCCGCGCGCAGCCGCGCGTGGGTCGAGAGTTCCGGGTCGAAGCCCGGGTGATAATGGGGGTCCTGCACCAGCAGCGACCCCCATCGCGTTCTCAGCGCCGCGATCTCGCGCGCGTGGCGGGCCCGGGCCTCTCGGGTCCAGCGGCGGCTCGCCGCCTCGCGGTGATGAAGGACCGCCCCGGGGACCAGGAGCGTGCGGTAGCCGGCCGCGTTCAGGCGCAGGCAGAGATCGACGTCGTTGAAGTCGACCGCGAAGACCGCCTCGTCGAACCCGCCGACCGCGCGGAACTTCGCCGCCTCGACGGCCAGGCACGCCGCGGTCACCGCCGATACCGTGTGGGTGACGCGCAGGGCCCCGAGGTAGCCGGGGGCATCCCCGGGAAAGTGCCGGTGCCCGTGGGTGACGAGGCCGCCGGTGCCGAGCACGATGCCGCCGTGCTGGATCCGGCCCTCGCCGTCGAGGAGCTTGGCACCGACCGCCCCCACGTCGGGACGGAGGGCCTCCCGGGCCATGCGGGACAGCCAGTCGGGCCGGAAGGCCTCGACGTCGTTGTTGACGAAGACCAGCAGCCTGCCGCGGGCGCGGGCCGCGGCGGCGTTGTTCATCGCGGCGAAGTTGAACGGCCCGGGCCAGGGCACGACGTGCCCCCTCCCCTCCCCCTCCAGCGCCCGCAGGTAGGCGAGCGTCTCGGGCTCGCGACTGTCGTTGTCGCAGACGATGATCTCGGTCGACGGCCAGTCGGTGCAGCCTCGCAGGCTCTCGAGGCAGGGGCGCAGGAGATCCAGGCGATCGCGGGTCGGCACGATGAGGCTCGCCAGGGGCCGCTCGTCCGGCAGGGGATGCTCGACCTGCACGAGACCGTCGGGCCCGACGGCCACGCCAACGCCCTCCCGCCCTGTCCGGTCGAGGTGATCGCGCACCAGCGCGTGGTGGGGGACGCGCCCGGTTTCGCCGCCCCGCGTCGCGGTCGAGGCGCCGCGCCGGACCGACAGGATCTCCGGCAGGTGGCCGATCGCGCCGGGACCGAAGCGCTCCGCGATGCGGAACGCGGCCTCGGCGGGACTGCCGGGATCGTCGCCGGGCTCGAGGGCGCCGCGTCGGCAGGTCAGCACGGGTCCGAGATAATCGAGGGCCGCGAGCCGGTCGGCGTCGAAGACCGGCGGCAGAAGCGGCAGCACCGCGCCGCCGGGTCTCTCCTGCACCAAGGCGTCGCCGTACAGCGCCTGCAGGTCGGGCTCGCGCGCGAACGCGGCGGCGATCAGGCCGGGCGCACCGGCGACGAGGACCCCGTCGCCGATCACGCGGATCGCGTCTCCCGGACCGGTCGGCGCGGGGGGGAAGCGGTCGAGGATCCCGGGCGGCAGGGCGAGCCGATGGTCGATCCCGACCAGGGCGGCGAGCGCCTGCCGGGCGCGCCGGCGCTTACCCGTCACGCGCGCGCGCAGGATCGCGGCCGCCGCCCGGGGATGCGCGAGGAGCTGGCGCGTCGCGCCCACCAGCGCGCGCCAGGAGCGGCGCGACGGTCCGAGATACGTCGCGGCATCGTGGCCCGACGCGCCGTCCGATGCGCCGTCCGACCGCGGCGTCATTCCAGATCCTCGCCGAACGTCGTGACCGACAGGGCGGGGTGGTAGAACGGATCGTGCCGGATCACGGCCCGCCAGCGCTCGGAGAAACGGGCGGCCTCCTGCTCGAAGCGGGCGCGCTTGGCCCCGACGGACGGACCGCGGCTGACGGATTCGAGATGGGCCAGCGTCGCGGCCGGCGTCCAGACCGTCTTCCAGCCGGCGGCGCCGAGGCGGAGGCAGAAATCGACGTCGTTGAAGTCGACCGGGAATGCCTCGGCGTCGAAGCCGCCCACCGCCAGATACTTCTCCCGCGCGACGGCGAGGCAGGCGGCCGTCACCGCCGAGACCTCGTGCGCCACCCGCAGCTGGCCGAGATGGCCGGGCGTATCACCGGGCCGGCGGCGCAGGATGTGGCCGGCCCGGCCGCCGAGGCCGACGACGACGCCGGCATGCTGCAGCGTGCCGTCGCCGTAGAGAAGCTTCGCCCCGACGGCGCCGACCTCCGGCCGGCACGCCTGCCGGACCATGGCCTCGAGCCAGCTCGGCTCCAGCACGGCGACGTCGTTGTTCAGCAGGACGACGATCGTCCCGGACGCCGCGGCGACGCCGGCGTTGACCATCGCGGCGAAGTTGAAGGGCTGCGGGTCCATGAGGATCCGGACGCGCGGATCGCCGCGCAGGGTCGCGTAGTGGTCGAGCACCGCTGGATCGGTGGAGCCGTTGTCGACGATGATCAGCTCGATCGCCGCGTAGGCTGTCTCGTGGAGCACCCCGCAGCAGACGCGGGTGATCAGGTCGAGGCGGTCGCGCGACGGGATGACGACGCTCACCAGCGGCACCGGATCCGGCAGGGGCCACGCGAGGCGAACGGCACCGTCGTGGATCCCGGCGCGGAACAGCGGCTGTCCGGACCGGTGCGCGTCCAGGGCCGCGGCCCGGGCCGACGGGTCGAGACCGTCTCCGGCGGTGCGGGCGAGGATCCGCGGGACATGCGCCACCCGCGCGGCGGTGCTCATCGCCGCGATCGCGATGGCCGGCGCGAGCGCGGCCATCGGGCCGACCGGGCGCGCCATGGCCGCGGCCAGCCACGCCCGCGACAGGAGCAGGGGAAACCCGGGATAGCCGGTCGCCAGGGCGAGGTCCGGGCTCCAGTCCGGCTTCAATTGCGGGCGACCGTCGGGGCCGACCGCGTCGCCGTAGGCGATGTCCGCTCCCGACAGGGCCTGGGCCAGCAGCGCCAGGGCCTCCGGCTCCGGGACGTCGCCGGGGCGCAGCAGGCACAGGGCTTCCGCCTTGCCGGAAAGTTCGTCGAAGCCGGAAGCCGCATCCCAGGTTCGATGCGACAGCGGCCCGTCGACCGATGCGGGCGGCGTCCCCGCCCACGCGACCTGGATCGAGTCGGGGCGGTGCGTCTGCGCGTTCAGCGCGTCGCGCGTGGCCGACAGCGGCGCCGCGTCCTCGGCTCGCGCGAGAACGACGCAGCGGATCCGCAGGGCGGAGGGCGCGACGCGGGCGGGCCGGGTCCGGGCGGCGGCCCAGGCCGGGAACCGGGCCATCGGGGTCACCGCGCAGGCGCCGCGCAGGATGTCGCGGTAGCGCCGTTCCGAGCCGCGGGCGCGCTCGTAGAGGGCGGAGACGCAGCGCCAGGGCCTGCGCAGGAGGCACTGCGCGAGCACCTCGACCTCGCGCCGGGCGCCGACCCGCTCGAGGGCGAAGTCCGCACCGGCAGAGAGACGGATCTCCCGGGTATCGGAGGGGATCAGCCCGAGCCAGTGGGCGAGCCCCTGCGCGGCTCCCGGCAGGAGGAAGTCTTGGACCGTCTCGTCAGGCCCTCGCAGGACGCGGAGGATCGGGCGCCGGGGCGCATTCGTCGGATCGCCGGCATAGCTCAGCACGATCCAGCCGGCGGGATGGTCCGGGAGCACGAGGCGGCGATCGAAGACGGGATCGTCCGTGGATTCCAGCCGGAACCGGGTCTTCCGGCCGAGCCAGAGCCTGTCGCGGCCGGTCCGGGCAATCAGCGGGGTCGGATCGCCGAGGCGCGCCGCGGCGTCACTGGGCAGCGTCGCCTCCGCCGGGTGGCGCCGCGGCGACAGCCGGTTTGCGGCGGCGCGGTTTCGCGGCGGGCTTGCCGCCCGCACCCTTGCCGGTCCCGACACCCACCGCGATGTCGTAATCGGCTGTCATGGCGGCCGGAACCTGCAGCTCGTCGGCCACGACCGTGGCGAAGCCCTGCGCCTCTCCGGGCCCGACGATCACGCTGGCCCGCTCGGTGCGGCTCGAGACGGTCTTGCCGTCGTGGCGGATCTGGAACGTCACCGGCACATCGAACCGGCCCGGCGCGCCCGCCGGCCCGAGCAGGACGTTGATCTCGGCGCCCACCTTGACGGTGATCGAGCCGTCCTGACGCCGCGTGCATTCGCGGGCGAGACGGCCGAGGGAGAACTGGGTGCGCACCGTGTCGCCCGCGAGCGCGCGCGAGGCGGCCCCGCCCTCGGCGACCTCGACCGTCGGGCAATAGGCCGGGTCGAGGGCTTCGGGCTGCGACGGCGGGACCGTCGTGCCGCCGTACTTGAACAGGTTGGAGAAGATGTTGCCCTCCTCGGCCCGGCCCGGGGCCGGGGCGGCGAGCGACGCGGCGAGCACAAAGCCGCCGAGCCGGAGAGCGACGGTCCGGCGCCGGGCCATGTCCGGGGACCGCGTGAGGCTCCTGTTCCGATGTCCGATCATCGCACGGCTCCCGAACCGCACCGTCATTTCAGGCTGTCGAACCCGGCCGCGAAGCCCTTCATCGACAGCGGGATGCCGACGCCTTCCTCGGGCGTCTGGAACACGATGAAGGTGGCCTGCGTGCCGTTCTTGAACTGGCGGATCAGCCCGTCATCCATCACGACCTCGGCCACGCACCCGGTGGTGAGGCAGCGGACGAAGCCGGCGCGGCCGATATCCGTCTGGTCGATCTTCAGGCCGAGTCCGGACGGCAGGAGAACGCCCAGCGGCGCCACCACCCGCAGCAGGTAACCGCGATTGTCGGCGGTCTTGAGGACGATGACCACGAGGGTCAGGTTGGGCCTGTCCTCGGCGGCGAGATACTGGACGAGGGCGCACTGCTCGGCCTTCGCGCCGGCGGGCGTCTCGCAGCGCAGCTGCCAATCGTCGAAGGTCTTGCGCACCATGCCCTGAGCCGCGGCCGGCCCGGCGGGCGCCAGTGCCGCCGCGACGAGGGCGAGGAGAACCGGCAGCGCGGCGCGCCGGAAACGAACGAGCCTCGCGTGAAGCGGCACCACCGATCCCTTCGGAACGCTCCGGCCGAGGACCGGCGGGAGCCGTACAATCGGGCGTGTTCCGACCATGGTCCGCCCCGCGCTGTCAAGCGATGCGGGCGCGGTGTTGCGCGTCGGCGCTACCCGTAACGGTTTCAGCGGCCTAGATTGTGTTCGAACACTCCTCCAGCGCCGGATTTTGACGCCGTGATGCGCCCGCTCACTCTCTCGGCCGCCTGCTTGGTGGCCACCCTCGCGCAGGCGGGAGCCCAGTCCCTGCCGGTCGGAGAGACCACCTACATCGAACGCTCGCTGAACCACTCGGACACGCTGGTGATCGAGCATCCGCCCGTGGCGGCGAACCCGTACGGCCGCCGCAACGGTCAGGCGGCCATCGCCGGCTACTGCAGGGACGGCGGCCTGGTCCGCCGCCGGGACGAGTTCGGCAACCCGGTGATCATCCGCCAGCGGGAGATCTGCGACAGCGTCGCGCCGCGCACCCTCAGCCCCGGGCAGGTCGATCCCCGCCCGAGCTGGCCGGCGGATGCCGTGGCGCGCCAGCGGGTGCTCCGCGTCAAGGGGTGAGGCGGGGCTGAGGCGGGGCTGAGGTCGGCTCAGCCGTAGCGATGCAGGCCGGTGCCGTGGCGCTTGAGCCACGCTTCGGCAGCGTCGGTGTTCGGGCAGAGCGCCTGCACCAGCGCCCAGAAGCGCGGGGAGTGGTTCATCTCGCGCAGATGCGCCATCTCGTGGGCGACCAAGTAGTCGAGCACCATCGGCGGCGCGAGGATCAGGCGCCACGAGAAGTTCAGCTCGCCGCGGGCCGTGCAGGATCCCCAGCGACTGCGGGTATCGCGCAGCGTGACCCGGACCGGCCGCTGCCCGAGCCGCGCCGCGTAGCGCTCGATCGCTTCGGTCAGGTCGCGCTTGGCCTCGCGGGCCAGGAAGTCGCGGACCCGGCGCGCCACGTGGGCGGCGTCGCACGACACCGACAGCACCGCCTCCCCCTCGACGGACTCGATGCGGACGGGACCGCTCCGGGTGCCGCGCTGGCTGATCCGGTGGGGCTCACCGCGGAGCGGCAGGCTGGCTCCGAGCTCGAAGAGCACGCGGGTCGGCACGCGCGCCAGGCGCGCGGCGATCCACTCCGCGTGGCTCGCCGCGAAGCGCTGCGCGGTGTTGATGGCGGTGCGGCTCGGCAGGGTGATCACGGCCTCGCCGGTGGCGGCCGACACGCGGAGCGTGATGCGGCGCGCGGTCGGCCGCCGACGGAGGGCGATGCGGAGGCAGGCCCCCTCGTGCTGGACCTCAAGATGATCGGGATCGGGGCGACGCAGCAGCGCGAGGGGCATGCGCGACTTCTAGCTGGGCCGGGCCCGGGGCTCCAGATCCCGCGTCTCTGAATCGCCGCGGCGGCCTCAGCTGGCGAGGGCCCGGGTCCAGACGTCGGTCTCGGGGAGGACGAGGAGCGCGGCGGCGGCCAGCGCGATCCCGTACGGGATCCCGGTCTTGGCGTCGTGCAGGTGCAGGGCGAACGGCATGCGCGCGATCCGGCCCGGCAGCGGATGCGTCCGCGCGAACAGGATCGCCAGGGTCAGGGCGCCGCCGAACACCGAGGCCACAAGGAGGTAGTCGCCGAGGCCGTCGAAGCCGAGCCACAGGGCGGTGGCGGCCGCGAGCTTCGCGTCGCCGCCGCCGATGACGCCGAAGGCGAACAGCGTGAACGTGACGAGCAGGACGACCGCACCGGCGGCGCAGTGGAAGCCGATCTCGGTCCAGCTCATCGAGCTCGTCAGGGCCAGCAGCGCGAACCCGGCCACGAGGGCGAGGGAGATCCGGTTCGGGATCAGCATGGTGAGCAGGTCGCTGGCGGCCGCGTAGGCCATCAGGAAGGGAAACAGGATCAGGAGACCGAAACCGGCCGGGCCCAGACCCGCCAGTCCCAGACTTGCCGTCGCTGAACCGACCATCTCGGCGCCCATCTCGTCGCAGCCTGTCGCGTCACACAATACGGTCCGCCCCGGCGGACTGCCGGCCGGTCCGGACCTCGGATGTGCCGGGCGGCGAGCGCCGCCGCGAACAACGGCGATCCCGGCAGGCCGGGAACCCCCGCCTCTCTCCGGGTTGCGAGGAGAGGCGGGATGTCTCGAACCTGCCGCAGATCGGACGGGTCTCGATCAGTTCAGGTTGCCGGAGATCTGGCTGAACTTGCTGGTCAGGCTGGTGCCGACCGTCTTCAGGGCGGTGATGATGGCCACGGCGATGAGGGCCGCGATCATGCCGTACTCGATCGCGGTGGCGCCGGACTCGTCCGAAGCAAAACGCGTGAACAGGGTCTTCATAGAGGGTGATCCTTCGATCAACACAGAGCGAGATAAAACTTGCGCGATGCCCGATGAAGAATTTTCAGGTCTCGATCGGCGGCCTGCACAGACTGCCGATTACGCCTTGAAAATCGGTTAAATCGATCCCGCACCGACCTAAAAGGCTGTCTCGCTGCGAGTTTGGTGAAGGTTGGGTTTCACCGATACGGCACAGTGCCGCGACTTGGTCTTGCTTAGCGCTTCCTTCACGGGTTCCGCGCTAGCCTCGGGCCTCGGGTAGGCTCTCTTCGACCGCCCGCCGTCTTGAGGAACCCCGATGCGTCGCACCCTGTCGATCGCGGGCCGCGCCGGCCTCGTCGTCCTGCTGACGGGCGCCGCGGCCGCGGCCGGCCAGCCCGATCTGCTGCCCGTCGTGACCGTTCTCGTCGACAACGCCAAGGTGCTCCGCCTGCCGGAGAAGACGTCGACCGTCATCGTCGGGAACCCGATCATCGCCGAGGTGACGCCGCAGAAGAACGGCGTCCTCGTGCTCACCGGCAAGAGCTTCGGCTCCACCAACCTGATCGCCCTCGACAACGGCGGCGCCATGATCGCCGAGACGACCATCCGGGTCGAGGCGTCGCGGGACTCGACGATCACGGTGCAGCGCGGTCTCGATCGGGAATCCCTGTCGTGCACGCCGGGCTGCCAGCCGTCGGTGCAGCTCGGCGACTCGGCCAGCTACTTCGGTGCGACGAGCGGTCAGGCCGATGCCCGTCGCAAGCTCGCGACCGGCGGCGGCGCGGGCACGGTCCCGGCGGCCGATCACTGACCGGGCCGGGGTTCCATCGCGACATCGGCCGCGGCCTGGGGCAGGATCCCCCGGCCCTCGCCGATTCGCCGCGATGCTGCGGGGGCGCTGACGCCAGGGAGACGTCGAGGCCGATGTCCGCCATCACCCGCAATCCGCCGCCGCCCGCCGTCGACCCGGCCGTGCTGGCGGCCTTCCGCGATGTCTCGACGGCCACGATCAGCGACTGCCTAGCGCGGATGCCGGTCCTGGCCGGCCTGCGCCCGTTCCATCGCGGCGGGGCGCTCGTGGGAACGGCCTTCACGGTCCGCGTCCGGAGCGGCGACAACCTGGCCATCCATCAGGCTCTGGAAGAGGTCCGCCCCGGCGACGTGATCGTGGTCGACGGCGCCGGCGACACGAGCCGCGCGCTGGTGGGCGACATCATGAAGGCCATCGCCGAGAGCCGGGGCGTGGCCGGCTTCGTGATCGACGGCGCCGTGCGCGACACGGCGGCGTTCGCGGGCGCGGACTTTCCCTGCTACGCCCGCGACGCGACGCCGCGGGGGCCGTTCAAGACGGGCCCCGGCGCGATCAACGTGCCGGTCTGCGTCGGCGGCTGGACGGTGAGCCCGGGGGACGTGGTGGTCGGCGACGCCGACGGCGTCGTGTCGTTCCCGCCCGGCGACGCGGCCGCCCTGCTCGACGCCGTGCGGGCGCAGGCGGCCCGCGAGGCGGAGGTCCTGGAGCAGATCCGGGCCGGTCGCTACGACGGCCGCTACGCCCGGGTCGCGAAGGCCTGATCGGGCCGGGCGCCCTCGGGCGCGTGCAGGCGCCGCCACAGGGCATCGGCCGCACCGCCTCGGCCCTCGCGCGTCCGGAACAGCCGGATCTCCACCGGAACGTCCAGCTCCTCCGGGCCTGCCCGCACGAGCTGTCCGCGGGCGATCGCCGCCTCCGCGAGCGTCACCGGGAGCCACGCGACACCGTCGCCCCCCTGGGCCATGGTCATCAGCGTCGCCGCCAAGTGCGACGTGAAGGCCGGCTCGTGGCCGGCCGCCACCCCGCTCGCCGCCAGGATCCGGCCGAGCCCCGAGGCCTCGCCGTAGGCGAGGTAGCGGACCGCCCCGGTCAGGGGCCAGAGCGGCGCCCCTTCGGACGTCGGTGCGCAGAGCGGCACGAGGCTGTCCGCGCCGACGCGGACCGACTCGCAGCGGCCATCGTCCAGGGGCGTGGGGAGGTCCGCGCGGTGGTGGCACAGGAGGAGTTGCACCTCGCCGGCCAGCAGGATCGCCTCGCAGGCCGCCATGCTGTCCGAGATCAGGTTGAGGGCGCCCAGCGTCTCGAAGGGTGCGTGCCGGCGGATCCAGCCGGGAAAGAACGTGAACGACAGCGCGTGCGTGGCCGCGATCGCGAGGCTCGCATCCGCGCGCGCGCCCGCGGCCCGCGCCTCGCGGCACGCCCTGTCCAGGCCTCGCATCAACTCCTCGGCGTGCGGGCGGAAGCCCGTTCCGGCGGCGGTCAGGTGCGCCCCTTGCGCGCTCCGCAGGAACAGGGGCGTCCCGAGCCACGCCTCGAGCGCGCGGATCCGTCGGCTGAAGGCCGGCTGCGTCACGTGCCGGACCTCGGCGGCCCGCGAGAAGGTCCGGTGCTCGGCGAGCGCGAGGAAGTCCCGCACCCAGTCCAGATCCATAGCGCCTCTCCGACAGGACGGGGCCGATGCCGCCCGCGCATCGCGCGCTCCGGAAACGGCATTGGCTGACCGGGTGCCGCCGACGCTATGGCACGGGGACGCACCGGGGAGAGTCAGCCATGCGCATCGTCGACGTCCGCGAGGTCACCAAGCCGATCGCATCGCCGATCCGCAACGCCTACATCGACTTCTCGAAGATGACCACGAGCCTCGTCGCGGTGGTCACCGACGTGGTCCGCGACGGCCGGCGGGTCGTCGGCTACGGCTTCAACTCCAACGGCCGCTACGGCCAGGGCGGCCTGATCCGCGAGCGCTTCCGCGACCGGATCCTGGAGGCCGACCGGGACAGCCTCCTCGTCGATGCGGGCGACAACCTCGACCCGCACCGGGTCTGGGCCGCGATGATGCGCAACGAGAAGCCCGGCGGCCACGGCGAGCGCTCGGTGGCGGTGGGTACCCTCGACATGGCGATCTGGGACGCGGCGGCGAAGATCGCCGGGAAGCCGCTGTTCCGGATGCTCGCCGAGCGGAAGGGCGTCGCTGCCGACCCGCGGGTCTTCGTCTACGCGGCCGGCGGCTACTACTATCCCGGCAAGGACGATTCCGCCCTCCGCGCCGAGATGCGCGGCTATCTCGATCGCGGCTACACCGTCGTGAAGATGAAGATCGGCGGCGCACCGCTCGAAGAGGACCGGCGCCGGATCGAGGCCGTGCTCGCCGAGATCGACGGACGGGGCCGTCTCGCGGTGGACGCCAACGGCCGCCTCGATCTCGAGACCGCCATCGCGTACGCCCGGATGCTGCGGCAGTACCCGCTGTTCTGGTACGAGGAGGCGGGCGAGCCGCTCGACTACGCGCTCCAAGCGGCGCTCGCGCCCTACTATCCCGGGCCGATGGCCACCGGCGAGAACCTGTTCTCGCACCAGGACGCGCGCAATCTCCTGCGCTACGGCAACATGCGGCCCGACCGCGACTGGCTGCAGTTCGACTGCGCGCTGTCGTACGGGCTCGTGGAGTACCTGCGCACCCTCGACGTGCTGGTCGAGTTCGGCTGGTCGCCCGCCCGATGCATCCCGCATGGCGGGCACCAGATGTCGCTCAACATCGCGGCCGGGCTGGGCCTCGGCGGCAACGAGAGCTATCCGGACCTGTTCCAGCCCTACGGCGGCTTCCCCGACGGTGTGCGGGTCGAGGATGGCCACATCACCATGCCGGACCTGCCGGGCATCGGCTTCGAGGGCAAGTCGGACCTCATCGCGGAGATGCGCGCCCTCGCGGCGTAGCGCGCCGACCCGGGCGGCCTTGCGGAACGCGCCACCGCGGTGGACGATGGCGCATGGATTCCGGCCCCCTCACCTACGCGATCGGCGACGTCCACGGCTGCGCCGCCCTCCTCGACGCGCTGCTGGAGCGGATTGCCGACCATGCGGGCGACCGACCCCACCGGCTGGTCTTCCTCGGGGACTACATCGACCGCGGTCCGGACAGCGCCGCGGTGCTCCGCACCGTGAGCCGCCTGAACTGGGCCGAGCCCGAGCGCGTCGTCTGCCTGATGGGCAATCACGAGCGGATGCTGCTCGACGCACTCCAGACGGAGAGCGCGGCCGCGCACTGGATGTTCAACGGCGGCGAGGCGACGCTCGATTCGTTCGGCGCGCGGGATCCTGCCGGCCTGCCCCGGGACACCCTCGACTGGATCGAGGCGCTCCCGACGCTGCACGGTGACGGCGCCCACTGGTACGTGCATGCCGGGCTGCGGCCCGGCACAGACGCCCTCGGCTCGGACGCGCATGATCGCCTCTGGATCCGCGAGCCGTTCCTCGAGGGCGACCACGATTTCGGACGGTACGTGGTCCACGGCCACACGCCGCAGCGGAGCGGGCGCCCGGAAGTGCGCCGGTTCCGCACCAACCTCGACACCGCGGCCGTCTACGGCGGCGCGCTGACCGCCGGGATCTTCTCGGACGCGCAGGGGCCGGCCCTGGAGTTCCTGCAGGTGAGAGCATCATAGGGCGCGACGGCGCCGTCTTTGCGAGCGGAGCGAAGCAACCCAGGGCAGCGCCGCATCGCGCGGCCCGGCGCCGCGTGGCCTGCTTCGCTCCGCTCGCGAAGACTCTGGCCGGCGGGCCGCCGGCCGGACCTGTCAGACCCCGCGTCGCGCGGGCACTAGCGCGCAGAGGATCCCGGCGAGCCAGCCGCCCATCAGGGCGAAGCCGCCGGTGGGCGCCGCCATCGGGAAGAGCGCGTGCTGGAGCCACGCGCGCACCGAGAGGTCGCCGCAGAACAGGATCAGGCCGGCGACCAGCAGCCCGGCCGCGACGCGCGCGAGACCGGCCCGGACGAGGCCCGCGGCCCCCAGACCGACCAGCGCCAGGATGGCGGGGGCGTGGAACAGCAGGAACTGCGCCGCCGTCTTCAGCGAGTCCGCCCCGGGGATGTGCGCCGCGGCGGCGCTCAGCGCGACGCCGAGCAGCCCGGCCAGGGCGGCGAGCGCCGCGAGCGCGCGGTCGATACCCGCGAGTCTCACGCGCCGCGCTCCGCCAAGAGCTTGGCGATGGCCGCGCGCAGATCCGGTACGCCGGAATCGTCCCGGCTCGAGGTGAGGATCACCTGCGGGTAGGCGGCCGGCCGCTTGGCGAGCCCCGCCTCGATCCCGGCGATGCGGCTCGCGACCTCGCCCTTCTTGAGGGAATCGCCTTTGGTCAGCACGACCTGATAGCTCACCGCGGCCTTGTCGAGGCCGTCGAGGACGTCGGTGTCGATCGACTTGAAGCCGTGCCGGGCGTCGATCAGCATGAACACCCGGGCGAGGTTGGCGCGGCCCTTGAGGTAGGCGTGGATCAGCCGGGTCCACGCCTCGACCTTCGCCTTCTCGACGGCGGCGTAGCCGTAACCGGGCATGTCGACCAGCGACAGCCGCTCTCCGATCCGGAAGAAGTTGAGCTGCTGCGTCCGCCCCGGCGTGTGCGAGGTCCGCGCCAGAGTGTTGCGGCCGGTGAGCGCGTTGATCAGGCTCGACTTGCCGACATTCGAGCGCCCCGCGAAGGCGATCTCGACGCCCTCCATGGGCGGCAGCCGGTCGAGGATCTGGGCGGCCGCGTAGAAGTCGGCCGGGCCGGCGAAGAGAAGGCGGCCGGCCTCGAGGAGGTCGGCCGCGTCGTCGTTGGTCTCGCTCACGGCGTCGCGCCCGTCAGCTCTTGGTGGCGGCCGCCTTGGTGCCGCCGCGCTTGAACGTGGTGCGGAGATTGTCCCACAGTTCCACCTTCACGCCGTTACGGCGCATGATGACGTATTGCTGGATCACCGAGAGGGTGTTGTTCCAGGCCCAGTAGATCACGAGGCCGGCGGGAAACGAGCCCAGCATGAAGGTGAACACGATCGGCATGAAGGTGAAGATCTGCGCCTGGACCGGGTCCGGCGGCGCGGGATTCATCTTCATCTGCACGAACATCGTGATGCCCATGATGATCGGCCAGACGCCCAGGTGCACGAAGTCGGGTGCCGGGAACGGCAGCAGGCCGAACAGGTTCACGATGCTCGTCGGATCCGGCGCCGCGAGGTCGCGGATCCAGCCGAAGAACGGCGCGTGGCGCATCTCGATGGTGATGAACAGGACCTTGTAGAGCGCGAAGAAGACCGGAATCTGGATCAGCACCGGCCAGCAGCCGGCGACCGGATTGATCTTCTCCTTCTTGTACAGCTCCATCGTGGCCTGCTGCTGCTTCATGCGGTCGTCCTTGTACCGCTCGCGGATGGCGGCCATCTCCGGCTGCACGGCCTTCATCTTGGCCATGGAGACGTAGGACCGGTTCGCGATCGGCAGGAACAGCAGCTTCAGGCAGAAGGTCACCACCAGGATCGAGACGCCGAAATTGCCGAACAGGTGGTAGAAGAAGTCCAGCGCCCGGAACATCGGCTTGGTGATGAAGAAGAACCAGCCCCAATCGATCATCAGATCGAAGTGCTTGATGCCGAGGTCCTTCTCGTAGTTGTTGATGACGTTGACTTCCTTGGCGCCGGCGAACAGCCGCTGCGTCGCGGTCGCCGAGGCGCCCGCCGCGAGATTCACGGCGTCGCCGCGCACGCTGGCCTGGTAGACGTTGGTGGCACCGTCGGTCCGGTCGGTGAAGGCGCCGGTATAGGGCGCGTCCTGATCGGGGATCGCGGCCGCCGCCCAGTACTTGTCGGTGATGCCGACGAAGCCGCCGGTCACGCCGCTCCAGGCCTTGCCCTTGGTGTTGGCACCGCCGTAGGCGCCCTCCTTGGCGAGCTTGTCGTAGGTGAATTCCTGCAGGCCGTCGTTGCCGAGATAGCCGATCATGCCCTCGTGCAGGACGTAGTAGCCCTGGGTGTGCGGCTTACCCCAGCGGGAGACGAGGCTGTACGGGTAGAGCGTGATGGCGCCCGAGCCCTTGTTCTCGACCTCGTCGCGGATCGTGAACATGTACTTGTCGTCGACCGCGATGATCCGCTTGAAGACGAGGCCGGCGCCGTTGTCCCAGGTCAGGGTCACGGGCATGCCGGGCGACAGCGTCTTGCCGTCGCTGGTCCAGAGGGTGTCGTTGGTCGGCAGCGGACCGGCATTGGCGCCGACCCAGCCGAACTCGGCGTAGTAGGGCGTCTCGGTCCCGGCCGGCGAGAACAGCACGATCTCGGGGCTCTTGGGGTCGATGGTCTCGTGGTAGTTCCTGAGCGAGACGTCGTCGACGCGGCCGCCCTTCAGGGCGATCGAGCCGGAGAGCGCCGGGGTCTCGATCCGGACGCGCGGCGAGCGGGCCAGCGCCGCCTCGCGGGAGACCGGGCCGCCCTGGGCGGTCGGCAGCGTGCCGGGCGCGGGGGCCGCCGGGCCACCCTCCTTCGGGGACGGCGAGGGCACGCCGTCCGGGGTCACGCCCGGGGGCTGCTGCGCGGCCTTGTTCTGCGCCTCGATCTGGCGCTGCTGCTCCATGCGCGGGCCGGCCACGAAGTACTGCCACCCGAGCAGCACCAGCAGCGACAGGCCGATGGCCACGAACATGTTCGTCTTGTCATTGCCCATCAGGGACACCGCCGCACGCGTTCGGAGTGGCAACAGGAACGTCGCCGGCCCCGGAGGACCTGCGCGCGCCTGTGATTCGGGGATCTCTGTCGCACCCCTGCGACGGGCCGATGTCGGCACCGCCGGGTGGGGCCGCCTGCGCGGAGGCGCGGCCGGCTTCGTGCGGGAGAGAGGACGACTGAGAAGTGGCCGTGTCAGGGGCCGGCTTGGCGCGCCGACCGCCGGATCGGCCGGGCGACCTGTCCCCGCGGGGCGCGGCCGCGCGGGTCACCGTGGGAATCGCGCGGCGCAGATCCTCGGCGAGGGCCTCGAAGGAGGCTTCGAGGGCGGGGCGGCGGGCGATCAGCACAATGTCGGCCGGAAGGCCCGCGAGCTCGCTCGGCAGATCGGACGCGACCAACCCCACGGCAGCGCGGAGTCGGCGGCGGATGCGGTTGCGCTCCGTCGCGTGGCCGACACGCTTCGTGATGGTGAAGCCGAGACGGAGGCCGGGGCAAACGTCCGGGTTCCGAAGACACCCCTGCGCGGTCATACGCTCGGTGTGGAAGCGACGCCCCTCGGCCGCCGCCAGGAAGTCGGGTCGTTTCTTGAGCCGCTCGATCGTCGCCATCGATGGTTCGATCCCGGCCGATACCACTTGCCTCGTGGCGCGGATGCGTCGGAGCGTCCGCGCCGGCGAGGATCAGGCCTCAGGCCGACAGGCGCTTACGGCCATGGGCGCGACGGCGCGCGATGACCTTGCGGCCGCCGGCGGTGGCCATGCGCGCACGGAAACCGTGACGGCGCTTACGGACGAGCTTGCTCGGCTGGTAGGTTCTCTTCATGGCTCAGAGCCTTCAAAGGTCGAGGCGCGCTCGCGGGCAGCTATTGCTGCACCCGACCTTCACGCGTCCTGGTTGTCTGCAAACACGAAGGGCGCCCATGCGGGGCGCCACGTCGCGAGTGGCGGGCTTATGGCGGATGAGCCCCGCGAAGTCAACGTTTCGCGGGGCTCAATGACCCTCGAACTGCATGAGGGTGCGCACCTCGACGCCCAGGTCGCGCAGGCGCTGCGCGCCGCCGATCTCGGGCAGGTCGATGACGAAGCAGGCGGCCACGATCTCGGCGCCGATCTTCTGGAGCAGGTTCACGGCGGCGATCGCGGTGCCGCCGGTGGCGATCAGGTCGTCGACCAGCAGCACCTTGTCGCCGGGCCGTACGGCGTCGACGTGGATCTCGATCTCGTCGGTCCCGTACTCGAGGGCGTAGGCCATCGAGACGGTCTTGTGGGGCAGCTTGCCCTTCTTGCGGATCGGCACGAAGCCGCAGGAGAGCTGGTGGGCGATGGCCCCGCCGAGGATGAAGCCCCGGGCCTCGATGCCGGCCACCTGGTGGATCTGTCCGCCGGCGTAGGGATGCACCAGGGCGTCCACCGCCCGCCGGAAGGCGCGCGGGTCGCTCAGCAGCGTGGTGATGTCGCGGAAGATGATCCCCGGCTTCGGGTAATCGGGAATCGAGCGGACCGATTCCTTCAGCGCGACGTGGCGGCGGGCTTCCATGCGTTCGGCCTTCCGTGGGGAACCGCGGGCTTAAAGCAGAAGCCCGACGGCCTGACCAGTCGGTGGCGGCTCAGGCCGCCTGGACCTTCTTGAGGATGGCGACGAGGTCCCGGTGAAGCCCCTCGTTGCCGCAGGCCACCGACCGGGGCGCCAGCGGCTCGGCCGCGCCGTCCGCCGAGGTCACGAAGCCGCCCGCCTCGCGCACCAGGATCACGCCGGCAGCGAAGTCGTAGGTCTGGAGATCGCGCTCCCAGTAGGCGTCGAGGCGGCCGCAGGCCACGTAGGCCATGTCGAGGGCCGCCGAGCCCATCCGGCGGGTCCCGCCGGCCACCGCCATCACGGCGCCGAGCTCGCGCAAGAGGCGCGGGTGGCTGCCGCGACCGAGATAGGGCGTGCCGTAGCCCACCAGCGCGTCCGCCATGTCCTGGCGGCCGGAGACGCGCAGGCGCCGGTTGTTGAGATAGGCGCCCTTGCCGCGCTCGGCGACGAACAGCTCGTCCTTGATCGGGTCGAAGATCACGCCGGCCACGATCTGGCCCTCGCGCTCGAGACCGACCGAGACCGCGAAATGCGGCACGCCGTGCAGGAAGTTCGACGTGCCGTCGAGGGGATCGATGTGCCAGGTGTGGCTCTTGTCGGTCCCCTCGATGATCCCGTTCTCCTCGAGGACGAGGCTGTAGCCCGGACGCGCCTTCATGAGGGCGTCGCGCAGCACCTCCTCGGCCTTGCGGTCGGCCGCGGAGACGAAGTCGCCCGGACCTTTGCGCGAGACCTGCAGGTTCTCGACCTCGCCGTAGTCGCGGCGCAGGCCGCGCGCGGCCTTGCGCACGGCATCGACCATGACGGTCATGAGGGGTGAGGAGATCATAGGCGGACTTTTCGCGGATGAGGATTGGCGCCGTCGTTACAGGTCGGCGCCGGAAAAGACGAGATGGGGACGGGACATGGAAGCGCTGCGGGCCGCTGCCTTAGCGCGGAGCCGGCGCGGTCAGGCCGGCCTCAGCATACCGCCGCGCCCGTCTTTGCGAGCGGAGCGAAGCAATCCAGGGCAGCAGGCCGGCCGCGGATGTGGCATCCCTGGGTTGCTTCGCTCCGCTCGCAAAGACGGGCGCCCGCAACACGGCCCGGCCGGGACGGCGGCGCGGATCCTACTCCGCGGCCTCGACGAAGACAGTGCCGGCGCGGGGCAGGTCCAGGGCCTGCCAGGTCTCGCCCAGCGCCGCGGCGAGGCGCTCGATATGCGCCGCGTCGTGGAACGGCGACGGCGTGATCCGCAGCCGCTCGGTCCCGCGCGGCACCGTCGGGTAATTGATCGGCTGAATGTAGATCGCGTGGTGCTCCAGCAGATGGTCCGCCGCCGCCTTGCACAGCTCGGCATCGCCGACCATCACCGGCACGATGTGCGTCTCGGTCTCCAAGACCGGAAGCCCCGCCGCGCTCAGCGCCGCCTTCGTGGCCGCCGCCTGACGCTGGTGCGCCTCGCGCTCCGCGCTCGAGCGCTTCAGGTAGCGCACCGACGCCCGCGCCGCCGCAGCCACCGCCGGCGGCAGCGCCGTCGTGAAGATGAAGCCCGGCGCGAAGCTGCGCACCGCGTCGCAGATCGCCGCCGAGGCGGTGATGTAGCCGCCCACGCAGCCGAAGCCCTTGGCCAGCGTCCCCTCGATCACGTCGACCCGGTGCATGACGCCGTCGCGCTCGGCGATGCCGCCACCGCGCGGGCCGTAAAGGCCGACGGCGTGGACCTCGTCGAGGTAGGTCATCGCGCCGTAGCGCTCGGCCAGGTCGCAGATCGCGCCGATCGGCGCCACGTCGCCGTCCATCGAGTAGACCGACTCGAACACGATCAGCTTGGGCCGGTCGCCAGCCTGCCGCAGCAATTCCTCGAGGTGGGCGAGGTCGTTGTGGCGGAAGATCGTCTTGGCGCAGCCGGAATGGCGCACGCCCTCGATCATCGAGTTGTGGTTGAAGGCGTCCGACAGGATCAGGCAGTCGGGGATCAGCTTGGCGATGGTCGAGATGCCGGCCTGGTTCGAGACGTAGCCGGAGGTGAAGACGAGGCCGGCCTCCTTGCCGTGCAGGTCGGCGAGCTCGCGCTCCAGGTCGACCAGCGGCGAGGTGTTACCGGCGATGTTGCGGGTGCCTCCGGCGCCGACGCCGCAGCGGGCGGCGGTCTCGGTCATGGCGGCGACCACCTCCTTGTGCTGGCCCATGCCGAGGTAGTCGTTGGAGCACCACACGGTGATCTCGGTGGTCTTGCCGTCCGGCTGGCGCCACTTGGCGGTCGGGAAACGCCCCGAGATCCGCTCGATGTCGGCGAACACGCGGTACCGCCGCTCCCCGTGCAGCTGATCCAGGGCCCCGCGGAAGTAGCGCTCGTAGCCGGATCCGGCGCGCGTCGATCCCGCTTGGGCGAGCATCGTGCTGGGCATCCGGGTGACGGTCATCGAGCGTCCTTCGCGTATTCGGCCGCGCGGGCGACACCGCGTGAGCGGCGTCTCAGGCCCGCGATCGAGGTCCGGCCTCGGTCCAGTCCTTCGCGTGAGGGCCGCAAGATACGCGCGGATCTGGAACTGGTTCAAGGTAAGGTTCCGACATCGCAGCGTTGCATCCGTTGAGAGGCCCGCGTGAACCCGCTAGCGTCCGGCACGTTCTTCCGACCCGAACTTGGCTCCCGCCCCCTGCAACAGCTCATGTCTCCGACCGCAGATGGCTCGTCCGGCGTGGACCGCGCGGCCCCGACCTTGCGGCGACCAAGGGTCGCGCCGTGACGGACTCCAGGGACGAGCGGGCAGAGCGCCTCAAGGCCGCGCTGCGCCAGAACCTGCGCCGCCGCAAGGCGCAGGGCCGCGGGCGGGCCGAAGGAAGACCGTCTCCCGGCGCGGATCAGTCCTGCGCGCGGGAATCGGATGGAAACGGTCCTGATTCCGACAAATCCGGTCTATAGGGCACGGCCAAGCCTGGGCGCTGCCGCGCCCGCGATCAGCACGGCCGGCCGCGCGCCCTCGCGGGTGCGCCGCCCGAGGACACACGATGGACCGCATCCACATCACCGGCGGCGCGCCGCTCAACGGCGTGATCCCGATCTCGGGCGCCAAGAACGCGGCGCTGCCGCTGATGATCGCGAGCCTGCTCACCGGCGAGACGCTGGAGCTGATCAACGTGCCGCGGCTCGCCGACATCGCCGCGCTGACGCGGATCCTCGGCAACCACGGCGTGGATCACATGGTCGTGGGCAAGCGCCCCGGTCAGACCACCGAGACGGGCCAGACGATCCGGCTCACCGCCTCGAACGTCATCGACACCACGGCGCCCTACGAGCTGGTCTCGACCATGCGGGCGAGCTTCTGGGTGATCGCGCCGCTGCTCGCCCGGTTCGGCGAGGCCAAGGTCTCGCTGCCCGGCGGCTGCGCCATCGGCACCCGGCCGGTGGACCTGCTGATCATGGCGCTGGAGAAGCTCGGGGCCGAGATCGAGATCGACGCCGGTTACGTCGTCGCCAGGACCAAGAACGGCCTGCGCGGGGCCGAGTTCGCCTTCCCGAAGGTGACCGTGGGCGGCACGCACGTGGCGCTGATGGCCGCCGCCCTGGCCTACGGGACCACGGTGATCGAGAACGCTGCCCGCGAGCCGGAGGTGGTCGACCTCGCGGAGTGCCTGAACAAGATGGGCGCCAAGATCCGCGGGGCCGGCACGCCGCGCATCGAGATCGAGGGCGTGGCCCGCCTGAACGGCGCCCGCCACGAGGTCCTGCCCGACCGGATCGAGACCGGCACCTACGCCATGGCGGTGGCGATGGCCGGCGGCGACGTCGTGCTCAAGGATACCCGGGCCGACCTGCTCCACTCGGCCCTCGACGTCCTGACGACCACGGGCGCGGAGATCACGCAGGTCGAGGGCGGGATCCGCGTGCGCCGCAACGGCGCCGGCATCGCGGCGGTCGACGTCACCACCGACCCGTTCCCGGGCTTCCCCACGGATCTCCAGGCGCAGTTCATGGCGCTGATGACGCTGGCGAAGGGCCAGTCGCACATCCGCGAGACCATCTTCGAGAACCGGTTCATGCACGTGCAGGAGCTGGCCCGCCTCGGCGCGAAGATCCGCCTGGAGGGCGACCTCGCCATCGTCGAGGGCGTGGACCGGCTGAAGGGCGCCCCCGTGATGGCGACCGACCTGCGCGCCTCGGTCTCCCTGGTGATCGCGGGCCTCGCCGCCGAGGGCGAGACCCAGATCAACCGGGTCTACCATCTCGACCGCGGCTTCGAGGCGCTGGAGGCCAAGCTCGGCCGGTGCGGCGCGCAGATCGAGCGCGTCCGGGCCTGAGCGGCAGCGCTCGGTCCGAGCCGGCCGGCGCGCGGCAGCGCCCGAGGCTCAGTCCTCGATCTGCCCGCGCCTGTAGCCGAAGCCGGGGATCTCGCAGCCGCAGGGCGCGTCGGGAGGCCCCGGGCGCACCCTGCACGTGCCGCGGGCCGTCACGCAGACGCTGTCGTCCCACGGGCGCCCGAAGTCGCCGCGCCAGCGCGGGCCGCGCCTGTCGTACGCATCGTCGACTGGCGGCGGGGGCGGACGCCAGCCATACCCGTCATCCGCGGGCGGAGGCGGCGGACGCCCGCCGGGCGGCGGCGGTGCGTAGAGATCCCGATCCGGCGCCGGACGACCGTAGATGTAGGGCCGCGCGTCCGGACCGACCTGCGCGACGGCGGGTCCGGCCGCCTGCATCCCGACGGTCAGCACCGCCACAACCGCGCGCTCGGTGAGTGCCGCCATATGAGACCCTGCCCCGGCTCGACCGCCGGCGCGTCTAAACGGCGACGCTGGCCCGAGCCTGTGCCCGGCCGGGATCGCGATCCCCAGACCAGCCGTTGCCCGAACGGGGCCGCGCCGCTACCTACGCCGTGCCGCGGACCGGCCCTCGCCGCCCGACCCGCGCCCCGTATTCCCCGAGGACCCTCTGCATGGAGCTGCTCAGGCTCGCCGCCCTCGACACCGAGGACCTGACCGTGATCTCGGCCCATCTGCAGGACGCGATTCTGCGACCGCAGGACCTGACCTTCCTCGCCGGCGAGCACCGCTTCCTCATGGCGGTGCGCCGCTTCGACTGGACGCCGAGCGCCCCGCCGCGCCGGCGCCTCGCCGGCCTGCACGTCGAGCGCGTGCTGGGCGTGAAGAGCCGCGGCCTGAAGCCGGACGACGCGACGCCGATGAGCCTGCTCGCCCTCACCTTCGAGCCGACGGACGCGCCCTCCGGGCACATCGACCTCGTCTTCTCCGGCGGCGCGGCCCTGCGGCTGGAGGTCGAGTGCATCGAGGTCCGGATGAAGGATCTCGGCCCGGTCTGGGAATCGGCGAACCGTCCCGGGCACGACATCGACACCGATACGGCCGCCGGCTCGGCGGCCTGACGCGAGACAGAAGGCTTCCCGATGGTCCGGCTCGACAGCAGCGATCCGAATTTTGCCGCCGCCTTCGCGCGCCTCCTCACGGTGAAGCGCGAGATCGCCGAGGACGTGGACGAGGCGGTGCGCGGCATCATCGCCGACGTCGTCGCCCGCGGGGACGAGGCGCTGGTCGATTTCACCCGGCGGTTCGACCGGCTCGGCGCCGATTTCTCCGCCGCGCAGCTGCGGGTCACGGACGCGGAGATCGAAGCGGCCGTCGCGGCCTGCCCGTCGGACTCGCTGGAAGCCCTGCGCCTCGCCGCCGAGCGGATCGAGAGCTTCCACCGGGCGCAGCGGCCCGCGGATCACCGGGCCACCGACGCCCTCGGCGTCACGGCCGGCTGGCGCTGGACCGCGCTGGAATCGGTCGGCCTCTACGTCCCGGGCGGCACCGCGAGCTATCCCTCCTCGGTGCTGATGAACGCGCTGCCGGCGCGCGTCGCCGGGGTGCCGCGCCTCGTGATGGTGGTGCCCACCCCGGACGGCCAGATGAACCCGCTGGTCCTGGCCGCCGCGCAGCTCTCCGGCGTCCACGAGGTCTACCGGGTGGGCGGCGCCCAGGCGGTCGCGGCCCTCGCCTACGGGACCGCCACGATCGCCCCCGTGGCCAAGGTCGTCGGGCCCGGCAACGCCTGGGTGGCGGCGGCCAAGCGCCGGGTCTTCGGCCAGGTCGGGATCGACATGATCGCCGGCCCCTCCGAGGTGCTGATCCTGGCGGACGGCCACGCCAACCCCGACTGGATCGCCGCCGACCTCCTGGCCCAGGCCGAGCACGACGTGGCCGCCCAGGCGATCCTGATCACCGACAGCGCCGAACTCGCCGGCGCCGTCGAGGCGGCGGTCGAGCGCGCCCTCACCACCCTGCCCCGTCAGGAGATCGCCCGGGCGAGCTGGCGCGATTACGGCGCCGTCATCCGGGTCCGCACCTTCGACGAGGCCGTGCCCCTGGTCGACCGCCTCGCCCCTGAACATTTGGAGATCGAGACGCAGGACGCGGAGGCGCTCGCCGCCAAGGTCCGCAATGCCGGCGCGATCTTCCTGGGCTCGCACACGCCGGAGGCGATCGGCGACTATGTCGGCGGCCCCAACCACGTGCTGCCGACCGCGCGCTCCGCCCGATTCTCGTCCGGGCTGGGCGTGCTCGACTTCATGAAGCGGACGACGATCCTCGCCTGCACGCCGGAGAGCTTGCGGGCGCTCGGCCCGGCGGCGATAAACCTCGGCCGGTCCGAGGGCCTGGAGGGGCATGCCCGCTCCGTCGCGATCCGGTTGAACCTGTGAGGTTTTGGGGATGGCGGAGAAGCAGCGCGGGCCGAACCGCCTCGCGAAGGTGAGCCTGGACGAGGGGTCCATCGCCCGCGGCAATCCGGATCAGGAGCACGAGCGGGCGATCGCCCTGTTCGACATCCTGGAGGACAATTCCTTCACCATCCCCGGGCGGGAGGGCCCCTACGCGCTCACGCTCGGACTCGTCGAGAACAAGCTGTCCTTCGCCATCACCACGGTGGACGGTGAGCCGGTGATGACGCACCTCCTGTCGCTCACGCCGTTCCGGCGGGTGATCCGCGACTACGAGATGATCTGCGAGAGCTACTACAACGCGATCCGCACCGCCTCGCCGTCGCAGATCGAGGCGATCGACATGGGTCGGCGGGGCCTGCACAACGAGGCGTCCGAGACGCTCAAGCAGCGGCTCGAGGGGAAGGTCGACCTCGACCACGACACGGCGCGCCGCCTGTTCACCCTGATCTTCGCGCTGCACTGGAAGGGTTAGGCGCCCTCCGCGCCGACCGGCGATGGCTGAGCCCGCTCCCGAGCCTCCTCCCGAGCCTTTTCCCGACGCGCCCCCGAAGAAGCGGCGGGTGCAGTCCGTCCTGTTCATGTGCAACTACAACGCCGTGCGCTCCGTGGCGGCGGAAGCGATCGCGCGCGCCTATTTCGGCAAGTCCACCTACGTGCAGTCGGCCGGGGTGCGCTCCGGCGAGCCCACCGACCCGTTCATGGTCGCGGCCCTCGACGAGGTCGGCATCGACGCGAGCCGGCACCGCCCGCGCACCGTGGAGGAGCTGGAGGACTGGGAGGGCCTGAACTTCGACCTGATCATCACCCTCGCGCCGGAGGCGCACCACCGGGCACTGGACCTGACGCACACCCTCGCGGCCGATGTCGAGTACTGGCCGACCCCCGACCCGACGCTGCTGCAGGACGCCTCGCGCGAGCAGCGCCTCGACGCCTACCGCGACGTCCGCGACGGGCTGACCCGGCGGATCAAGGCGCGCCTGAAGGCATAGGCGGCAGGCCTCCGCGACGCTGCCTTGCTGGCCGACCTCACGCGCTTGGCGGAAACGTCCTTTCCCGATGGCCGCTGCCGGGAATCGCCGACGTCAGCCGCGGTTGCCGACCAGCCAAGCGCGCATCCGGCCAGCGAGGAGCGGCCGGGCGCGCCCGACATCCTCGTCGTCGAGCAGCGGCGAGGCCGCGAGGGTCGCGAGATAGGCGTCCTCGGCGGTCCGGCAGGCCCGGAAGGCGGCGTCGGCGGCGAGATCCCGGTCCGTCAGTGCCGCCTGGATCCGGAAGTTGCGGCTGACGCAGTCGCGCCACGCGGCGTGGCGGGCTTCGGTCTCGCTCGCGGCCCGGGCGGTGCCGCAGGCGGCGGCGACGAGGACGACAGCCAGAAGCGGGACCGGCGTCACGTGGCGGGCTCGCGGCATCGTTAAGGCACTCCGTCACCCGACAGAGTGGCGCCGCAGGGTTAGCGATCCGTTAAGGAACGGCGCGTGCGGCCGAGGTTCCACTGCTCGCCGCGTGGCTTGTTCACCGGTTTGCGGTGGTGACCGGGGAGGTGACGCCGCCGAGGGAGACCCAGGCGACGGCGTCCTGGCTCTCGCGCTTGATGAACACGTAGCCGGTCTTGTGCCAGGGCAGGATCGCGCTGGTCTTGTTGTCGAGCACCAGGTCGCCGCGGTCGGTGATCAGGGTCAGCACGGCGTGGCCCTCGCCCTTCTCGTCGATCACCACGGTCATGCGCATCGCCCGCCGCGGCAGGCCGGCCTCGGCCAGCATGTGGCGCTTGAGCAGCTGGAAGTCCTCGCAGTCGCCGATGCCGTCCTCGGCCAGGTCCCAGCGGTCGGCCACGTGCAGGTGGTCCTGGTCGGTCATCGGCTCGATCGCCTTGTTGACCCGCCGGTTCACCGACACGATCGTCGCCCAGGTGGCGGGCGTCAGGCTGATCCGGGCCGGCTCGCCCCGGTCCAGCGCGCACTCCGCCGCGTA